>NZ_CP062310.1:1200000-1500000 GCF_014876775.1 Infirmifilum lucidum | reverse complement strand
CGTCGCTGACGCCAGGCTGGCTATCCGGGAGAGGGGCGAGGATATACCCGAGTCCTCCCTGAGGCTCGCGGAGTCAGCCGCCTCCATGGTGCTAGAGAACATCGAAGAGGTTTCGAGGTGGTCTACGCGGGGGCTACGCGTCCTGGCCGAGGCAGGCCTGATGGCTGGTATGGCCATGTCTGTAGCTGGCAGTAGTAGGCCCTGTAGCGGGGCAGAACACCTCTTCAGCCACGCCGTCGACAAACTCTACCCCGAGAGAGGCGGGCTGCACGGCGAGCAGGTGGGAGTTGGCTCCATCGTGTCGGCCTACCTCCACGGGATTGACTGGAGGAGGCTTAGAGATGCGCTGAAGAGAGTAGGCGCCCCGACGAGCGTAAGGGAGATAGGCCTGTCCGTCGAGGAAGCCGCCCGCGCGCTCCTCGAGGCGCCCAGGCTGAGGCAGAGGTACACAATACTCCACAAGTTGAACCTGAGCGAGCGGGAGGCGCGCGAGGCCATCACGGCGACGGTGGGCTCAGAGTAGCGCTGAAAGGACTACTACAATGCCCAGCGCTACGAAGAGGGCGCCCGAGGCCTTCCCCAGCACGTCTAGGCTTACTCTACGCGATACACGGGACGACACGAGGACACTCATGGCATTTGCGGCGAGGTAGCCCAGCACGCCACCGATTAGCGTGGCGTGGGGGTTTCCAGAGGCTAGAGCCACAGCTATGGTCGCCAGCTGGGTCTTGTCCCCGAGTTCTGAGAGTAGTAGCGCCGTGAAAGTCGCGCCCAGGCTCTCGCACTCAGACGCCCTCACCCTCGAGAAGAGGCTGGCGATTCCTAGTGCGACGAAGAGCGCCCCTGCCAGCACTCTGAGTAGCCAGGCGTAGCTGGATACGAGGGAGACTAGGCTCGACGCGGCAAACACCGGTACAATGTTCGCAAAGGAGTATGCCAGTAGCGACGCGGCGAGTACGTGTACCGGGTTGTGGCGTAGGGCCATAACAGCCGTAGCGAGCATAGTCTTGTCCCCCAGCTCGGCGAGGAATACTGAGACACATGACTCCCCAATAGCCCCGACAAACCTCTCTGACACGGCTCCTGAGAACAAGGCCACCTATATAGGCTTTTATGCGCGAGCCTGCTTCCACATAGAGCTAAGCTTCTAGGTGCGTTGCTCAGGGGTTTTTTCCTTCTTTCTCCTCACCTCCCTGCTGACTAGGTAGCCCCTAACGTAGGCGGCAGCCATAGCCAGCATGTAGCCCCTCCAGTCCCCGTCGTCGGCAAAGAGCCTAACTCCTATCTCGTATGCCTTCTCGGCCTCGTCTACCGTCACCTCGTCGACATTTCTCGACGCCCTAGCCAGAAACTCCTTCACGAACTTCAACTCCTCCTCTGTGAGCGGGTTCGCTCGCGGCAGCAAGGCAAACATCCCCTCGACTCTCTTGACCAGGTACTCTGCCTCACTCCTCTCAAGGAGGCCCTTAAGGGCCAGGAAGTCCACTACCGTCCTGTAAGCCTCACTAGACGCCTTAGACAAGCTACCTATCTTCCTCTCAATGCTCTCGAGCCTCGAGTCAACTTCTTTGAACCTTGAGTCAAACTCTGAAGCTAGCCTCTCGAACTTCGAGTCCACCTCCCTGAACCTGGCATCTATCTCCGAAAACTTCCTCCCGAGCCAGTACGCTAGGGAGACCGTGGATGTGACTACTGTTGCCACGACGCTCAATAAGCCGATCAGGAACTCTAGCTCCATCCCTAACCTAAGAACTGTAACAGGAAGCTTATTAATCTACTTACGAGCAAGACCCTCCCACAGTTCCCCCGCTCCTGAGAGCGGGGGCGTGACTAGATTGCTGTTTGGGGGTCTGAGTAAGGTGGACTGCTGGGGGTGAGACGCTGTGGCCGCCAACTGCTGAGAGAAGCCTGTTGAGTCAGGTGTATGGGCCTGCTGTGGTACTTCTCTTTAGAAGAACCAGCTACCAGCCGGTCGCCCGTAGCTCAACCACTGTGTACTGGTCAGCGTTGAGCAAGACTTTAAAAAACCACGTGTAGTGCTAGGAGTTGTGTGCAGGCTATTCGGCTACATCGCCAGGAGGCCTGTCAACCCTAGTTTCGCGTTCTTCTCCGGGGAGGCCAACCTCTACACTCTATCCCAGATCCACAATGACGGCTGGGGTGTCGCGTGGACTAGTAGCGCTGGCTGGGAGCTCTACAAAGAGGGTGTGGCGCTGTACAAGTCCGAGAACGCCAGGAAGGTGCTACAGCAGGTCAACTCGATGCTCGCCATAGCCCACATACGCAAGGCTAGCCCGGAGTTCGGCGAGGTGAACTACGAGAACACCCACCCCTTCGTAGCCGACGGCTGGGCTTTCGCCCACAACGGCACTGTTAGGAGCTACAGCGAGCTGAGACGGCTACTGGGCGACAGAGCCTCTAGGCTCCAGGGCAAGACAGACTCCGAGGCGTTCTTCCACCTCATCCTCAAGTTTGTCGAGGAGGCCAGGGATCCTGTTGAGGGCGTGGCGCTGGCGGTCTCGGAGGTTGACAGGCTCGAGTACACGAGCATCAACTCTGTATTCAGCGACGGCTCGCGGCTATACGCTCTAAACAAGTTCCGGAGCACGAATACGGAGTACTACACGATGTACATAGGGAGGTTCATGATAGAAGGAGTAGAGCTGGTGGCTGTAGCGTCTCAACCGCTCGGGGGGCTGGAGGGATGGGAGAGGGTTGGCAACGGGAAACTCGTGGTAGTCGACAGAACCCTGACCCCTACTGTCTACCACTTGGGCTGAACTCGCTGAGCCTAGTCTGGCGCCTCCAGAGCATGACGGCGGCAATGTGCGTGCAGATTCCTCTTTCCCGGGAATACCCGTGGGCGTGGTAGAAGCAGTCGCACTTGTACCTGCCGCCAGCCAGCCACACGTTGTAGAAGGGCCTCGAGTCCCCTAGCTCCGGGAACCCTTTCACGAGCCAGTGCCCCTCCCTGAGGGTCTCGACTCCAGCCAGAGCCCTGTAGACGGCCCTGTAGAACCAGCTCTCACTCTTCCCGGGGAACTCAGACCTGAGCTGCCTGTAGGCCAGGGCAAGCGACTCTAGTTCCGGAGGCGGGTTCCCCCTGAGAACCTCCCTGGCCTTCCTGGCTATCTCGTCCACCTCCCACCCCTACAACGCGACTGTGGTTCTAGCAGTCTATTATGTCTTTGTCCCAGCTTGCGGCTTCGCTGGGCCTCTACTCGTGGGCTAGTGCCGACCACAGGTTGTTGGCGTTAACCCCACGGGTGGAGACTTCTCTTGTTCCGGTGGGTTCCCACACAGGTTCTTGGGGTCTTCCCCAAATACAACCACCCCCGCAGAGACAGCTTCTAGGGCTATCTGGTTCCCTAAGGTGAGGGCCCCACAGAACTCCTCCCTGGACATGTACACCACGTTCACGTCGCCGAGTGATAGGCCAAAGGTTCTGGCCCTGCAGGGGGGCTCTCCGGCCGTCACCACCAACACGTCGACGTCGCTGAGCCCGCGCACGTACTTGCCCCTAGCGGCTGAGCCATAGACTGTTATCGAGAGCGCTCCCGAGGAGAGGGATCCGAGCAGCACGGAGAGCTCGCCGACGTCGAGAGACGGGTTTAGCTCCTTAAGCCTGTATATTCCCCTTGACGTACTCAAGGATCCTCACCGCAGCCTCGAGGGCTGCTCTGGCGTCGCTCTCCTTGAGGCGCCTGCTCGGGGAGCCCGACGGCCACGCGTTAGGGTACCTGGAGGGCACGTAGTACCTGTCCAGTAACTCGCCGTAGTCGAGTAAGTCGCCTGGCACGTCCACAGAGCGCCTGACCCTCTCTATTAGCGCGGCTATACTGTGCGTTCTCTCGTAAACGCCCAACCTCTTCATTAGGAGGGCTTTGAGAGCCTTCTCGGCGGCCTGCTGGGCTAGGAAGCACACCTTCGCGTACCTGCCGACTCTGAAGAGCTCCCGCGCGGCGGCTAAGTCGTCCTCGGCATCTTCCAGCCAGTCGACCCAGCGCTCCCAGCTACCCATAGCCTTAGATCTAACGAATCCATCCTAATAACGCTTTGCAGTTTAATTGAACGTTCAAGAAAGCCCTTATAGGGGCTCTGCTACGACAAGTAGCGTATGAGGGCTAGAAGAGCTGTGCTCGTAGCTGAGTCTAGCGTGATGGCCGCTCTCACGGCTGTCGCCACGATGATAGTCCAGATCCCGGTGCCCGAGACGCGCGGCTACATAAACCTCGGCGACACAATGGTCATGCTCTCCGGCGTTCTATTCGGCCCCCTGGTTGGGGCCGTGGCTGGGGGCGTCGGGTCGGCTCTAGCCGACGTGCTCTCGGGCTACTCCTGGTGGGCCCCCTTCACGCTCGTGATTAAGGGCTTGGAGGGCTTCGTTGTTGGCCTCATAGCGCAGAAGGGTGGTAGGTTGAGGACGCTGGCAGGCTGTGCGCTCGGAGGAGCTATAATGGTTCTGGGCTACTTTGCTGTAGAGTATGTCCTGTACGGCGCTGGGGCTTTTGCAGAGCTACCGGGGAACGTATTCCAGGCGCTTGCAGGCATCGCTGTGGCCAGCACTGTTGGTCCCGCGGTTAAGAGGGCTCTCAAGGGGGCGTGACTCCCCTTGTCTCTCCCAATAGGCAAGCTCCCCTATAGCGAGCTCAGGAAGCTTCTTTCTGTCATCTCCAGGCCAGACCCCTCGGTCATCCTCGGCCCAGGCGTGGGGGAGGACGCGGCCCTAATAGACCTCGGGGACCGCGTCCTCGTGGTGCACTCAGACCCTATAACTGGCGCCGTAGAGAGGATAGGCTGGTACTCTGTACACGTCTCCGCAAACGACGTCGCGACTAGGGGTGCCAGGCCCAGGTGGCTTACAACGGTAATCCTGCTACCCGAGGGTTCCACACCAGCGTACGCGCTCGGGATAGCGAGGCAGGCCAGGGAGGCTGCTGACGAGATAGGAGCAGTGGTTATTGGAGGCCACACAGAGGTCACCCCTGGTCTAGGCAGGCCTATAGTCGTGTCGACGGCATTCGGCGTCGCCGAGAAGGGGAGAGTGGTCTCCACGGCCAACGCCCGGCCAGGCGACGTGCTCGTGCTCACGAAGGGGGCTGGAGTCGAGGGCACCGCTATTCTCGCAGCCGAGTTCGGGGACAGGCTCGCGGGAAGAGTCAGCGAGGACACGCTCGAGAGGGCGAAGCTGTTCGTTCGGGAGCTCAGCGTCGTGCGCGAGGCAATGCTCGCTGTAGAGGTGGGGGGAGTCCACGCGATGCATGACGCGACCGAAGGTGGGGTACTCGGCGCAGTGCAGGAGATGGCTATTGCGTCGGGGCTCTCGGCTGTAGTCTTCGAGGAGCAGGTGCCGGTCAGGGCCGAGACCGCCGAGATCTGCCGCGTACTCGGTTGCGATCCTCTCAGGCTGATAAGCTCGGGGTCTCTGCTCATTGCCGTCGAACCCAGCCGTGCCGAGAGACTTCTCGGAGTGCTCTCGGAGGCCGGGGTGCCAGCAGCGACTATAGGGCGCCTCGAGAGGGGTGAGGGGCTTACCCTTGTCAGGAAGGGTGGAGTGGAGGAAAAGATCTTGGAGCCCGTAACGGACGAGCTCTGGAGGCTCCTATCGCAGGGCTAGACCACTTTCCTGGCGAGCCTTCTAGCTCCTAGTAGCTTCCAGGCTAGGAGTGCCAGTAAGGCTCTGCCGTATATGTCCGTGTTCTGGGTCACCCACGCGCCCAAAGCGCCATACATGTCGGCAAGAACCTGCGCTGGGATCGCTCTAAAGAAGACCACCGTGAAGCTATTGATGGCTAGGGGGAGCCAGACGCTACCCATTCCGCGCACAGCACCATAAACTGCGCTACTTACCCCGAGGCCCACTTCACTCGCGGCTGCAAGAAGCAGGTATACCTGGACTAACCTCGCGACCTCCGGGTCGCTCGTGAAAAGGGGGCCGACATAGGGGGAGATCAAGGACAGTAGGAGCGCGGCTAGGCCCATCCAAGAGGCGCCGACCTTGATGCTCTCTTTCAGGCTCCTCTCGGCCTCCTCAACGCTGTCCGACCCCGTGTTCTGGCCTGCCCTAACGAGCGCGGCCAGGCTTATGGCGAAACTCGGCTGTATCACCAGCATCTCGACTGTTATGCCTATGTTGTGCGCGGCTAGCGCTTCAGTCCCGGCCTTGGCTACGGCGCTTATGTAGATGTTCTGGGCTATGCTCGCGACGAGCCTCTCCAGCGCAGTTGGGGCTCCGAGGGCGATAACCTTGAGGCTCAGGAGGCTGGGCCTAGCAACTACTATCTTGAGCGGGGGCCTCCACACAGCGTAGGCCACCAGCCCCGCGTAGCTCGCTAGTGTCATCGCAATCCCCGCCCCCTTCAAGCCCATAGCCTGGATGCCGGGGCCTCCGAGCGTCAATGCAGGTATCAGCAGGGAGCCCGCAGCTACGCTTATTACGGAGGAGTACGCGCTCGGCCACGGCTTGTCCGCGCTCCTGTAAGCCGCACTGAGGCTCACGTTGAGCATCAGCGCGGGTAGCGAGAAGAGGCGCGCCACCGCGTAGTCTAGCGCCATGGCTGCAACCTCTCTGTTGCCTGAGGAGACGGCGGCTAGGTAGTGGGGGAGCCACAGGGACGCTGTCAGCATGAAGGCCGCGGACGCGATTAAGGACAAGGTGATAGTTTCGCCGGTAGCGCGTCCCGCGGTTCCCTCCTCTCCCGCGCCAATAGCCTGCGAGGCCACGACCATCAAGCCTCCAGTGAAGACTGTGGCTAGGGCGTTCACCAGGAAGAACAGGTAGGAGGCGAGGCCTGTGGCGGCAACGGCGGTTGTCGAGAGCCTGGATACTGTACTGAGCGCAACCACGCTTAGTAGCGAGTCTGCCAGGATGCTGATCGTTATGGGTAGAGCCAGGCTTCCGACGCTACGGCTCATCGCCCTAATCGGGGACTCGCAGGATAAAAAAATTTTTAATTTTTCACAGCTCGCGGAGCGCGTAGAGCGCATAGAGCCCGTCGATGTCCTCCCTGAGAGCCTGCAGGACTCGCGGCAGGGCATGCATGATGGAGGTCGCGGTCACCCCGTCTATGCCCCTCCTGGCTGCGACGTAGTCGCCTGCAGCTCCGTGGACAAATACCCCCATCCTGACTGCTACCTCTATCGGGAAGCCCAGACCGTACATGGCGGCAATAGTTCCGACTAGCACGTCACCAGACCCGGCTTTCGCCATGCCGGGGTTCCCGGACAGATTTATGTAGACCCTTCCGTCAGGCATCCCCACTAGGGTGTGAGCCCCCTTAAGAACTATTATCGAGTTGAGATCCCGGCAAGCCCTCCTGAGGACGCCTATCCTGTCCTGCTTTATCTCGTCTACACCCACGCCCGTAAGCCTCGACATCTCGCCGAGGTGGGGTGTGAGCACTGTCGGCTTGCTCCTCTTCCTGAGCACCTCTGGGCTAGCCGAGACAGCAGTCAGCCCGTCCCCGTCGATTACCACGGGCTTGTCCACTCTGGCAACGACTTCTCTCACAAGCCTAGAAGTCTCCTCCTCCGTCGTGAGGCCGGGGCCCACCACGACTATGTCGGCCCACTCTGCAAGTTTTAGTAGCCTCTCCAGGTTGGCGTACGCTACCGTCCCGTTGGCAGTTTCGGCTAGGGGCTCGTACACGACCTCGCTGGCCTTCGAGCCGAGGTGCGGGACGATGGAGGCTACCGTTGCGAGGCGCGAGTAGCCCCCGCCCGCGAGGAGGAAGGACATAGAAGAGAACAAGGGCGCGCCGAGGTACTGCCGGGAGCCTGCGACAAACAGCGCCTTGCCATAGTCACCTTTGTGGGTGTCGGGCCTCCTGGGGGGTATGAAGACAGGGTCGTTCGTCTCTACCTGTATGCTCTCATCCTCTAGCAGTGCCCGCGGGTAGGATATGCGGGAGACGAAGATCTCCCCGGCGTACTCTGCCCCCGGGTAAAGCAGTAGCCCCGGCTTTGGCAGGCCGAAAGTCACAGTATAATCTGCTCTCACGGCCACGCCCATGACCTGGCCCGTGTCGCCGTTCACCCCAGAAGGTATGTCTACGCCCACTATTATGGCGCCCGAGGAGTTTACAGCCTCTATGGCCTTCCTGTAGACCCCCTCAACAGGCTTGTTCAGGCCAATGCCGAACAGCGCGTCGACGACGACGTCCGAGTATTCGAGCTCGCTCCTCAATTCTGATATGTTCTCCTCGGACACGAACTCCACTGGTATGCCGGCGCTCCTCACCCGGGCTAGGTTGATTCTTGCAAGGTCTGTCATCTTGTCCTCCCTACCCACCACGAACACTCTGACCTCGGCTCCGTTGGAGGCGAGGTGCCTGGCCGCGACGAGCCCGTCGCCTCCATTGTTCCCGGTTCCCGCCACGACGGCCACAAGGAGATTCCGGACCCCAGCCACCATGTCCACGACTCTGGCCACGGCCGCGCCTGCGTTCTCCATCAGGATCTCGTGCGAGACCCCGTAGCGCGCGCTGGCTAGCTCGTCTATCCTCTTAATATCGGAGACGCTCGCAACTTTCATAGAGGGCGATAATCCCACCACGCTCAGGCTATTATACCTTCCACGCGTCCTGTTCGCTCCACGGGGTCTTAGTGTATGGCGAAAGTGAAAATGAACAACCTGGCGCGTGTGGTAGCCACTGTAGGGTATTACTCCACATAATTACATATCCTATTTCTAGTAGGAGTAGCCCCATAGAGTTGGTGTATTGCATGAGCTACTCTAGTGTCGGCAAACGCTTAAGGCTTAAGAGGATACTGCCCGACGGCAAGAGCTTGATATTCGCCTTCGACCACGGAGTAGAGCACGGGCCAGCAGACTTCCCAGGCGAGACTATTGATCCGAGGAAGATACTCGAGAAAGTCGTTGACGTGGTCGACGCCGTGATGCTCCTACCCGGGATGGCCTATCTCACGAGCGAAGTGTGGGCCGGTAAGGTTCCCCTGATAGTCAAGGTTACGAGCAAGACGAGCCTGAGGCCCGAGGAGGAGAAGCTCCTGCAGAGCCAGTTCGGCTGGGTGGAGGACGCTGTGAGGCTGGGGGCTGACGCCGTCGCGGCGACAGTCTACTGGGGTAGCAGATACGAGGACCAGATGCTGAGGCAGTGGTTCGCGGTCAAGCGGGAGGCTGAGGAGTACGGTCTACCCTGCCTACAGCTCTCCTACCCCAGGGGCCCCGCTATAAAGAACATGTACGACGTCGAGGTCGTCCGCTACGGGGTTAGAGCCGCAATCGAGAGCGGCGCAGACCTCATAAAGACCTACTACACGGGTAGCACTGAGACCTTCAGGGAAGTGGTCAGAACCGCGTCTGGAGTGCCCGTACTCATGAGTGGGGGTGCCAAGGCGAAGACGCTTCTCGACTTCCTCTACGTGGTGAAGAGCGTCATGGATGCCGGGGCTCAGGGCGTTGTTGTGGGCAGGAACATTTTCCAGCACGAGAACCCCCGCGGGGCGGCTAGGGCTATCTCCGCCGTAGTCCACGGGGGCTTGTCGCCGGAAGAGGCTTTGAAGAGGGCTGAGTAGGAATGTCCCAGGGCCTCTACGACGTGGTCACCGTAGGCCACATCCTCCTCGACTTGAGGTTCTGCGTCGACCGCTTCGCGACGCCGGACAGGGAGAGCGCCATAGTCAGCCAGAGCCACGGTGTAGGCGGCTCTGCGGCGAACGTCGCTATTGGCGTGAGGAGGCTCGGCGGCAGGTCAACGGTCATCGGGAAAGTCGGGTTCGACGACTTCGGTAAAAATGCTCTTGAGGATCTCGTCAGGGAGGGCGTTGACGTCTCGAACGTGAAGATACAGGCTACGAACGGTAGGACGGGGTTCACGATAGTAGTTATCGACGCGACAGGGCAGATATTAATGTACGGCTTTAAGGGGGTTGCAGAGGAGCTCCTGCCAGAGGAGGTTAACACTAACATCTTTGACAGAGCGAGGGCCGTCCACATTGCAAGCCTTAGGCTCGACACGGCTACGCACGCGGCGAGAGCCGCACGCGAGAAGGGAGTCTTCGTCTCATGGGATCCGGGCAGGGTTCAGGCCAGGCTGGGTCTCGAGAAGCTCAGGCCTATAATCTCCCTTGCTGACCTCGTTCTGCCAAACGAGGTCGAGGCACGAGAGATAACGGGGGAGGAGGACGTAAGGAGGGCTGCGGACGTGCTCCACGAGGCTGGAGCCAGGATAGTGGTGGTCAAGCGCGGGAGTAGGGGCGTCTACGTCTCTACGCGGGACGAGGAGTTCGAGGTTCCGGCGTACCTGCCGGGTAAAGTCGTGGACACGACTGGCGCTGGCGACGCCTTGGCGGCCGGGATCCTCGTCGGGTTGAGGAGGTTCCCCTTGCGCGAGGCAGTGAGATTCGCAACAGTTGTCGCGGGGATAAAGGTCACCAGGCTCGGATCCCACGAGATACCGTCGATGCAGGAGGTCGAGGCCGAGCTGAAGAAGATAGGCTTCAGCACTAAAGAATAAATTTCCCTTCTTCTAATTCTACGGCAGGTGCCATATGGAGCCGCAGGCAGGCCTAGCGGAGAAAGCTAGGGTCTACGCCCTGGACGAGCTCTTCGATTCAAGGCTCTACCGTGCCATGGCTGAGCGCGAGCGCGACCCTAAAAACAGGGCTGTCCTACTCAGGATGGCTGAGCAGGAGTACATGCACTACGAGTTCTGGAAGAAGTTCTGCGGGGACGCCGAGTTGAACCCTAGGGACGAGCTCAGGCTCAGGCTCTTCATGCTATCCTCTAGGATCCTCGGTAAAGTGTTCACAATAAAGTTCCTGGAGAGGCACGAGAAGAGCGTAGTAGCGGAGTACACCGAGATTCTAGAGTCTGGGGCTCTAAGCGGGGAGGACTCCGCAGAGCTCAAGAGAATAATCGAGGACGAGAAAGAACACGAAAGCGCCCTCGCAGACCAGATCGAAGAGTTCGCAGTGAGACACTTGGGTGCAATAGCCCTCGGGATGAGCGACGCTATAATCGAGCTCTCAGGCGTCCACGCGGGCTTCCTCGGGTACACTTCCTCCTCGGTATACACGGGGATTGCCGGGCTCATAGTAGGCGTGAGCGCGAGCATGTCCATGGCGGCTGCCGCCTACCTCCAGTCGAAGCAGGAGAAAGGGAAAGCCCCGGGCGCGACCGCAGCAGTGACCGGGGTCATGTACATGTTGACCGTGATCCTCCTGACTGCACCGTTCCTGCTCGGCCTGCCGATACTCAAGGCGCTGACGGCATCGCTCGTGCTGGCATTCATAGTCCTAGCCTTCTTCTCGTTCTACAGCTCCGTCGTGATGGACAGGGCGTTCGCTCGAGACTACCTGGAGAACGTCGGCGTAATATTCCTGGTCGTGGTCATAGGCTACTTATTCGGCGAGCTCGTGAAGAAGCTCACCGGGATAGCCGTCTAAGGCATGAGCTGCGAAGTGAGAGTAGACTGCCGGGGCAGAGCCGGGTTCTGCGCGAGGTGCTGCACAGAAAACCCCATCGTGCCGCTGCTAAAGGAGGACGTCGAGAGGCTCAAGAGGCGCCTGGGGGGGACATCGAGGGGTTACATCACGTGGGTCTACGGCGTGCCTGTACTCAAGACCGCCGATAACGCGTGCATGTTCCTGGACAGATCTACGGGTGCCTGTAAAGTGTACGAGGACAGGCCTCTGGCGTGCAGGCTCTACCCACTCGTATACTCGAGGGGGAAGTGGGTCTACGCCGACCCTAAGTGCCCTAAAGCTGGCACGATACCCCTTGACGTGCTCGTCAAGTGCGCGTCACTCGTCGAGAAGTTCCCCGAGATGCTTGAGAAAGACTGGAGCCCCAGGCGAGAGCCTAGACCCTCACTACAAGCTCGTCCAGGCTTTTCCTCGGCCTCTGTGGAGGCTTCTCCGCTGGGAAGCCAACCGGGAAAATGGCTATCGGGTAGAGGTTGTCAGGCGCCCCCAGGATCCGGCGGATCTCCTGGACAGCGTTAAGAGTGTATACCCAGACCGTAGCCAGGCCTACGCAGTGAAGGGCTAGCCACAGGTAGGTTGCCGCGATAGAGCCGTCTACGACGTGGGACTCGGGGGAGACCGAAGAATCCGAGAACACTACTATTGCGAGCTGGGCGCCCTCTATGGGCTTAGACCACCTGTGTATCTTCGCTAGCTCTGCAAGCTTGGCCTTATCACTGACCACGTAGAACTTCCAGGGCTGCCGGTTGTGCGCGCTGGGGGCGAAACGCGCGATGTCGAGTGCCTTCTCGACGAGCTCCTCTGGTACAGGTTCCTGCGAGAACTTCCTGACACTCCTACGCGAGAGGAGGAACTCTCTGCAATCGTGCATACAAATAACTCGAATAAAGACATATAGATTTAATCCATGTCCCAGTTTGAAAGTGCTTCCGGACTTGCAGCTCCCCTAGCCCTGGCAGAGCCTTATATACCCTGGTCTCCCGTATACAGTCCTTGATGTCTGGGCGCGAGTTCCCTACTTATGCCATCGCTGGCGTAAGCGCCCTAGTCATACGCAACGGGCGGATTCTACTGGTTAAGAGGGGCGGCCAGCCCGGTGCTGGCCTCTGGGCCCTGCCTGGCGGTGCCGTAGAAGCTGGCGAGAGTGTCGCCGAGGCCGCTACTAGGGAGCTCCTGGAGGAGACGGGTCTCTCGGCCCCCGTGCTCGGCGTCGCGGGTGTGGCCGACATCATCGTCCGGGAGGGTGGGGGTGTTAGGTTCCACTACGTCTTGGTCGCCGTGGCTTTCGACTCTTCAGGGCTCTCGGGGGAGCTCAGGCCGGGCGGCGATGCCGTAGACATTGGGTGGTTCGAGATGAGGGAAGTCGTCGGGAGGAGCGACGTTGCCAGGTCTACTAAGATGATTGTTGAAAACGTGATGCGTAACGGTCTAAGGTACGTCCCTATTTTTGGCTGAAAAGTGTTAAATAGTATGTTGAAAAGTATTTAGTGATGCTGGCAAAGAATCCTGTCGAGCTACCCGCTAGGAAGGTTTTCTCAAAGGAGGAACTCGCCCAGGCTTTGAGGCTTGCCATTATAGCGGAGCTAGACGCCATAAACCTCTACGAGCAACTCGCAAGTGCGTCAGACGACCCCCTGGTCAAGAAGGTTTTCCTGGACGTGGCTAAGGAGGAGAAGACCCACGTCGGCGAGTTCCTGTCCCTCCTCAAGAAACTAGACCCCGAGCAGGTTAAAGAGCTCGAGAAAGGGGAGAAGGAGGTTAAAGAGCTCTCCGGGGAAAAGTAACTATTTTTTCTTTCTCAGACTCACTGTTGTAGAGTTGAATACTGGGCCTCCCCCTATAGCCTGCGTCTCGGTGCTAACCAGCGCGTTTTGGGGGACTCCGTTAAGCCCTACGAGCTCCCTAGGGGACCACAAGACGCCTCTCGGGACATCGCTAGTTATGCGGACTCTTAGCTCAACTGAGCCGTTCTCGTTGTAGACTTCAACAGTGTCGCCCTCCGCCAAGCCCATATCCTTGGCGTCATCGGGGTTCACGTAGACTACGGGGGGTATCTCGCCGTACACGTCGCGGAACTGCGTGTGAGTGTAGAGCGAGTGAGCTGTGTTGAGGAGTATGAAGCCCTTGTCGGGCTCCCTGTGTACTGGGAGGGGGCTCATGCCCCGCTCGGCGGCTGTCGTTGAGTAGAACTCTATCCTCCCACTCGGCGTCTGGTACTCTCCGAGGGGCCTGTACTTTAGCCTGAGAACCTTGCCTTCCAGGAGGTCTTCAAAGCTTCCCTCGAGAGCCCCTTCTAGGGCCTCTTTTAGAGCTTCAAGGGGATCCGCACAGACGTCTCCTACACCTAGCTTCTCGGCGAGCCTACAGGTGAGCCAGACCTCATCTCGCGACTCGCCGAGCGGCTGGATTACTCTGCGGGAGTAGATGACGTAGCTGTGGCTATAGGGTATGACTACGTCCTCCTTCTCGTAGAACGTCGGCGCGGGTAGTACCACGTCCGCGAGCCTCGCTGTCTCAGTCCAGTGGGTTTCGTGGACTACGAGGAAGACGTCCTGCCGGGTAAGCCCTCTTACGAGCTTGTCTGCTCTGGGGAGCGTGAGCACCGGGTTGGAGTTGTAGACGTACACGAACTTGAACTCGCCCCTCTCGACGAGGTCTGCGAGCGCGACTTGGCTGACTACCCTTGACGGCTTGTACTTGTCCTCTAGAGTCAGCCTGTCTACTCTCACGTAGAAGCCCCTGCTGTTCGAGTAGTAGAAACCCCTATGAACCCCCACGAGTGCCGGGAGCAGGGAGACTGCCCTGGTGGTCTCGGCTCCGTTCCTGCTCTTCTGAACCCCAAACCCTATGAAAGTTATGCTTGGCTTTAGCGTGCCGTACGCCTCGGCCAGGCTCTTAACATCGGCTGCCCGGACGCCTGTAACCCGTTCTACTCTCTCCGGGGTCCACTTTAGGGCCTCTTCTCTGAAGGCCTCGAAGCCGAGCGTGTACTTCGACAAGAACTCCAAGTCTGCAAAGCCGGACTCGATTATCTCCCGGGCTACTCCATAGGCCAGGGCTACGTCTGTACCGGGCCTCGGCTGCACCCATAGGTCGCTCCTCTTAGCCGTCTCCGACATCCTGGGGTCGACGGCTACGATCTTGGCCCCTTTACTCTGCGCCTCTAGTGCCAGTCGCCAGAGGTGTACAGCGCTCACGGCAGCGTTAAAGCCCCAGAACACCAGGAGCCTGGACTCGGCTATGTCTTCGGGCTGCCTGCCATAACTCAACCCGTAGTGCAGCGATATTGCTTCGTGCCCGCTCTTGCTGCATATGCTGTAGTCTGTCCTGGCTGCACCTATCCTGTTCCACAGCCTCTGGGGGTAGTACCACGTCAACAAGCCCATGTGCCCCGCGTACTCAACGTGGAGGACACTCCCGGGCCCGTACTCTTTGATGACCTGCTCTAGTCTCTTGGCCACTACTTCGAGCGCCTCGTCCCACGTGACGCGCCTGAAGCTCGAGTTCTTGCCCTCGGGCCTTACGTGGGGGTAGAGCACTCTCTCCTTCGAGAAGACTCTAGCCTTATCGCCCCTGCCGCGCGGGCAGAGGAAGCCTTGAGTTATCGGGTTTAGGCTACTGGCTCTAGGCGTTAGCGTGTCCAGGTCGACGTCTATGAAGCAGGTGTCGTAGCAGTCCCTGGGACAGGACACTGTGACTGTCCTGCTGGAGCCCACTCCTTTTACGCCCGGTGGCCTGGCTAAAAAACTTACCTGCACGGCGAGTCCTGAGCCCAGCGGAGGGGGTCAGATGAGTATAATAACCCGGACACGCTTGTATCTCTGCATGGCGGCTATATCTAGTACAGCGGAGCTCATAGGCAAGACCCAGCTCCTCGAGGAGTCTTTTAGGAGGAACGAGCAACTGGCCAAGAGGATTGTAGACATCATACACTTGCGCTTCTCAGAGGTGAGGAGGGTACTCGGCATGGATAGGCTGAAGATAATGGACTTCTGCGGGACTCACGAGTGGACTATCGTCCACTTCGGCCTGCGCAGCCTCATGCCAGAGGGGCTCGAGCTAGTAGCCGGGCCGGGGTGCCCCGTGTGCGTCACGCCGTCTCGCTACATCGAGGAGGCTATCAGGCTGGCGCTAGACGGCGTGAGAGTGTACACCTACGGTGACACCTTCAAGCTGAGGACGATAAACGATGTCAAGGGCGTGTACTCGCTCGAGGAGGCGAGGACGATTGGAGGAGACGTGAAGATGGTTACAGGGCTCCTCGACGCGATAAGGGACGCCAGGAGGCACGGCAGGGACTCTGTGTTCCTGGGGATAGGCTTCGAGACAGTCGCTCCCGGCTACGCCCAGGCAGTGCTGAGCGGGCACGTCCCCGGGAACCTCAAGCTAATGAGCCTTGTCAAGCTCACGCCGCCGGCTATGTTCCACGCACTCGACGTCCTCCGCGAGAAGCCTCCGGAGCCGCCAGTCATGGGCGTAATTGCCCCCGGGCACGTATCCACTATAACGGGCGCTAAGGCCTGGGAGCCCGTCGCCGAGAACTACTCCATCCCCGTCGTGGTGTCCGGGTTTGAGCCGATAGACGTCCTCGCATCGATAGCCGAGGTTCTCAGGCAGCTCGTGGCGAGAGAGGCCGGAGTTAGGATTGAGTACACGCGGGCAGTAAGCTGGGATGGCGACCTCAAGGCACAGGCGATGATACACAAGGCTTTCTACGCCGTGGACGACGCGTGGCGCGGGATAGGCTTCCTGCCGCTGAGCGGGTTGAGGCTCAGGGATTCTTTCTCGGACATAGACGCGTTCAAGCAGTTCGGCGTACAGGAGCTCAAGCCCGAGGACTGGAGGAAAGACACGCCGCCGGGCTGCCGCTGTGCTGAGGTCACCCTGGGCAAGGCCAAGCCCACTGACTGCCCGATGTTTCTCAAGAAGTGCACGCCCGAGAAGCCCTACGGCCCGTGCATGGTATCCCTCGAGGGGACATGTGCTGTATGGGCCAGGTTTGGGGGCGGCGGGGTCGCGGACGAGATAGCCCGCGAGCTCGGACTAAAGTGAGCGCGAGCCCTCTCCACCACGGCTTGAAGTACTTGCTAAACGCTTATTACGTGGGTTGCGTAGAGTACATTGAGAGTGTCTGGGTTGGCTCTCGAGACGCCCCCTGAGCCCCTCGAGGTCAGAAAGCGGATACGCGAGCTCTACGAGGTTCTTTCCGGGCAACTCGGATCAGGGTCTGAGCGCGCAGCAGTGTGGAGTGGGAACCTCCTGGCGAGGTACCTCTGGGGCGAGTGGGGCGGGGAGCTCAAGAAGATGGGCTTCTCCTGGCCGACGTTCCTCTCAGCCCTAAAGGCGTATACAAGCCTGGTTGCCCGCTGGGCGATAACTGGGGATCTATCCTGGGAGGAGCTGGTGGACAGGATACGGGCAGGGCTAGCTTCCCGCACGAGAGGGGGGCTCGAGAGGTTTCTGTCCTAGCTCCTCTTAACAAAGCTCGCGATGAGCTCGCCGTACCTGTCGGGAGTGTAGATGTCTACTATCGACCCGCTGTGCATCCTGGCAACCCTGTTGCAGTGCCAGATTAGCTCTAAGTTGTGGGTAACCATGACTATCGTTATCCCCTTCTCTCTGTCTAGCTTCTTGAAGAGCTCTATTACCGCCTGCGAGTTTGCGGCGTCGAGGTTCCCCGTTGGCTCGTCTGCGAGCAAAACCTTAGGCCTTGCCACTATAGCTCTTGCTATGGCTACCCTCTGTTGCTCGCCCCCGCTCAGCTGGTTAGGGTACTTGTTCTCCACGCCCTCCAAGCCGACCATTCGGAGCGCCTCTAGGGCCATTTTCCTCCTGGCCTCTCTGGGGATCCCCCTCTTAATCAGCGGGAGCTCGACGTTCTCCACGACTCTGAGCCTCGGGACGAGGTAGAAGAGCTGGAAGACGAAGCCCACTGTCTCGTTCCTATACCTGCTCAACTCCGCGTCACTCCTCAGGGACGTGATTTCTACCCCAGCTACAACGATACTCCCCCTTGTCGGCCTGTCTAGACCACCCATCAGGTGCAACATTGTAGTTTTGCCGCTACCGCTCGGGCCTACTATTGCGAAGAACTCCCCCTGCTTCACGTTCATGGTGACTCCTCTAACAGCCACAACTTGCCCTGCCGACCCGTTGTATATCTTCCAGACGTTCTCGAGCCTTATTATCTCACTCATACCTGAGCGCCTCGACGGGGTTTAAGGACGAACCCCTCCTGGACGGGATGTATGCGGCCAGGACGTTCATGGCCAGTGGGAGTAGAGACGATACTGCCAAGACGTGGGGGGCGAGCGTCAGCCCTATCTCGAACGTAAACATGGGTATTTTCACCAGTAGGGATAGTACGAGAGATATTAGAACCCCACCGGCTATGCCTATGGCAGAGACTATAACTACCTCCAGCAGGAATATCAACAGTACGTCTCTACTAGTGTACCCTAGTGCCTTAAGTATGCCGATCTCCTTGGTTCTCTGGACAACGCTTATAGTCGTGCTGTCGAATATCCAGAGCGCTGTAACCCCTATACCTACAGCAGAGATCAGTGCTATAAACATCTGGAGTGCGTTTACTAGTGATGTAAACTGCCTAACCATGGCCGCTGCAGATATGACGTTGGAGCCTGGCGGTGCGAGAGCCCTTACTTCGCTCACTATATCGTCTAGCCTCTTCAAGTCAGACACGAGTATGATTACTCCGCTGTAGCTCCTCGAGTTCGAGATGTAAGTGAAGTAAGTAGAACTATCCATGTATATCTGGTTTGTCACAGCGTGGCCGCCCATTATGGTGGAGGTCTGCCTCATGAGCCCTACCACAACCAACGTGACGTCTTTCGAGCGCACGCGGACTATAAGGGGGGAGCCCAGGTCTAGGAGCTTCTGCCCAGTACTAGGATCCCTCCAGAGGCTGTTCGACACGAGGACACCAAGCCCGCTCGGCCTCAGCGACCCCTCCTCTACTGCTCGGCTCATGTCGGACACGCCCAGGTAGACTGGCAGGTGCTGGGGGTCTATAGCCACGATGGTTACGGGTTGCTCGCCCCCCGCTGTTATAACAGTCCCCGTTGCCGTCGCTATCCCGAAGGCGTCCCTTACGCCCGGCACCTTCTTGAAGTACGCTATATCCGCGTCTGTGAAGCCCCCGGCATACCCGCCCGTCACTATAATGCTGTTAGCCGCTATCGTCCTTTGCAGCTCTTCCACGAAGTTCTCCTGGAAGCTCTCGCCTATGCCCAGAGCAGCGCTGAGTGCGACGACGGCTATCATGACGCCGATGATTGCCCCAATAGCTCTCCCGCGCTTCTCCTTTATACTAGTCAGGGCGAGGTAGAGGTAGTCAGAGGGGTTCACCCGCCGGCACCCCTACTGCGGGTCTTCCTGTAGAAGTAGTACCCCCCTGCGGCCAGTAGAGCTAGTACAGCGACCCACAGGAAAACTCCCCCAGGAATGTAGGATCTACTCTTCAGAGTTTCGGGCGAGGCAGGGATTACTTCGACGACAGCTGTTCTCTCCACGTACGCTGTATTGCCGTAGGCATCTCTATACGTTGCCCTAAACTTTACCTCGTAGCTACCCTCCCTTGCCGCCTTGAACGTGAACGGTATGCTGGTGAGTACTTGGGGGTTTAACTGGCCCAGAAACGTGGAGGGAGACCTTGCGGGAGTAAGCCCCTCTGGGGGGTACGCCGTGACGTTGACAGCGTAGACCGGGTATGTCCCGTCGTTGATTAAGTTAACGGCGAACACTACGTTGGAGTCCACCGTAGCCCTGCTCGGGACGACCTCTATCGACGTTATCGATAGGCTCGAGCGCTGCAGGATGAAGAGAGTGAAAGAGCCTTGCGTAAAGGTAGGGCCGCTGCCCGGTATGTAGTAGATGGTCTGGTAGGAGACAAGCGTGCTGGCTGAAGCCGTGCTGGGTACATCTACGTGTACTGTGAAAGTCTTAACATCACCTGGCTTCAGGTCTCCAGAGTCTATGACTGCGGGGTTGATAGCCAGGGGGCTAGCCTGCAAGTTCAAGACGACCCGTAAATTCTTGGCCTCGACACTCCCAACGTTGACTACTTTGAGGGCCACCTCGCTACGGGTTCCCGCGACAACCGTGGCGGGGTCGGGGACAACTACTATGCTCTGACCAGGACTCGCGTACATCGGTACGTTGTATGACACTGTTTTGAAGTTCCCGGCACAGTCGACGTAAGACACTGTGACTGCGAGCGACGGGAAGCTCGACTGGGGTACGAGTTGGAGAGCTGCTGTGAAGCGTTTCCCGGGCGGGATCTCTCGTAGCTGGTACGATAGAGGCAGGGATGCGTTTATGAGGGTAGCGCCCTGGCCCGAGACTATAATCGTGACCTCCCTCATGCTCGAGGATCCACTGTTCAGCACGTCGAGGAGTACACTGTTGACAGAGTCCACGTATACTATCTGCGGGACGACGCCTACTCGCAAGTCTTCGAACCAGCAAGCCGTAACTGTAGCTTTTAGTGTAGAAGAGCCGCTCAACTGGGTGTTCATGCCGTACGCGTCGTCCCAACTGTCACTCCACGAGACTACGAGCTCTACGGGGCAACGAACCGTAGCCTTACTCGTGTCTACCGTAAACGAGGCAACTTTAACAGTGCCAGGCCTCCAGGAGCCGAGCTGGACAGGCTGATCCGACAGAACCGTCGCGTTACACTGGGGCTGCAGTGAGACAGCCGAGCCGAGGAGAGTATACCTCCCGTAGTAGGAAAGGGAGAGAGTTATAGTCCTCACTGATCCAGGGCCGCCCGACACAGCGACGGACTCCAAGTTGAACACGTAGACGTCCCCGCTTCTCTGGCTTAATGGGGAGGACTGGAGTAGCTGGGTGGAGTAGGTGGCCAGTAGGAGTACAGCAATAGCCGCGATGGAAACTAAACTCTTCCTCATTTGTTTGCAAGCAAGGGCTTGGGTGTACTTATGCTTATTGCAGGGGGCAGAGTAGTCCCTGGAGGTGTGTGATCACCTGGTGCTAGGGCGATAGGCTAAAGAGTGGGTTCTACGATGTTTTCGAGAAACTCGGGTGTAGGTGGTATCTGGGAGTGTACGCTGTCGAGGCTAGAGGTCTAAGAAAGTCGTTTATGACGCGGGAAGGCTCGGCGCTCTTCCGCGGTAGGAAGAGAGTAATTGAGGCTCTAAAGGGGGTGACGTTTGAGGTAAGGACAGGGGAGGTTTTCGGCCTACTTGGGCCAAACGGCGCGGGCAAGACCACTACAATAAAGATCCTAAGTACGCTCTTGCTCCCAGATGCGGGGGAGGCATGGGTAAACGGTTACAATGTAGTCAAAGAGGCCAGGAAGGTTCGGGAGAGTATAGGCGTTAGCCTGTACAGCGATAGGGGGTTTTACTGGAAGCTGAGTGGGCGCGAAAACCTGTTGTATTTCGCAAGCCTCTACCACATAGAGCCGGGGTACGCAAAAGACAGGGTTGACGAGTTGCTAGCCTTGCTCGGCTTGGAGGAGGATGCTGACAGGCTAGTGGAGGAGTACAGTACTGGGATGAAGTCTAAGCTCAACATTGCACGGGCACTTCTACACGACCCTCCTATACTCTTCCTAGACGAGCCGACTATAGGTCTAGACCCGAACTCTGCGAGAAAGGTCAGGGAAATCATCGTCGAGCTGAGAAAGAAGGGTAAGGCAATCCTCTTGACAACCCACAACATGTTCGAGGCTGACATGCTCTCAGATAGGGTTGCCATCATGAGTAGAGGCAGGATAGTGGCCGTCGGTAGTCCATCAGAGCTTAAGAGGAGCATAGCAGCGAACAACGTTGTTGAAATCGAAGTAGTAGGGTTGAGCGGAGACAACTCCCTGCCTCTGCTCGGCAAGATTAAGGGCGTCCTGGGGTACGCCACGCAGGTAGCCGACCCTTCTTCTGGGAGGGGAACTGTGAGAGTAATATTCGAGGGGGATGCAGGGCTCAAGAGTGTGCTTGACGTGCTGGTTGACAATAACTTGAAGATACTTAGCGTCAGAACTGCGGGGCCTACGTTAGAGGACGTTTTCGTGCGCTACGCGGGTGAGAGGCTTGAGGGCGAGAGTTAGGAGTGTACTCCTGGTCTTCACGGGCATCCTTGCCAAAGAGGCTAAACTCCTCACGCGGTATGTTGGCAGTCTGTTCACGATCCTCGCTCTTCCCTTCATGCTCTCGGGCCTCTTCGTAGGGATAGGCTACGCCATTGCAGGCCCATCATATACAGCCAACTTTGCTTCAAATACGGGAGTCCAGAGCCCCGTCCTATACCTAACGCTCGGCGGCGTCCTGATGATCGCGAGCATGGTTATGGTCGAGAACACTTCGAGTGTGATACGCGAGGAACAGTTGATCGGGACGTTCGAGCTACACTACTTGACGCCTAACAGCACTGTCGCGATATGGCTGCTACATGCCCTTGCACAGTCCATCCTCCTGATACTCGTGTTCACCCTAGACCTGACTCTTGCCGTCGCGCTAGGGGGGTCTCTCCTAACACCCTACGAGTGTGCTGAGGCGTCCCTAGTGATACTCCTCGGGCTACTCCCGCTAGCAGGGTTGGGGATGGTTGTTGCAGCTCTCACTATGCGCTTTAAAGAAGTGTGGGCTGTGACAAACACTGTAAATGCTTTCGTAGCGATGCTCTCAGGCTTCTACTACCCGTTGGAGGTTTTCCCCACCGTTGTCCAGGCGGTGTCAAACCTCCTCCCAACGTCGCATGCAGCTCAAATCCTAAGAGCCCTCGTGACTGGCACTGCCTCGGGGCTCGACTTCACGCAGAAAATCCTGGTTTTGGCTGCTCTCGGCTCAGTATACCTCCTCTTGGGCAAGACCGTCTACGAGGGGTGGGAGGATGAGGCGAAAAGGAGGGGGGAGCTCTCAAAGTACTAGGTTTGTCAAGGGGTTTAGGGCGCTAATCGTCGAGGCCACTTGGACTGCTAAAGCCGCCCTGAAGATATACTTCAGGTACTCCGCTTGGCTCGTCTCCGACGTTATAGCAACGCCTGCCTGGCTCGTCTTGCTCCTGTTCCCAGCATTGATGTTCCTGCCGAGGGATCAGTGGAGTAACCCTACTGTACTAAACATGTTTTTCTGGGCTATGATCCTCTGGGACATAGTCTCAGCTGGGCTCTGGGGCTTCGGGATGGCCATAAGGCGTGAACAGCAGACCGGGACTCTAGAGTACATACTCTTAACGAACGCTAACCGGGCTGTCCTCTTCTCCAGGTTTCTCGCCTCCAGGATTGTAAGCCTCGGGCTCACACTCGCCTACACGTACGTGTTCTTCGTACTGCTGTTCAATACCAGTGTGATAGCCCACGACGTGGCTCTTGTCGCCGCAGTACTCCTGGTGGGTTTATTTACGTCGATGGGTTTTGGACTTGTCTACGGCTCGCTCGTACTGAAGTTCAAGAACGTGGGACCTCTAAACAACATACTGCAGTTCGTGTTGCTAGGCTTAAGCGGCATTTTCTTCCCGGTCTCGAGCCTGCCGAGCCCGGTACAGTTGGTCTCGCTTCTAATCCCCTTCACGTACGTGTCAGAGCTCCTCAGATACCATGCGATGAGGTATCCTACGCTACTCCCAGTTAGCCTAGAGTGGTGCATACTTCTAGTGATGACCGTCTTACTGGACTTAGCGGGCGTGACGCTGATACGCGTCGTAGAACATAGACTCAAGAGGACAGGGGAACTCGCGCACTACTAGGCCGGCCTGGCGTGGGGCTCCGCCCTGCACGTCTGGATGGAAAACTTATTACGCGCGGGTTTTAGATTTAAGCCTACGCACGTGGGTAGTCTGGGGCATGGAGGCAAGGTTCCCGTACAAGCCCAGGAGGCACCAGTTGGAGGTCGCGGGGATAATCAGGGAGCAGTTGAGGAGGAGGAACGTTGTCCTAGAGGCGCCTACGGGCTTCGGCAAGACTCCAGTCGTCATCTACGCTCTCCTGCCCTTCTTGGAGCGCGGTGGACGGGTAGTGTGGACTGTCAGGACGGGCAATGAGACCGATAGGCCCGTGGAGGAGTTCAGGGTGTTCAGGGAGAGAAGCGGCGTGAAGCTTGTTGCCCTGAGCCTCAGGGGGAAGAGGGACATGTGCCTGCTCGCCAGGAGGTTTGGCGATAACCTCGACTACGACGACGTGTCCTACATCTGTAGCAGGGAGAAGAACAGGTGCCCCTACTATAGGAGGCTTAGGGAGGGCGTGAACCTACAGCCGTTCATCGATGCTGGGGCGCTCACCTACACGTATGTATACGAGAAGGCCAGCGCTCTGGGGGTCTGCCCCTACTTCCTACAACGAGAGCTCCTTAAGGTGGCTGACGTAGTGGCACTTAGCTACAACTACGTCGTGGACGAGGGGATGAGCTGGAGCATAAGGACAGTGTTCCCCTTCAAGGAGTCGATACTCGTGGTCGACGAGGCACACAACCTGCAGAACCTGAACCTGGGTGGAGACACCATAACAGAGGGGACGATGGAGAGGGCCTACAGTGAGGCGCTAGAAATCGGGGACAGCGACAGCGCCGAACTGGTCAGATACACGCGTGAACGAGTGAAGGAGAAGTACTCAGGGCTCCAGGAGGAGGAGAGCGAGGTCTTCGACCCGGAGGAACTTCTCCCCCAAGGGTTCGAAGATACCCTCGAGAACGCACTCAGATCCGGCGAGGCAATACGCGAGAAGAGGTTTAGAGAGGGGAAGAGGCCGCAATCGAGCCTATACCACTTTGCGAGCTTCTTCAAGGCTGCCGTGGAAGCTGAGGGCATCGACGGCATAGCACTAGTCGTCGAGAGGAACAATGGCAGGCTACACCTGAGTATCTGGGACATGCGCGCAGGCGAGATACTTTCTGAAGTTTGGAAGTCGTTCAAACGAGTGATCTTCATGTCAGGCACTCTTACACCGCTAGAGGCCTTCGCCGAGACTGTCGGTCTAGAGGACTACTACCCTATAAGTGTCCCAAGCCCCTATGACGAGACAAACGCGTCAGTGTACCTGGTGAGGGATCTCACAACTAGAGGGGAGGAGCTCAGCGACGAGATGGCCGAGAAGTATGTGAGAGCCATAGCCAAGACGCTCGGCAGGGTTAGGCGCAACACGGCAGTGTTCACGGCCAGCTACCGCATACAGAACAAGCTCCTGGAGAAAGGCCTGGTCGACACCGCAAGGAGCCTCGGCTACACGGTGTTCCTCGAGCGGCGCGAGATGAGCGGGGTTGAGGCGCACGCTACCCTCCAGAGGTTCAAGTCTCTCGCGGAGACGGGTAGCGGACTGCTCGTAGCGCCAATGGGCGGCAGGTTCGCGGAGGGGGCTGACTACCCGGGGGAAGAGCTCATGTGCGTCTTCCTCGTCGGCGTGCCCTTCGAGAAGCCTACGACCAAGACTAGGCTCTACATAGAGTACTACCAGAGACTGTACGGCGAGGAGAAGGGCAGGCTATACGCGTACGTCTACCCCGCTATCCGCAAGGCGTCGCAGGCCATCGGGAGGGCTCTCAGGGGGCCAAGAGACCAGGCTGTGATCGTACTAGGCGACTACCGGTACCAGCACTACATGCCCCTTATGCCCGACTACGTGCGGGAGCTAGCAAAGCCTATTACCCACGACACCCTAGACAGTATCGAGCCGCCCTGGGAGAGGATAAGACTGTAGGTGGTGTAGGTGTCGTACTACCAGGAACACGCCATAACGAGCGAAGCGGAGAGGCTCGCAGGCAGGCAACTCGCAGACATAGTCTTCGAGTCCCTGCTAAGGGCCGCAATGCTAGGCCTACCAATAGAGCCGGCGAAGACGAGTAGTAGGGGGGTCGTCGTACACTACGGGGGTAGGAAAGCGTTCTTCAGGGTGATCGCCGTCGTGAACCCTAACGGGGGCTACAGCGTGTGTCTCAGGCGCTACACCCTGGACTGCGGGGAAGTGGCAGAGATCAAGAACAGCGGCGAAGTCGAGCTGGTGTTGACGGGGATACCGGCTTACCTAAGCTCCCCGGGAGATCTCTACAACGGCCACGTCGCAGACGTGTGGCAGCGCAGGTTCCATGCCGTGATGACGGGACGGGTTAGAGAAGTCTCAGGGAGCGGTGTGCCGCCCCACCTCTCCCAGGTGATAGATAACGTGTACCGCGACTACGGCATTACCCGCAGGGCTAAGCTGTATTTCTCGCAGGACACACTGGACTATGCTGTCGGCTTACTGGAGCACGGTGTTCTACCTGTGTGGATTAACGCCGTGACGCTCACTAAATCGGTCTCGGCAAAGGCTCTGGAGAAACTCATAGAGGAAGTAAGAGTAGAGTAATTCCTGGGACTTCCCCTAGCCCCATCCACTGTGCCCGTAAGCTAGAGCCATTTAGAGCACAGTAGAGGCAGCAGTGGTGGCACGCAGGGGAACGGTGAAGCCGGGAAAACCAGGGCTTGTAGACTACAGCCTGTAGCCCTAGGAGGCCGAGATGCCGCGCAAACGGTACGTTAGCTTTTCGCCATAACAATTAATTTAATAACAATAGACGTGAATGCACTAACTGATGAAGAAGGCAACCATAGTGGCCATGATTGTTGCAGTGCTACTATTCTCCCTCATAACCCCAGCCCAACCAGCGCTACCGGGCCTCTCCCCGCTAGTTGTGACTGCGTACTCCAGCGACATCAGCCTGGGAAAGCCAGCGGCAGTGACCCCAGGCAGTAGCTTCACGTTCACGCTTACGGGAGGCGTGGGCCAGCCCAGCGCGGCCTACATGGTAACTGTTACGGTAATCGACGGGAAGCTGAGGCTCCTGAACTACTCGCTCAGCGTCAGCTACTCCGCGGGGAAAGTCACTGTCTCCGTGCCGAACAATGTAAGGCCTGGTGTCTACGACCTCGTACTCATAGGGCAGCAGAAACTCGAGATACCGAGAAGCGTCTGGGTAGTTAACGTCACTAAGACTACGCTGAGAGTAGTACACGTCTCTGACCAGCACTACGGGGCAGGGCAACCGGACATCCTCACGGGCGACATGAACCGCGTTGCAGGCTACCTCGTAGCCTCCCTCTTGAACCCCGACCTGATAATCGATACAGGCGACCTCGGAGACACGGCAAACGAGCCCCAGTACCGCTGGGCCTACAGCTACGAGAGAGCCTTCCTCTACGGCTTCCCCATATTCGCCGTACCCGGGAACCACGACACCCCTCCCGGCGCCTGGTCGAAGTACTACGGGAGCACGACGTGGTACAGGCTTATAGCAGACCGACTGCTTGTCATAGGGCTCTACTCCTACGAGCAGGGCTACCCGCCTCTCGACCAGCTCCAGTGGGCGGAGAGCGTTCTTAAGCAGTATTCCGGCACCCCCTTCAAGGTGATCTTTGTTCACCACCCCGTCTTCTACTACCAGGGCGAGCTCAAAACCACGTACGACGATGCGAGTGTAATCGCCCCATACGACCCGCAGAAGAACCCGAACTCGCCCCTCTACTCGTCCTGGAGCGGAAACATGGAGGCGACGAGGTACTTCCTGAGGCTTGTTGAGGGCTACAACGTGAACCTCGTCCTGTCAGGCCACGTGCACCGCGACCTCTACGTCAAGTACATGAGCACTAGAACCGGGAAGACCACATACTTTGTTACGACGACGACTCTCGGCATGGGCTCTGCCATATACGATGGCCTCGCGTTCTTCGAGATAAACCTCGAGAACGGCAACATAACCTTCCCCGTCAGGCCGCCCACCTTCAAAGGCTTCGCATACGACCCTAAGAAGCTAGCCCAGAACTCTATTCCCATAGGCATCTACCCGCCAAAGAACAACCTCGGGGTCTCGAACCAGGTGTTCACCCCATCTGCGTTCTTCATGTGGCCGCGCGCCTACGTGCTCACGGTCGAGAACAAGCTCGGGTACCTCGACCTCGACAACACGGTGGTCTGGTGCCTGCCCTGGTCCGGGGACTTCTCGCCGAAAGTAGTAGAGGCTAGCGGCGGGGCCCGCTTTGACGTCCTGGACGCTCTACGGGTGGGCGACTTGCTCTACGTTGCCGCTAGGGTAAAGCTCCCGCCTGGCGGCAAGCTCGTGGTCGCTCTGTCCAGTGGCCCGGACACCGAGCCGCCTAAGATACGCGTGAAGGTGCTTATCCCCGAGAAGCCTGCACCGGGTGGCCAGTTCCAGGCCTTCGTAGAGGCCAGCGACGGGGGTTGGGGTGTAGCCAACTTCACGGCATCGCTCCTCGTGGACGGGGTGAGGCAGCCGTTAACTGTTAGCCTCTATACTCCAGGCACTCTAGTCGACCCGATAGACAGCATGGCTTTCAAGCTCGTAGGGACTCTGCCCGCTAACGCGGGCAACGCGAAGCTCGTACTAAGCGCCACCGACTACGCAGGCCACTCGACCACGCTGGAGTACACTCTACTAGGGAAAGCCGAGGCCCAACAGCCAGTGCCTCAACCCGTAGCACAGCCAGTAGTGGTGCTGGCAGTACTCGCTGCAGCAGTTATAGCAGTCACAGTATTCTTGGTAGTTCGGAGGAAGAAGCAGAAGAGTTGAGCCTTACTCTAAACAACATAAATATTTATTTCCCCCAACCATTTTTATTCCTTGATGAAACAAAAACTAATAACACTTGGAATAGTGCTCGCAGTTCTCCTGGCCTTCTCCATCCTGAAGGCAACCACCCAGCCCGCTGTTGTCGTTGCCGTCGACTTAGGCCACGGGGAGAGCGACAAGTACCTGAACTACATAATGGGCAACATAACGTTTGTCAATTGGAAAGTAATCAAGGGCCCCATAAATGAATCAGTGCTGAAAGACGTAGACATTCTCTTGCTCGGACAACCGACAGTCGCGCTTAGCCCAGACGAGATGACGGCAATAAAGAACTGGCTTAACTCCGGTAACAAAGTCCTCTACATTGGGGGCGATAGCGACTACGGCCCGGGCGGGAAGACAATCACCCAGATCAACGACCTCCTCGCCGCAATAGGCACTAAGCTCAGGCTCGAGCACGGCGCAGTGTACAGCGACAACCCAGACGTTACTGCAAAAGCCTTCTACAGGATGCTAGTGTTCGTCGAACCCGACCCAGACACCCTGCTCCGCACAGACATGGTCAAGGAGAACATAAAGCTCCCAATCCTGATGCACGGCCCTGGCTGCGTCATCTGGGTTGACGAGCAGGGCAAGTACCACGACCCTGTCAAGGAGACCTACCCCGGGCTCATCAGGCTTGTCTGGGCGCACAAGAGCTATATCGGCGACAACACGCCGCCAACCCCATACCTGTACGACTTGATGACCTACGGGAAGGGTACCGGCGACCACGACTTCGTGATGTACGCCGCGGAGTACTGGCCCGACAAGAACGTCCTCATAGTCCTAGCCGGCGAATCCATCTACGGAGACTACGAGCCGGCGTGGTCGTCGCAGTACTATGGTAAGTCTCTCGACGGCCCGACCTTCGTGACGAACCTCGTTAAGTGGTGGGTATACGTGGTGAGAGAGGTCCCGAGCCAGAGGGCAGCCCAGCAGCAGCAACAGCTGATCCTCTTGACAGTTGGAGCAGTAGTTGTAGTCGCGGCTGTGGTTGTGGCTCTATTCCTAGTGAGAAAGCGGAGACCTCAGGCCAAAGCAGAACAAGCCAAAAGTTAAAAACTTTTTCCTATTTTCCTACCTCACTAAAAATATATAGTTTTGGGTTTCGTAAGAGTGACATGGTGGTAGACGTGAATAAAAGGTTGTTGCTCCTCCTTCTAGCGGTCGTAGTTGTCGTAGCTCTCATAGCCTTCTTCGCAGCTCTAACCCCTAAAGCTCCGCCCACTCAGGGAGTAGCCCCGCCAGCTCAGGGGGTTACTCTCTACGTGATCACGAGACATGAGCAGACAATCCAGGATGTCACGCGGAAAATGTTCCTCAACAGCGAGATCGCCAAGAAGTACAACATCGTGAACATTGTCTTCTTGCCCGTAAACGCGGAGCAGTGGCCCGAGTACATAAAGAACGCTGCGTCTAAGGGCCAGGGCATCGACGTTGCCTGGGGCGGCGGGCCCACGCTTTTCAACATAATCGACGAGCAAGGGCTTATAGAGCCCCTAGACCCCTCGAAGGTTCCCGAGTTCGCCCTAGTGCTCGAGGAGATGAAGAAAATCCCGTCGACAATTGCCGGTGCGCCCACCTATAAGGTTGGAAGCGACGGGCTGGTCCACTGGATCGGCGCTAGTGTGAGTAGCTTCGGTTTCACGGTGAACAAGGATCTGCTCTCCCGTTACAACCTCCCGACCCCCAAGAAGTGGGCAGACCTCGGCAACCCGGTCTACGCGCGTACGCTACCGGCTGTCCCGCTCGTGGGCATCGCGGATCCCACTATGAGCACTAGTAACACTAGGATGTTCGAGATCATCCTCCAGGCATACGGCTGGGATGCCGGCTGGAGGGCCCTCACCCTCATTGCTGCAAACGCGAAGGTGTATAGTGGGAGTAGTGATGTCCGCGATGCAGTCATCAGGGGGGACATAGCAGTTGGGACGACTATCGACTTCTACGGCTACACTGCGCAACAGCAGAACCCTGCCTGCCTCTACATAATACCTGCAAACGAGAGCATCGTTAACGCGGATCCGATAGCCGTTCTTAAGGGTGCGAGGCACCCACGGGAGGCAGCAGTCTTCGTGGCTTGGGTTCTCAACGAGACAGGGGGCCAGCTCGTGTGGTTTGACCCTAACATCAACAGGCTCCCGATTAACCCGAGAGTGTTTAACACGCCTGAGGGCTCAAAGAGGCCTGACCTCAAGGCTGCTCTCGCCGAAATTGAGAAGGCTGGCGGCATAAACTTCAACGAGACTCTCTCCTCACTATGGGTCACGGCAGTCGTCGACTACTTCAAGGCGACACTAGTCGATGTCCACGCTGACCTCCAGTCTGTCTGGGCCCAGATTGCGCAAGCTTACTTGAACGGTAAAATCACCAAGGATCAGTTCGGTAGGCTCATAGACTCGCTAACAGCCCCGATCACATTCACAGACCCTCTCACGAATACTCAGACAACGTTCACGCTTGAGTACGCGGTCAAGATTAGCAAGTACCTAGCCAGCGATCCCTCGATATACCAGAACCTCATGAACCAGTGGAAAGACGCCGCCAGAGCCAGGTACTTGAAGGCCGCAGACCTACTAAAACAGATGACGGGCTCTTAGATCCCACATTTTTAATTATTAAAAATTTAAGAACATGCATGTATTTCCTACTGAGGTTGACATGCGGGCTAGGCCTTGGTTTGTTTGGGTCGTCGGTCTCTCAGTAGCTCTGCTGTACCTTCTCCTCTACACGGCGTACCCGGAGGCCTCGGCCACAGCCGACCCCTTGCTCTGGCTGGCCTGCCTTGCCGCTACTCTAGTTCTTTACAGGCTAGGCTTCGACTACCGGTGGATAAAGTTCAGCTTCGGGCTCAGCTTTCTAGCCGTCTTCTCCCTCCTATACGACTTCTTCACAGTACTCATTGGCGCCGGGGGCGTACCGCGCTCGCTGGCATTCTTCCTAGCCCCCCTGGTCTTCGCGGCAAGCGCAGGCTACCTCTACGAGAGGCTACGTGGCTTCCAGGAGTCCAGGGGGGCGCGCAGAGGGGTTGTCTCGCTTTCCCGTCGCATACGGAGCACCCTCTACGAACTTGACCCGCTGATGTGGTTCTTCCTCGTTTTCGGCTCTGCGTTCCTCGTAGTTTTCCTCCTGACGCCGATTGGTTTCGTGCTCATCAACGCCTTCAGGGCTCCTACTGGGGCGGCTTGGTACTCGAACTTTCAGAGAATCTTCTCGGCCAGGGAGTACGTTAGGCTTGAGAGCCTGCCCGGTGAAATGCCCTGGTTCACTGTTCAGCTGGGGAACTACACGCTCTACGTGATCAAGGGGGTTAACTACGGCATCCTGGCGAATAGCCTAGTACTCTCGACTGCCGTAACCTTCACTGCAACACTTCTTGGCATAGCGATAGCTTTTGTCCTCGCGCGCTACAGGTTCCCCGGGAAGGAGACGCTGCGCATACTCTCGCTCGTCCCACTGTTCGTCACCCCGTTCGTCAACTCCTACGTCGTGAAAATCCTCTTCAGCGAGTACGGCCCCATCTCCATGCTCACACAAGCACTCTTCGGCTGGAGGATCAGGCTAGACGGGCTCGTGGGAGTCGCGCTAGCACAGATAATTTCCTTCTATCCCATAGTCTACCTCAACGCCTACAGCGCTTTCCTGAACGTCGACCCGAGCACCGAGGAGCAAGCCGAGAACCTCGGGGCGAGGGGCTTCAGGCTCTTTAGGACTGTAACGCTCCCACTCGCGCTGCCCGGGATCGTGGCTGGCGCCATTATCGTGTTCATATTCAGCCTCGAGGACGTGGGGGCTCCGCTCATCTTCCAGGAGTGGAACCTCATGAGCGCACAGATCTTCAGGGGGTTCGTGACACAGACTGGTATAGTTTCGCCGGAGTCAGCGGCCCTCGGGGTCGTCATGCTCTTCGTGGCTGTCGTGGGCTTCCTCGCAATCAGGAACTACGTGGGGATGAGGAGCTACGCCATGATCAGTCGCGGGGGACGTATAGCGCCCAGGCAGCGCCCTCTAGGGTTACCCGGCAAGGTGGTCGTCTACGCCGTAATCTTCCCCCTAGTGCTTTTAACATCTTTCCCGCAGCTCGGCGTTGCGCTCTTGGCCTTCAATATCATGCCGCCGAGGGGTTTCGAGATCAACCCGGGCAGATTTACGCTGAGCTATTTCGAGAACCTCTTCCTAGACCCCACGGTATTCACGTACATCAGGAACACTCTCACGTACGCCGCGCTCTCGGTACTCCTGGCCCTGGCGGTAGCAGTGATGGTGGGGTACGGGGTTAGCAGGATACGTGTCGCATGGCTCTCAAACCTGCTGGACACTCTGGCTACAGTGCCTCTGGCCATCCCGGGGCTGGTGATAGCCCTCGGCTACTACTACTTCTTCACGACTTTCTTCGCCGGGACACCTCTCGACCCTGCGTCTATCGGGGCTTTCCAGGCTTGGGTCGTGCTGGTCGTGTCCTACAGTGTGCGGAAGCTACCCTACGTCGTGCGCTCGGTCTACGCCGGCTTCCAGCAGGTTCACGTCGGCCTCGAGGAGGCCGCTATGAACCTCGGGGCCACACGCGCCAGGGTCGTCTTCGGCGTCGTGTTGCCCTACATCATCTCGTACATCTTCAGCGGCGCCGTTCTGGGGTTCATATACATGGCGACTGAGGTTAGCACGAGCATAACTATCGGCAACTTCAACCCCTCCCAGGCGCCTATGACGTACTACATGATGAACGTCTACAAGGGCGGGTCGCCCATAGGAGTGCAGATAGCAGCGGCGATGGGCGTATTGCTGATACTCATACAGCTGGTGGCTATACTAATCGTAGTAAGAGTATTAAAGCAGAGGTACGCGTTTATAGGGGTGTAGGGTATGGTCGGGATCCGGCTGGTCGAGGTTAGCAAGGTCTACGGCCGCGTCAGGGCAGTAGATCACGTCACGCTGGAAGTGAGGGACGGGGAGCTATTCACGATCCTAGGCCCCAGCGGGTGCGGGAAAACGACCCTGCTCAGGATAGTGGCGGGCTTCGAGGTTCCGGAGGAGGGCAGGGTGTACTTCGGCGAGGAAGACGTAACCTTCGTGAAGCCCTACGCGAGAGGGACTGCTATGGTCTTCCAGAACTACGCGCTCTGGCCCCACATGACAGTGTTCGAGAACGTGGCATACGGCCTAAAGGTCAGGCGCAAGCAGCTCAAGCTCACCGACGAGGATATCGAGAGGAAAGTGCGGGAGGCCTTGAGGCTAGTGCGGCTGGAGGGGATGGAAGACCGCTACCCGCTCCAGCTAAGCGGGGGCCAGCAGCAGAGGGTTGCTCTTGCCAGGGCGTTGGTCGTGGAGCCCAGGGTGCTCCTGCTCGACGAACCTCTAAGCAACCTAGACGCGAAGCTCAGGCTCCAGATGAGGGAGGAGATTAGGAGGATCCAGACTGAGCTTAAGATCACGGCCCTCTACGTCACGCACGACCAGGAGGAGGCAATGAGCCTTGCCGACAGGATCGCTGTCATGAACAGGGGCCGCGTCCACCAGGTCGGCCCGCCCAAGGAGGTGTACTCGAGGCCCAGGGACCTATTCGTAGCCACGTTCATAGGGCGGAGCACCCTACTGAGGGGCAGGGTCTTGGAGGTTACAGGCTCAAAGGCGAAGATTAGAGTCGATGGGACAGTAATAGAGGGCAACGTGGCGCACGGCTACAGCATGAGAGAAGGCGATAGCGTCGTCGCCATAATGCGCCCCGAGGACTTCAGTGTAACGGAGCCCCTCGATAACGTGATAGAGGGTACTGTCGAGCTCGCTATGTTCATCGGCATGTTCAACCAGTTGAGGATCGACGTAGGGGGCCAGAAAATAGTGGCCTACACTGACCCGGGGATAGAGTTGCAACCAGGCTCCAGGGTTAAACTCTACATCAGGGCGTCTGACGTGAACATCTACCCATCTACAGGCTGGGAAGAGGAGGAGTTCACCTAGTCGTTGCCCGAGGGGCTAGTTCTAACTCAGGTTTTTCCCAAGGTCCTGCCGGCTCTGAGAGCCCAGCAGGGAAGTGGGTAGAATTTAATATCTGGGCTTTTCTGGCCGCCTATACTGATGGACAAGGAGCTACTGCTCGCCTTAACGTTTGTAACAGTAGCCGCTCTAGCACTGGCTTCGGCTAAACCCTACAAGGAGGCCTTGAACCTCTACATTGCAGACCCCTCGCAAGCCGTGCCCATGCCCGTTTCGCCGGGCGGCGTCTTCAATATAACACTATACTCGGCCAGCAAAATCGCCGGAATACTCGGCGTGTGGGCGGAGGCCCCAGGCTACGTGGTAAACCTCTCGCTCACTCTACCCCCGGTGCAAGTGGGGCATAGCTATGTTATAACGGTTGGCGTGCCTTCTAGCACCAGGCCAGAGCTGTACGACCTCTACGTGAAGGTCTCGTTCGGGAGCAGTTCGCAGGCAGTCTCAGCTTACAGGAGCCTATGGGTCTTGAGCAAGTGGCCGAGGACACTCCGGATAATGCACCTCACAGACGTTCACATCGGGGCAGCGGCCTTCGGAGCACCAGCCGCAGACTGCTTCAAGAAGGCGATAGTACTGGCTAACGCTCTACCAGTCGACGTTGTAGTAATTACTGGAGACGACGTCGAGTACGGTGATGATACTAGAAGCCTCGAAACGCTTTCGAGCCTGCTAGACTATCTCAGGAAGCCGACGTTCATAATCCCAGGAAACCACGACTACTTCGGAGCGGCCGAGGAGAGCTTCGAGAAATACTTCTACGGTAGGTACATAGGGCCCGCCTACTGGTACAGGGCTTTCGGTGACTACTTGATAATTGGCCTGGACAGCGGGCTTGAAGGCTTCCTAGATTCGCAACAGCTTGACTGGCTTGAGTCCGTTCTCTCGAGGTATGCCGGCAAGACTACGGTAGTGTTTATCCATCACCCGCTCTTTAGCTCTTCAGGCGTAATCTCGTCGACCTCCTACGACGTAGCAAGCGACCCCAGCTCCAGGCTACTCTACTTGCTCGACAAGTACAACGCCTGCTTGGTTCTCGCCGGGCACATACACCGAGACACCGTTGCGATCTACAAGAACAAGATATACTTCGTAACGACGACTGCCGCGTGCGCCTGGACGCAGCTGTACCCGGGCTTCCGCCTCGTTACAATATCCTCTAAGGGTGAAGTCCTGGAGCTGACAGCCCCTGGAAAGAGGCCGTTCGACAGGGGGAGTAGCTACAACCTCATGCAGGCCTCTGTGAGCTGGGTCTCAGACGGGAGGGGTACGGCGTCCAGCTACCTTGTATACACCACGGGGAGGTTCGAGGTCAACCTGGCTACTGCCTCCTTCTACTTCTGGCTGGCACCGGGGCCCGGCTACAGCCTCTACGCGAGCGGTATAGACGCCTCCCTGGCCAGAATAGCCCCGTTCCGGGGAGGGCTCCTAGCAGAGGTCAGGGCACCGCTCAGGCCTAACCTGAACGCTACAATGACTGTGGCCTCCTACGTGGACAACGACAACCCGACAATCGAGATAGTAGGGTGGACGCCCGAGACGCCTGTCTCGGGCAGACAGCCGCTCACGATATTCGTAAGAGCCGTAGACAGGGGCTGGGGCATGGCGAGAGTAGTCGTCTACTACTCTACTGGGACATCCAGCGACTATGTGACCGCTACCCCAGTTCAGGGCAACATTTACAAGGCCGACATACCTCCTCTATTCACAAAGGAGCTCTACGTCAGGGCCGTAGCAGTAGACGTAGCCGGGCACACGTCTCAGGTAGAGGCGAAGATAACCTACGCTGTCCCACAGCCCCCGCAACCCCCACCACAGCAGCCCCCGCCCCAGCAGAGCCAGACGCAACAGCCACCGTACCAAGCACCACAGCAGACACAGCAACAAAACCAAACGCCACTAACTACTGCTCCAGCTCCTCCTGCTACGACAGCAAGGCTGGATTACACGCCGCTCGTAGCCGCTCTCGTAGCTGGAGCCGTCGGGGTAGCAGTAGCCCTGGCTCTCGTGGAGGCGGCGAGAAGGAGGCGATAAAAATTTTTCCCGGTTGCTTGATCCAGTCTTTGTGTCGCCCCACAGGCTTGCCGAGCTGTCGTACGTTGAAGTTAGAGAGCTCCTGCAGAGAGGCGTGGACACGGCAATTCTACCCGTAGGGACTGTCGAGCCCCACGGGCCGCACCTGCCGCTCGGGACGGACAACATCATCCCGGAGCTCATAGCCGAGAGGCTCGCCGAGAGAATAGGTGGAGTTGTACTACCAACAGTGAACTACGGAGTAACAAACAGCCTCTACGGCTACCCAGGCTCTATCAGGATAAAGCCAGAGACTTTCGAGAGCTTAGTCTACGAGATACTCTCCAGCCTTGCGTCTCAAGGCTTCGAGCTAGCCGTAATCCTCAACGGGCACGGGGGCAACACTGCCCCACTTGACAGCGCGGCTAGGAGGGCATGGCTGGATCATAGACTCGCAACCTTGCTCGTGGACTGGTGGAGGCTCGCCCGTGAGAGAGGGCTGACGCAGAGAATCCTAGGCAAGGAGGGAGGGCATGCCGCTACGGACGAGACTGTACTCGTAGCTCTCGCGAGCCCCGGGCTGGTGAAGAAGAACCTCTACAGCTCTAGCGAGATATTCGTAGCCTCTTCTGGCGTACAGGGCTACCCGCTCCCTGGGACGATTATAAACTACACTCCAGGCGAGGGTGACGTTTCCTTCGACACTTCGAGAGCGGCAGAATATCTTGACGCGATAGTCGAGGAGATAGCGGGCATATACAGCAAGTTGAGGCAGGCACTAGGATATGTAAAGCACTAAACATAAGCGTTTAAGACCGCGCGAGCTCTCAGTCTATCCGTGAATATAAGAGACTTTGCAGACTTTATCAAGGTTAGGCAGACGTTAATGGCTGTTCTAACTGGTGTAATTGCCTACGCTAAGGCCTCCAACCTGAACATTGACCCACTAGTGTTTATGCTTGTGACAGCGTCTCTGTTTCTCACTGTAGCCGGGTCTACGGGCTTCAACATGCTGTTCGACATGGATATCGACAGCATCATGTCCAGGACAAAACACAGGCCCCTTCCCTCTGGCAGGATGACACAGTTCCAGGCCCTATCGCTCTCCACAGCAACAGTACTTCTCGGCTTACTCTTAGCCGCCTTAGTGAAACTCTGGGTTTTACTCTTTGGGGTTTTAGGGTTCCTTATATTCAGCTTCCTGTACACGAAGGTTATGAAGAGGAGGACACCGTGGAGCGTTATTGTTTGCGGTAGTGCGGGCGCGATGCCTGTCCTCGGCGGGTGGGCGGCAGCGACGGGCAAGCCGTCTGTAGAGGCTGTACTACTCGGTGCCTTAGTTGTCCTCTGGAGCTACCTCCACATCTGGACGGCGGCGACCTACTACTCAGACGACTACAGGAGAGCTGGTGTCCCAATGCTTCCGGTAGTGATGGGCGAGAGAGCTGGAGTGACGGCCTCTTCTGTCGTGCTGTTACTCGTCCTCGCCGACGCGTTCCTACTGCATTTCTATCACGTGTACTCAGCTCCCTCAATCGCCGTCCTAACCGTCATGGCATCAGTCATCATGGCTGTCCTGTTGAGGGGTTTGGCAAGCAGCGAGTATAAGAGGAGTTCCTATGTAGCCTGGAAGCTGGCCACAGCCTACATCGCACTAGCCTTCCTCTTGCTTTTCTTCTAGAAAGCTAAAATACTCCCACGCCGGTTTCTCCGTGGTGATGAAAAGAGGGTCTCCTAACCCCTAGAAGGGATGAGGAGAACCGGCAATACTGATTTCCTTTTCTCCACGTAATCCTTAATAAAAAATAACATTTATTCATTTATTGACATATATGTTTATATGTAGCTTTTGTTGATAATATCATGCTGAGACCAATGTCAAAAGGTTTAGCAATAATAATGTTCTCGGGCACAGCAGACAAGTTCATACCCCTCGGTGTTCTCACGCAGACTGCCGCAAACCTGGGTGTACCCGTCAGGATCTTTGTGACAGGGTTCGCTACACCGTACTTTACGAAGAACAAGCCGAGCCCGCGCTTCCCAAAGGAGTTTGAAGACATGGTTCCGGGCCTTCTCAAGGGCCTGGAGAAGATGAAGGCGCCCAGCTGGTACGACATGATAAAGGAGGCAAAGGAGGTTGGTGACGTCAAAGTGTACGTGTGCTCGCTCATAGCAGAAGCCATGGGCCTCAAGAAGGAGGATCTAGACCCCATCGTAGACGACATTGTAGGCGCAACCTTCTTCATGAAGGAGACGGCGGAGTACGAGGTAATATTCGTCTAGGCGGGTAGCATGCCGGAGATCACGGTTGACGCCCGCGGGATGGCGTGCCCCGGGCCTATCTCTGCCCTCACAAGGGCCTACCGTAACGCCCAGAATGGAGACATTATAATCGTCCTGGCGACAGACCCTGGCTTTAAGCCTGACGTGCAGGCTTGGATCGAGAAAACTAGGAATGAACTCGTTTCCCTGACAGAGGAGGGAGGAGTCATAAAAGCAGTGATTAAAGTCACGGCTAAAAAATAATCCCTTTTTCTCCTGGTGGTGTTTTTTGGCAAATAGGGTTATTATTGTAGGAGGGGGCGGTGGAGGGGCTATTCTAGCTAACCTGCTCCAGCCCCACGGCTTCGACGTGACAGTCATAGACAAGAGCACGAGCCACTTCTTCCAGCCTGGAAACCTCTGGATAGCCTTCAAGGGCGTCTCCCCGGAGAAGTTCCTGAGGCCTATTCCGAGCCTGCTGAAGAAAGGAGTAAACTACGTCAATGACGAGGTCGTGAGCGTAGACCTGAATGAGAGGAGAGTCACGACGAGAAGCGGCAGGAGCTACGAGTACGACTTCGTCGTCCTGGCCAGCGGGGCTGAACTAGACTACAGCGCGGTGCCAGGGCACAGAGAGCTCCTCGAGCGGTTTGGGGACTTCTACTCGAGCCCGGAGAACTCCCTGAAGCTCTGGAACACGCTTAGAGGGTTGAAGGAGGGCAGTTTCGTCATTGGAGTGGCTGACCCTATATACAAGTGCCCGCCGGGGCCCCATAAGGGAGCCTTCCTAGCGAGCGAGCTCCTCAGGAGTAGGGGGCTTGCCGGTAAGGTTAAAGTAGTCCTCGCTGTCCCTGTCCCGCACGCCTACCCATCGAAGACCGTTGCAGACATACTCGAGCCTGAGCTTAAGGAGAGGGGGGTTGAGATACACACCTTCTTCACCGTCAACGAGGTAGACAACCGGGAGAACAGGCTGGTGAGCCTCGAAGGGGAGGATATAAAATTCAACGTGGCCGTCGTCGTCCCACCGCACAGGGGGCCGAGCTACAACATTAGCCCGGCGGAAGTTAAAGACCAGTCTAGCTACGTCAAGATAGACAAGTACACGAGCAACGTACAGGGCTTCGACGACGCGTACGCGATAGGCGACTGCACGAATGCCCCAACCTCGAAGAGCGGGGTGACAGCGCACCTGCAGGCTGAGGTCGTGGCAGCCCGCTTGCTGGGCTATGACGCTAGGTATAGTGGCAGGACTAACTGCCCGATAATCACAGACGGGAAAGGCACTTTCGTGATAAGCGACTATGACCACCCGCCCATAAAGGTTAGGTTGTCGAGGTTCAAGAGGCTAATGGAGGATCTCTTTGTCGCCACGTACTGGAGCGCAGTCAAGTACCCCGAGTTCTGGAGCCCTATCTTCAAGGCGTATTTCGACGCGACTGACGAGTTTATCAGGAGGGGCGAGGGGTGGTAAGTGTGAGCGAGAAGGTTGAGCTTAAACCTGAACACGTGGAGTCGGTAAACAAGGTGCTTGATGTCCTCGCTAGGATGAACGAGCTCGGCATCCTCGACGCAGCCAAGGATATCCTCGACCCAGAGGTTATCGGCAGGCTTTCCTCGCTGTTGCTCACGCCCGGGACTCTCAGGCTACTCGACCACCTCGACGACCTCCTCGACATGTTGGGAAGCGTTGACTACGAGGCGCTAAAGGAGAACCTCCCGCTACTCGTTGACGCGCTGAAGTCTATACCGAAGGAGCCGAAGCCTATCGGGCTAGTAGGCCTCCTCAAAGCCCTAAACGACCCAGAGGTTCAGAGGGGGCTCGGCGTAGCAGTCGAACTGTTGAAGGCCCTGGGCAGGAGGGGCAAGTAGCCTAGCCTCTAACCCTAACTTTTATCTTTTTCTCTGGGAACTCTCTTGGAGACATGGCCGTGAGTAGCTGTGAGACGTTGTTCCTCAGGTCTACGAGTGCTGTGGCTATGCTCTCGAGCTCGCTCTTGTCGTACTCGCGGTTCGGGAAGAGGAGCTTTAGAGCCCCCGACAGTAGCTTTTTAATAGCCTTCTCGTCGCGGATTGTCAGCCTCCCCTCTAGCTCGAATACTTCGTCCACCTCTTGCTCGAGGCTCACGTTCCTGTACTCGTGTAAGACTTCGGCCAGGTAGTCGGCGGCTATGCCGTAGCCTTGAGCCAAGTGCTCGTCGCTCTTCATTATCTTCGGCAACTCCCACCCGTGTAGGAAGCCGTGTATCCTGTCGAGGAATGCCGTGTCGTGCATGAACGCCGGCAGGTAGGACGCTACAGCGAGCGGTCTATAAGCTTCCCCGATGTCAATGTTCCCGATGAAAACCAGGGAGCACGTAGCCGGCCTCTTCGGGTGGTATCCCCCTCGCTCGAAGTAGCCGTCAACCATGTAGTCTTTGAGCTTCGCGACGACCTCGTCCCCACTCGCAAACTTTATCCTGTTTATCTCGTCGAATACTACAACGTCGTTCACTACCAGGTCTCCCGGTATCTTGCTCTTTATGTCGTAGAAGAGCCTCGCTGGGGAGACAGTACCTCCAGAGTGTATCCTCGAGTAGTAGGTGAGCTCTCGATAGGTGTAAGTTTTCCCCGTGGCTCTCGGGCCTAGCTCGAGGAGGTTTACGTTAGACTCGGCCATGGGTATGAGCCTCGCCACAAGCAGAGCTCTCTGCCTCAGAGTGTAGGCCTCGGGGTTTAGCCCCATGCTCCTGACGAGCATGCTGAGCCACTCTTCTAGCGTAAATTCGCCTCTAGCATCGCTGAAGAGCTCGAAGTCTATGTCGTACGCCTGGAACGGTTCAAAGTCGTCCATCACTACGGGCGTCACATCGCGAAGTCTTGACTGGAGCGGGGGCTCGTAGACGAGCACGCCTACGCCCCACAGGCCTGAGTAGAGCCTTTCATTGCCACGTACGATGTCGTCGCGGACGAGCGCGTCAGTTATGTTGAGTGAAGGTATCTGCAAGAAGAAAGCGTTCTTCTTGAGGTTCACCACGACTCTAAACTCGTCCAGTAGCTTCAACCTGCCCTCTTCCTTGAGCCTCCCGAGGAACCTCTCACGAGACCTCGGGTCTGGGTAGAGCTCGCTTACTTTCTGCGCTATATCCTCGAGACACCTGCTATCACCCTCCTGGCAGTACCGCGTAATGAGGTACTCCTTGATGAAAGTAGGGATCCTGGGGATGCTCCCAGACCGGGCCACCCTCTTGTCGACCGCGTACTCCCCGAAAACTCTCTTTATCTTCGCGTCGAGGGCGCTCACCGCTCCCACCTCCTAGAGTAGCCTCTCGATGCGGTTTCTCACGCGCCTCCTAGGAGGTGAGGCCGTCTTCGCCCTGGCTGGCGACTCTCCTCTTTCAGCGCTCTCTTTCCCAGAGCCTGCCAGGCTACTCATGCTGGAGCCTGCTCTACGCCTCTCGGAGAAGGACTCGGGGGGACGGCGAAGTTCAGCAAGCTCAGTGCCCGCTAGGCTCGGATTAAATATGCCGCTCACTTCAAGCCCCTTTCCTACCAGCGACACGCCTGTCCTCTCGCCGTATTTCGCGAAGCCCACACCAGGCCTGTGAGAGAGCTTCTCGACTAGAGCAGGCAGGTTTGACTCCTGAGGGACGCCTCTAAGGGCTATGCTCCCGTAACTAGTCTCCAGTACTAGATCTATATATCTCTTCTTGAAGATCCTGGAGAGCAAGGGGTAGCGGGTTCTTGCACCCGAGATCATGTAGTAGGGTACCTCCAGGGTGGTTATTCGCGGCAACAGCGAGTCACGCCTTATGCTTCTAATTCTTACCCCCGCCTCGGAGAGGACGTATTCCGTGAACGCTCTCTCAACCTCTATTGCTACCAGCATGACGGGTGCCACTACTAGCAAAGACAGGAAGATCGAGCCCTCCATAGTAGAGAAGCCTGTCAGGTATAGCGCGAGCGTGCATGCGTACAGCGTGAATGTGAAGAACCTCTCACTCCAGCCGACTTCAAGTCTTAGCAGGCTGTAGAGGCCGTAGACTACAAGGGGGGCTAGCCAGCTGTGCACCTCTAAAGCCTTAACATTCACCGATAGTAGAACCATGAGCGGGAACAGGTACCTTTGAAGCATCGACAAGCGCGTGGGCCTAGCCAACGCAGTGGTCATGACGACTCTCAGAGAACTTGAGAAGCTCTAGATAATATTCCTTTTTATGCCAGTGTGTTCTGTAAGCCTCTAGGAAGCCCTGCCCCGTAGCCCCTTCAAGGATCTTTCAACAGCCAGCGATAACGGGTAGCCCAAGACTACTATCGATATCACCGACCCTGGCAGAACCCCGGCTATGGAGAGTAGTACTGGGACGTCTGTTCCAAAAGCCCAGAGCAACAAGTACTTAAGGTACGACCCCACGCCCACAGATATCACGAGAACCTGGACTACCAGGGCTATGATCCTGTTACGCTCTCCGCCTTTCCTGGCAATCCTGTAGCCGGCGTAGCCTGCTACGAGGTTCATGAGGCTCCCGAGAAACGCGTCAAACGCGTTGAGGGCCGCGCTCCCCCAGGGAGCTGCCAGGATATTCCCGATGAAACAGCCCACAGTGACGCCTAGCACAGCCGGGTAGCCTAGTACTGTGGTTAGCGCTATGAGCGCGTCGGCTACTCTAACCTGCCACAGCAGGAAAGACATGAATGGCAAGAGGTACACGAGTACAGCGTAGAGCGCGGCGATGATGCTGGCTAAGGCTATTTCCCTTGAGTTCATACACTCTCTCTCCTGTTCTCACCGAATATAATTTTTGGTGGTTAGAAGTCCATGGCCCGGAGTATCTCCTCGGGTAGCTTCATGCCTAGCTGTTGTAGAACTAGCTTGCTGTACTCTACCTGGGCCTGTAAGAGCTCTCTGAACTCGCTCATACCGAGGTATGTTGTAGGGTCTAGCTCCTTCAGCCTATCACCTGGGATTCCCGGGACTTCCGCTGGGACGAGGACGCGCTCGCCCCACACCGGATGTGGCTTCCACTTAACGGCGCCCCGCGTTGCCTGGAGGAGGAATAGCTCCGTCTCCTCTATTGTAGGGCGAGTGCCGCCGACAGGCTTGGGGACTCCATCTCTTACCTCTAGCACTGGTTCAGGTATTCTCACTACTCTGTCCCCAACCTTAACCTCACTCCACTTGTACTGGGCTACTATTCTCCCGGTAGTATTCCACATGTAAACTTCGACCCTGTGGCCCTTCTCCTGCCACTTCTTCAGGAACTCGTAGAACCTTAGAACGTGGGCGTCATCCCCTACGCCTATGGTGAACTCCGAGTAGCGGGGGACAAACCTCACTCTGCCGACAAGTTCCCGTGCTTGCGCCGGGTGGCCTACAGTTCTCCCGTCTGCTAGCGCCTTAGCTATGAACTCCGGCGTGTTTAACTTGACCCACGCGTAGTCTGTGAAGTATCCCGGGGAGAGGAAAACTGCTGTGTTCAGTGGCCCGTCCGAGTCTATTTGGCCGTCGAAGTAGCCCGTGTCTTCGAGGTATATGACGGATCTAGCGTTCCTGTTTGGCATGCCGAAGTACTGGAAGAGCGCTCCCTCGAAGCTGGGGTTTCCGTCGGCGGAGAACTCTGTGTTCTCGTGTAGGGCTCTAGGGCTCATGCAGGCGTTCCAGAGGGCCTCCTGCTCCGGGGTTAAGTCTTCGGTCTTTACCCATGCTCCACGCTCCGAGCCGTAGACCTTGTCCTCGCAAATAGCGATGATGTCGTCATTCCTTATCTTCTGATCCCGGACGTACTCTAGCGGGTTGACAGCAAACTTCTCCACGTACACCTTCGCGTTACTCGGGGTCCACACGTAGAAGCCGTGTGTGGACTTGCCTGAGCCTGTGAGGCCCCATATCACTAGCGTCACTCTCTTCCAAGTGCCTTCAACTGTCTGAACAGTGAATTCCCTGAGGGCGGCGTGCTCCCCTGTACACCCCTTCCTGTACACGTGGTAGATCCAGTGGCGCAGCGACCCCTTCTTTATCTCCCCCTGGTAGCTCGACAGGGTGATTATAGTCAGGTTGTGGTGCGGGAAGACGAGTATAGCCATCAGCCTGTTAGTGCCGGGGATCAGTGGGTTGCCTAGGTAGTGGGGTATGACGAAGAGCTCGGCGTCGGGTTTCTCGTCCGGGGGCGCGGGGAATACTAGTTGCTTCCACCTGTAGGCGAGGTCTGGGAACTGCGGGTCAACGTAAACCGTCGTGTGCATCTGGACTTTAGTTCCCGGCCTCCCGTAGTACCCGTCTACCTTGATCAGGGGCCCTTGAGCCAGTATGTGCTCTAGGACTCTCTGCATGAGTAGCTTGTGCTCCTGCCTTAGCTCGCTGTCGCTGTTGACTACAACAGTGTTCGCCGCAGACCTACTCCATATGTTGCTAGCCCAGCCTAATGCACCGTTCCTGAACTGAGTCGCGTAGAGCTTCGCCCTCTCCAGGAGGTCGGGAGGGTTGTCCAGAATGGCCTTCAAGCCGGCCTTCTCCTTCAGTTCCACGATACGCCTAAAGGCCTCCCTGAATACCCGGGGGTTAAGCTCCTCGAGCGGGGGTATTACCCTATAACTGCTCCCACCCACATCTTTCTATTCGTCAAGTATTTATTAAAGAATTTTTTTATTACAGCGATTAGCCGTCTGAGAGCATCAAGTCGAAGATTGTTTTAGCGTTGTGCAGAGTTGCTCTTGGACATAAATACAGGGTGTCAGGCTCTACCGACGAAACCTTAATGCACTTATCCACGACGACCTCAGTGACATTGATGTTCACCTTCTCAAGAGATCTTAGCACTCTTTCTCCTTTGTCAAGTATTAGACAGGGAACGTGAACCCTACCCGTGAAGCTCACTGGTTTGAGTAACTCGGGCATTTCGAGTAAAAATGGAATCCCAAGGCTATGGGCAACTTCAGGAGACATAGCAACCGGGTCTCTATGCCTAAGGGTCTTCAACACTTTCCTTAGAGAGCTGATTTCAACGCGCCTTCCCTCAGTATAACGCTCTGTAATGCCTCTCACTACTGCGAGACCTAGTCCGTATTTTTCGGCTAGTTTTGTTCCTATGCTCTCTTCTAGGCCCTCAGAAACGACTAGAGTCGGTTTTCCCTCCTTAGCAATCGAGAGAGTTAGTTTAATGGGCGTATCATGAAATGTCTCTGGGAGAGGATAACCTAAAGGACACTCTCGCACGCACCTCCAACATTTTACACACTTCTCCCTCCCGAGATTTATGTTGCGAGAATAGCCTAGTGGGCTCATCGCAAGGTTGCCTGAAGCAAGAAAAGTAGGGCAAGCAGTTAGACATATGCCTGGACAGTAGAGACAGGGGTTCCTGACTCTATGTAAGGGGAGTAACATGAATCTCACTACAAGCGTTGGTGTCAGCCTTACTGCCTTCAGCGTTGCCAAACTCACCACACTCAGACACCCATCCACTTCCCGGGATTCGAAAGACCCCAGGGGTCTAGACATTTCTTTATCTTCCTAAGGTAGTCTAGGCCAGCTCTAAGCTCTTCTCCGACCCACTTGGCTCTCAAAAGGCCGATACCGTGGTGATGGCTTATTGTTGCTCCTGTTTCAAGTAAAGTTCTCATAGCTTCCTCCCACATGTGCCAGTAGGTTTGCTCGTCAGCTTCGTAAGTTAATGTGAAGTATATACATGCACCTGTAGTGTAAAAATGGGAGGCATGGGCCAGTACTGCGTAGACTCCTTTCACCTTCTTGAGCCTCTCCTTGAATACTCTATAGACTCTAGGCAAGTTACTCCAAGTGGCCGAGGTTTCAATAGTGTCGAACCAGAGGTTAAGTGGGACTACTAGCTTCTTCAGCTCAGATATTACGTCGAACCGTTTCTCAAGCCACTTTTCTACGGGATCTGTACCAATCGACAGCCCCCCGTGTTTAGTTATTATCCTTTCAGCCTCGGCAACTTTTGCTTTTAGAATCCCCTCAGAATTCTCCTCATATATTAGTAGGAGAATGTCCCTAGCATCGTGGAACCTTACGGTTGAGTCTTCCTTGTCGTATAATCTAGCAACTGCAGGTGTCGCTTCAGTAAGCATTATCTCACGCATCGCTCTCAATCCCGATTCGAAGTCAGGGAAGAAATAGGAGTTCTTCCATTGGTGCTGTGGTATTGGGAACGCTTTCAAGACAGCCTTTGTTATTATACCTAGCTGACCCTCGCTTCCTATGAACAATCGTTTAAAATCAGGTTCTGTTGCGGCTCTTGGAACTATATTCCTCCTTAAGGGGATAATGCCACCGTCTGGTGCAACAGCCTCTAGGTCAACTATGAGTTCTTCTATTCCCCCGTACTTCGTGCTAAACTGTCCTGTGCTCATTGTAGCTATCAGACCACCTATAGCTGCTTCAGGAAAAGATTGCGGAATATGTCTAAGCGTGAAACCCCTAGAGTTTAAAAACTCCTCCAATTTCTTCAGCATCACCCCGGATTCGACAAAAACCAGAGAATCTTCTTCCGAGAAGCTAAGAATCCTGTTCATTTTCTTTACGTCTATAACGAGGCACCCTTCACATATAGTTCCACCAATCACGCCCGGCCGAGGTTTAGTCTCAGGTAAAGTGCTACAAAGGGGAGCGCTAAAAGATGATGTATTTTCGTCGCAACAACAAGTGTACTCGTTCTAACATACCTAACTCCAAGCCTTTCGGCTACCTGCAATATTTTCTTATTACCATCGCGAGCCATTCTGCTCTTGAGAGATCTAAAGGGTAACTGGACGACGTGAATTATTGCTGCATGAGCCTTTGAAACACCCCAACCAGGCTCTGGATTTGCCTCCAGGACTAGAGCCTTAACCTTGTAGTGAGCCAAGTTATAAGCGATCATCAGGCCTACAATACCACTTCCTACTATGGTAACGTCGTACTCCTGCACGTCTAAAACATCATCGCCAGGTATATTAGGCTTAATGAGGGGTACCAGGATCTACTTACACTAGTTCGTCGGGTATCTCGTCCGGACTATAAGCTACTCTCGGCGACAGGCCTGCTTTCCTCAGGTTCTCGACGACGTGGGGGTACAGGAAGACGTACTCCTCCTCGAAGTCCTTCACGTAGCGGGGGTCTATCTCTCCAAGCCTTTCGAGGAGGCTCCTGTAGGACGCCTCTGATGAGAATGAGAGCATGACTGCGGGGTGCGCCGGGACTCCGTAGTCGGCTAGGTTCTTGAGAGCTGAGAGCTGGTACTCGTAGAACTCCTCTCTAGCCCCCGTTAGCTTGTGGAACTCCTCGTGCGAGGTTCCCTTCAGCGAGACCCGCACGTGCACGTGCGTGAACTTCGAGAGATCGCGCGCCTTGCTCTTGTCGGCGCCTATCTCTATGCCGTTAGTCTCCAGTATGAACGTGAAGAGGCCGTCCTCCTCCACGAGCTCGAGCACGCGTAGGAGGTGCTCCCACGCGAGTGTGGGCTCGTTCCCGGAGATCCTCAGCTGGGTGTAGCCCTTCTTCAGGGCAATCACCCTGATGCGGCCGTAGACTTCTTCGGGCGCGTAGAACCTCCACTTGCCTAGCCACGGCTTCTCCCTCGGCTCCCTGCTCCAGCAGAACACGCACCTCAAGTTGCAGCCGACGCAGTCTGCTGTCGATATGCCTCCGTACCACCTCCCACCCCTGAACCTGTAGTACTTCCTCTCGACCCCTCGGGAGACCATGCGCCTTACGGCCTCGCCGAGGAGTAGGGGGTTGTAGCCAGTACCTGCTGGCATGGACGGTTAAAGAAAGGATGACGAGAAAATAATACTTTTGGGGCCGCTACGGCAGGCCCAGGGCCTTGTTGACCGCTGCTATTGCGTCTACGAGGCCGTAGCCCGTGAAGACGTCGAAGCCTTTAGCGTTGATGTCTACAGCTGTACTCGTGAGTACGTCATACACCTGGCTGGGGGTGAGCAGTGACTTGCCCTGGGCGAGCCTTAAGGCCTGTATCAGCGCGACGACGCCGGACACGTGTGGGGTAGCCATTGAAGTGCCGCTGAGAGTGGCGTAGCCGTTCCTCAGGTACGTTGAGAGGATGTTCACACCGGGCGCGGCTACGTCTACTTCAGGCCCATCGCTACTCCAGGTCGGTACATTGTAGGAGCTGTCTACGGCTGCTACAGCTATCACCTCGGGGTATCTGGCTGGGTACGCGACGTTGTCCGTTGATGGGTCACCGTCGCCACTGTTCCCAGCGGCAGCCACTAGCACTGCGCCGTTCTGGTAGGCCCACTTCACCGCGTCGTACAGGATGTTACTGTCGCTCGAGCCTCCGAGGGACATGCTCAATACCTTTGCATCGTCGGAGGTGCCGACTACGCCGTCTGGGCCTTTAACTGCTTCAATTATCCCCTCTGCTATGTCTGTGTACGTCCCAGACCCTGCGTCGTTCAGAACCTTAATAATGTATATTGAGACGTTAGAGGCTACGCCTGTGACTCCGGCGTTGTTTATCAGCGCCGCGATGATGCCCGCTACGTGCGTCCCGTGGCCGTTCCGGTCAGTGCACTTTGAGAGATCCGTGCCCTTGTAAGTTTTCTTCAAGACGGTGTTTACGCACCAGACTACCCTTCCCTTCAGGTCTGGGTGCGTGTACAGGACGCCCGTGTCGAGAACCGCGACTTTAACCCCCTTGCCCAGCGCGGCGCCGTTGAGCGACGGGTAGTACGTGTCCCACACTTTAGTGGCGTTGATCATCTTCATGTTCCACTGGACGTCAGAGTAGGAGCTCAGCTCCAGCGCAACGGCAATCTTGTCCTCTTCAACGTACCTCAAGCCCTTCCCTACGTGGCCGCGGAGGTCTTCACCTGCGGGAACCAGTAGCACTGCCACCTTTATCTCGGGTATAGTCTTCACGACCGCTGCGGCGTGCTGCGAGGCTATAGTGTGGAGAGTTGAAAGATCTGTGTATCCTACGGCTAGGCGCTTGTACTGTGGCGGAGCCTGGACGAGCGCCGAGAAGCCGGCTACTATCACTAGGAGGGCTAGTAGCAGGGCTGTTGCCCTCATGTTTTTCACCGAACTTTCCAGGGGTTAGTATTTAAATATTATTGCGGGGTTTCCGTAAGAATTTTAGAGCTACCAGAGTTAGAGGTGGGAAAAAACTAGCAAGGTTTTACAGCTTATCCTCTCGTCTGGACGATAAAGCCCAGGATAAACACGGCTACCGCTACGAGCAGTGAGAATGCTGGCTGGACGCCGGCGGCTAGTAGGCCCCTGTAGACCAACCCTGCCCCTAGGAGGGAGAAGCCTAACGCCAGCATCTTCTCCATCAGCGCGTAGATTATAGCTGCAAAGGCTAGTGTTAAGACGAGGATAGCTGTCTCATTGTGTACAACGTATCCCGTGGACATGAGGATCTCCGACACTACGTATCCGGATAGGAGAGATACTACTAGCTTGAAGGCTGAGAAGCCTATCATTGCGCCGACCACGAAGCCTAATAGGAACAGTACTAGCGGGAGTAGTGTAGCTTTGAGGGCTGGCGTCGAGTAGGCGTAGAAGACGTAGCCCATTGCGAGGCCGAAGACGAGGGAGGCTAGCAGCCTCGCAAACTTTACGCCCCAGAAAGCTGTAATAACGCCGAGGAGAACCAGTATAGCGGAGTCCCAGAAGCCTATGGGTGACATCGGCCTCCCCCGTGTAACCGTTGGAGAAGCAAATTAACTTTTCCGCTTAGCAGTAAACCTCCACGCGAGGAAGAGCGCCAGCACGGCTACCACGCCGGCAGAAATAATCAACGGCAAGTTGTCCTGGCTACCTGTCCTCCAGACCGGCAAGGAAGAGTAGTCTACGGCTAGCGGGGCCGGACAGCCCCTCAGGGGCACGTAAATAGAGGACTCGTTGAAGGGCCTCCAGGCGCCGTTGTCGAAGACTAGCCTCCTATCCCACCCGGCTAGCCCTAGGCGTGCCGATAAGACAAGAGAAGACTCTAGTTCTTCGCTCAAGCCCTGGATAACCCCCACGCTTGTGAGCCTGTCCAGCTCTAGCTTTAGAGCCCTCCTCAAGTCTGCATCCGTAACGCCACTAGCACCCGGCAACACTTGGAGGCGTATCACGGGGTACTGCCTGCCTGTTGCCGGCAGTGCTTCGAGGCCTAGCGTGACCGCGATCCTCTCGTCGAATCCACTCCTGTAGGCGAACACGCCGGAGGCCACCTCCTTCACGGCGTAAGCGGCTAGCCTGGAAGCGTCTAGCCTAGCCCCAGGCGTGTTTATGACGGCTTCAAAGGCTCTCGCTTCTAGAGGCTCTGGGCACTGGGCGAGGAAAGTGCATGGAACAAGCACGAGTACAGCGAGTACGAGCAACACCACCCTCATGATGTATATATCAGGCGTTTGAGAGGTTAATATTATTTACATCCGCCTTAGCTCTTTGAACTAAAAGCTTCATATGACAGCTTAAGACGCCTCTAAACTGTGTCAGGCGAAAACATCCCAGAGAGAATAAGGGGGAGCGTAGTAAACCTGGTAGCATGGGTGGCCATCTATATAATCGTCAGCGCCCTGGTCTTCACAACTATACCCACGTTAATCCCCGGGGTGAAGCCCGTACTGGATCCGTATTCTTTGTACATAGCTATAGGCCTCGCCCTAGTCTTCGGCTACATGATAGTCAAGAGCGTCTCAAACCTAGTCTACTGGATGCTCAGGCTCAAGCACCCCCACAGCACTGCAGCCGCCGTGAGGAGTATATTCACCATACTCGGTATTGGAGCCCTGGCAGCCGGGATAGCGGGCGGGGCGGCTGGAGGCGCTGCCGGCGTAGCACTCGGGGGCTTTATAGGCATGGTGATAGGGTTCGCCACCCAGCAGGTATTGGGCCAGGCGATAGCAGGCCTCTTCGTGCTCATTGTCAGGCCCATAAAGATAGGCGACTACGTAGTCGTGGCTGGCGAGCAGGGAGTAGTCGAGGACATCTTAACGCTCTTTACTGTCGTGAAGAAAGACGACGGCACTCTAGTCTTAATCCCCAACAACCAGCTAATCGGCTCGAAAGTATACATCATTAAGAGGGCATGAGCCTACACGGGTAAGTTTTGTTAGAGTACTCTACTAATGATTTCTGAAATTCTGGGTAATAGGTTCTTTCTCTTAACTTCAACTACTGCAAAGGGCTCTCCCCCAAATACTTCCTTAAACATTACTCTTACGGCGTAACCCCTTGACTCCATGTAGGTCTTCAGAGAAGCCGCCATGCTCAGCACATAGCCTCTAAGCGTGCCAGGCCGCGACTTCTTCACTAGCTGGCCTTGAAGGGTTAACAGGAGGCCCATGCCCGAGGCCCAGTCGTACACGAGCCTTAGGGCTTCGCCCCTCGCTCTATGCTCGACAGCTATACCATGCATGCTGGGCTTGAATAGGAGTACGGCTTCAGGACTACGTTTGAGGAGGCTTGCTAGGAGTCTCAGCGGCATTACGAAAACTACGTAGAGTGCATAGCCAGCAATGAGAAGTACCATTCTGAGCGTGTTCGGCAAGGCTCCTCAGTTGCATATCGCCGCTATCCGATAATATTCCTTTCGGGCTAGGTGAATGTTTAATAAGCTAAACATGTTAACTATGTCGTGGAGACCCGCAGGGTAGTGAAGATCGGGGGTAGTTACTATGTTGCTCTGCCGAAAGACTGGGTTCTCGAGAGTGTAGGGGAGAGAGGCGTAGTTATCCTCGAGGCCGAGGAAGACGGGTCGCTGAAGCTAAGCCCCTTAAGGCTCAGCGGGAAGGGGGGAGGAGTTAAGAGTATAAGGATAGCGTGTGACGAGAACCTCTACAGGAACATTGTTTCTGCCTACTTAAGGGGGTTTGAGGTAATCGAGGTGTCTTTTAGCGGCGACTGCAGGGAGGAGGTTCTGAGGGTTATCGAGAGGGCCAGGCAGATACTCCTGGGGCTCGAGATCGTGGGCGAGGAGCAAGATTCCATGGTTCTCCAGTGCTTCACGAGGCCGGACTACGACCTCTACTCCATTGTCCAGAGGATAAATACAATCACGCTGGCCATGCTTAGGGTGGTGTTCCAGGCTGTGGAGACTGGAGACCGTGCTCTCGCTGAAAAAGTCCTGGCTATGGACGACATAGTCGACAGGCTGTACTTCCTCGCCGTGAGGGTGATCAGGAGCAGGGTTTCGGATCCCCTCTACCCCAGCTCCGAGAAGTCCCGGCTCGTCGACATCAGGCTCGTGGTGCGCAACCTCGAGAATATAGGCGACCTATACGAGAGGCTTTTCCGCGGCGAGTTTAGAGCGGAGAAAGTCCCCCACGAGATCTACTGGCTCCTCGAGAGCTTCCAGAGGACTGTCGTGGAAGTAGTTCTAGGCGAGGATGCCAGGCGCAAGGAGGCGTTAGAGCTCTACAACAGGCTAGAGGAGGTGATGGAGAAGGAGAGGCCCAACCTATCGCCCAGACTTGTAGAAGTCTTTGAGGGTGTCGCTACTCTACTCCGGGACATACTAGACCTCACATAACACAACATTTATTTTCCTGAGCAAGCACTCCACCCGTATGCACCACAGGCCCATCATAGTGGCCCACAAGGCTAACAGGAAGAGCTTACTGCTGAAGTACTTGCGCGTAGGCGTCGAGGTGGTCGAGTTCGACGTGACACGGGACGGGAACGGGGAACTCGTGGTCAAGCACGGGATGGAGACGGGGGTCAGGGGGTTGCGGGGGCTTGTGATGGACTATGGCTATTTGCTCATAGAGGGGCGTGACCCGCTTTTCAGGCCGAGCACCCTCGAGGAGCACCTGTCCCTCGTAGGCAGTAAGTGCGGCGTGTGGCTGGACTTAAAGACCAGGGGGATAGAGGTGGAGAGCGTTGCCCTCGCCAGGAAGTTCGGTGTGAGAGATGTTATCGTCAGCAGCGGTTTCCATAACACTATACGCCGTGCCAAGGAGGTAGACGGGAGTGTCACCGCTATTCTCGGCAATGTCCAGTACCGGCCGGCAAACCCTGTCAAGGAGGTCGAGCTCGCATCTGCCGACGGAATTTCTGTACACTACTACTTCGTGGACAGAGAGCTCGTAGAAGAGCTACACTCGGTGGGGTTCAAGGTTGCAGTCTGGACAGTCAATAACCCAGCAAAGGCTTCTGAGCTCGTTGAGCTAGGCGTAGACTACTTGATAACTGACGCCCCAGAGAAACTTCGACTCATAGCGGCTAAAGCTGGGGCTTTAGCCGGACAGGGCTAATTTCTAAGGTGAGGCCTGGACGCGTAATTTTTCAAAGTATACTCCGGGTAGCAGAATAAGTGTCCGAGTATGGATCTCATAGATGCATTGAAGGAGTTTAACTGGGAGAAGTATAACGTTGAGTTTGCAGTGTTCTACGGGTCTCAGGCTAGAGGTGTTTCTGATCCTCTGAGCGATATAGACATAGCGGTTAAGGGTGGCGTGGACTTAGTAGACCTCATACTTGCCTTGTCCGACTACCTGAGCGTACCCGAAGATAGAATCGACGTACCAACTGTAAATGATGAGATACCCTACTCGCTGTTGTATACTATTGCTACTCAAAGCATACTATTGTACGCGAGAGAGTTCCTCCTGGCTGGAGTTTGTTGTCAGAGCTATGGACTTGTACTTGGACTTCAGACTATTCGCGGAGAAAGTATGAGATGAAGTTGGTGAGGAAGTTTGTCGAGAATCATTGAATTGGCTAAGTCTATTAAAGAGTACATAGGGCTACTAGATAGAGCCACTAACATGGGATAACGAGTATATCTACTACTCAGTACTGCATCTACTCCAACTCTCTATCCAAGCACTAATCGATCTAGGAGCCCACGTAGTAATAGCGCTTGGAGGAAAACCGCCAAGCAGGTACTCAGACGTTGCCTTAGAACTCAGATTGGGGTATTATCACAGGCGGAGGGAGACCTCATGAGGAGGCCGATAGGCTTCAGGAATGTATTAGTACACGGGTACTTGCGGGTGAATAGAGAGTATGGAATCGACGTGCCCACTGAGCGTAAGTACAGAGAGATGCTGGACATAGCTAGGTCAATAGTCAAGCACGCCTCGGATAAGGGTCTAGACCCCTAAGGCTGGCACAGAGGACACACCCGTAGTTAGGCTCCCGGTTTGGTTCCTGCGTCGCGTTCGGCTCTTTTGCAGCGCGACTAGCTGCTCCCCTGCTACAGAATGGAGCCCAGGAGTACCCGCAGAAATACGCCCAGCTTTTGCCGTTACCACTTTGGTAACAAAACTTCTTATAGGTCGTGGGCGCCACTTCTGTTACATGTTGGATCACGACGAGTTTAACAGATGGTTGAACATGGCTAAGAGGACGCTAGAGTCTGCTAAGAGGGACATCGAGGGTGGCGACTATAACTGGGCCTGCTTCAAGGCGCAACAGGCCGCAGAGTTTGCGGTCAAGGCTTACCTGTACGGCGTGGGCCAGCCCAGGGCAGGGCACGCTGTTAGTCTTCTGCTCAGTCATGTAGGCGCCCCCGAGGAACTCATCGACAAGGCTAAATACCTCGACAAAATGTACGTGCCCACCAGGTACCCTAACGCGTGGAGTGAGGGTGCCCCCTACCAGTACTACACGAGGAAGGACGCCGAAGAGGCGATAGAAATATGTAAAGAGGTAATAGAGTATATCGAGGCCAGGTGGAGGGCTCTGGGGTCATCAGGAGAAGGATAGAGGAGAGGAAGAGAGTGATCGAGGAGGTTAGGAAGTTTGCTGAGTCACTCAGGGGCAGGTACTCAGTATTCCTGGTGGGTTCCTACGCTAGGGGCGACTTCAACGTGTGGAGCGACGTGGACGTGGTTGTCGTGGGTGAATTTAAGGGCAACCCCCTTCAGAGGCTCAGAGAGCTGGACGCGCCGCCGGGCTTCGAGTTAATACCACTTACAGAGGAGGAGCTCATGGATAGAGTTACGAAAAGAGACCCACTAGCACTCGAGCTAGTAAACTATGGCGTACCCGTGAGAGACGACTTCCACCTCGCCAGAAAACTAAAGCCCTGGGAGAAAACGTGAAGCCGCGCGTCGGGCTCTCTGCTTCCAGTGGGTAAAGCCTGCCCCTACCATTCCTTGTTGCTCAGGCTTCTAGCTATAGCTCTCGAGCTTCAACAGGATCTGCTACAAGTCACTATTCTCAGGCGTGTCCCGGCTCGCTCTAGTAGACCAGTTATTAACAACACATATCTATAACTTAGTTATAAAATATAAAACAAAAGTTTAAATAGATGGAATTTTATCTTTACGAGGAATCCATAACCGGTGATTAGAAAATGGCAGAAGAGTTTAGCATAGAGCCTGTCTCCAAGCGCGGGCTGAGAGCGTTCGACGTGGGGGTTCTCTGGTTTGACTTGAGCATAGGCCTGTTGGTCTTCCAGGCCGGTGCGCTCCTTGCAGGGCTAGGCTTCTGGAACGCGCTACTCGTCTCAATAGCGGGGTCAGTTATCGGTAGCCTAATACTCGCACTCACAGGCATCCCCGGAACCCGGAAGGGCGTGCCCACAATGGTCTCCCTCAGGTTCCTGCTGGGTGACGTAGGCTCATACCTCCCAACAGTACTGAACGTCGTTCAGTTAGTAGGGTGGACGGCTTTCGAGCTCTTCATAATGGGTGAGGCTGCTTACAGGATAACGGGCTTTGACAGGGCTCTTTGGATTGTTGTATTCACTTTGTGGTGCTGGCTTCTAGCAGTGTGGGGGCCTCTTTCGGTGATAAAGCACTACCTAGAGAAGGTTGTTGTGTGGCTTGCTATCACCGCATCGGCGTGGTTGACCCTGCAGACTCTCAAGAAAGTTGGGGCTACGCAGGGCAGTGTTAGCGAAGCCTTGCCCCTGCTCTACGCGCTCGACCTCGTAATAGCAATGCCCATATCTTGGTGGCCACTAGTAGCAGACTACAACCGCTTCGCTGTTAGCAACAAGGAAGCTATCCTAGGAACGCTTGTAGGCTACGCGCTGGGCAACGCGTGGTACTATGCTGTCGGCGCGGCGATGGCTATTGTTACAGGAGAGGTATTAACGCCAGCTTCAATAGCAATGATGTTCTTTGGCACGCTCGCGCTTCTTCCGCTCGTCGTAGACGAGACAGACAACACGTGGGCGGACATATACTCGGCTGCAATCTCGCTCAAGAATATTCTGCCCCGGGCTAGTGGGAGGTTGCTAGCGTCGGCTACCGCGCTGGTAGGGGGTGCTTTGGCTCTAGTCCTCTCGCCTGAAACTTACGAGTGGTTCCTATTGATGATAGGGGCTCTCTTCGTGCCGCTTTCCGGTGCACTCATATCGGACTACATAACCGGTGAAGCCCCTTCAAGGAGGGTGCGCTGGGAGTCGTTGGCTTCGTGGGCTATGGGAGCTGCGGTGTATCTGCTCGTCATTAATTACTGTAGTTGGCTTGGCGCGTCGCTCCCATCGTTTGCAACGGCCTTCCTCTTGCAAATCATCTTCAAGAAGCTTCTTAAGAGGTGAGGGGGCATGAAGGTGATACCCGTTGCCTTGACTATAGCCGGTAGTGACTCTGGAGGCGGGGCCGGCATACAGGCTGATCTGAAGACTTTCGCCGCTCTGGGCGTCCACGGCACCTGCGCGATTACCGCGATAACAGCCCAGAACACGTACTCGGTTACTGGCGTGCAGGAGATAGACACGGCGTTAATAGAGAAGCAGATCGAAGCTGTGGCGGAAGACCTCGGAGTTGACGCTGCGAAGACGGGGATGCTGAGTAGCTCGGGGATAATCACGGCTGTTGCCAGATCCGTGAGGAGGTATGGCTTCCCCCTAGTCGTTGACCCGGTAATGGTCGCCAAGAGCGGCGCGCCGCTGCTCCAGGAGGAGGCTGTAAGCACCCTCGTAAGCGAGCTGCTGCCACTGGCTAAAGTCGTGACGCCAAACATACCCGAGGCTGAAAGGCTCTCCGGCAGGAGGATAGAGGGCGTCGAGGACATGAAGGTCGTCGCGAGGCTACTCGCTGAGGAGTATGGTGCTGAGGCTGTCGTGATTAAAGGAGGCCACTCCGCCTCTGCTACGGCCATTGACGTCCTGTACTACAGGGGGAGTTTCTGGGAGTTCTCTGCCGAGAGGATAGAGACAAAGAACACTCACGGAACCGGCTGTACGTTCTCCGCAGCAATAACAGCCGAGCTCGCTAAAGGCAAGGACATAGTAGAGGCCGTTAAAAAGGCGAAGGATTTTGTTACCATGGCGATAAAGTACTCTTTGCCGCTCGGCAGGGGGCACGGGCCTGTAAACCCAATAGCCGCCCTAGCTATCGATGCAGAGAGATACAGAGTGCTACACAACGTCTCGAGCGCTCTCAGGATCCTCGAGGAGCACGGCAAGAGCGTCGCGAAGCTCGTCCCCGAGTGCCAAATGAACATTGCGATGAGCCTGCCGAAGCACTACGCAAGGGGTGTAGAAGATGTTGCAGGGGTTCCCGGTAGGATAGTAAAGCTCAACGACTCAATCAAAGCTTCAAGCGCTCCTGCGTTCGGAGCATCGCGGCACGTGGCAAGGGCAGTCCTGAAGATAATGGAGTACGACCCAGAGGTGAGAGCGGCAGCTAACATAAGGTTTTCCGAGGAGGTGCTCAGGATCCTGCAAGAGCTCTCGTACTCGGTATCGTACTACGATAGGAGAGAGGAGCCCCCCGAGGTTAAGAGAGTCGAGGGCGCGACTATACCCTGGGGGGTGGAGACTGCTGTGAGGAGGGCTGGGGGAAGGGTTCCAAGAGCCATATACCACACGGGCGATTGGGGGAAAGAGCCCATGATCCTGCTCTTCGGAAAGGACGCTGTCGAAGTGGCGAACATGGTCGTCGAAGTAGCTAAAAGACTAGGGGGTGAGGGTAGTGAGGCTGACAGTTAAGTTGGCTCTCTCCTCTGTACTCGTAGCAGTAGCGGTGGTGCTGTCCCCGCTGTACTTTGTGTGGGGACCTACCAAGGCTTACCCGGCACAGCACATGGTAAATTCAGTGGCAGGGGTAATACTCGGCCCTCTCTGGGCAGCACTTATCGCCGCAGTGGTCGGGACTATCAGAATATCGCTTGGCACAGGAACTATCTTCGCGTACCCCGGCGGGATCCCTGGCGGGATTGTAGTGGGATTAGTTTACAGGCTGGCTACCAGGCTCATTAAGAAGCGCAGGCTAGCAATACTCGCAGCATCCCTCTCGGAGCCCCTGGGCACGATCCTGGTAGGCGGGACGTTCTCCTGGTACATACTGGACCCCCTACTCGGGGGCTCTATGCACGCCAAGTTCGGAGCCATCGTATGGTTCTTGAGCGGCTGGGCTCTGAGCTCTGTTACGGGATGCGTCCTCGGAGCCCTGTGCCTTCTCGCGCTGGACAAAACGGGGCTGCTGAACGTATTGAAGGGATGATCGAGGCCAGGACAGTCCTCGGGAAGAGGACGGTAATAGTCGGCGAGACAGGCAGCGGCAAGACTAGGCTTACGGCAAGGATTCTGGAAGGCTTGCTAGAACTTGTAGACGCTAGTGAAGTAACAGTAATAGATATGGCTCCAACCACAATCCCCGGTCTCGGCTACAGGTTATCGCATTATACGAGTGCGGTGCACAGAGTGAGGTACCTAGCACCTAGGGAGGTGAGAGCGCCCAGGTTGGAGGGGAGAAGCGTCGAAGAAGTCATCCAGTTGGCAGAGTTTAACAGGAATGTGCTCGAATCCCTCCTAGAGCTATTCAGGAAAGACCCCACAAGAGTCTTGGTCGTGAACGACATGACTATGTATTTTCACGCGGGAGACCCGAACAAGCTTGCAGAGTGTGCCCTCCTAGCAGAGACCTTCCTCGCCAACGCCTACTCTGGATTAAAGCTCTCCAACGATAAGGGCTCTGGCCTGACAAGGCGAGAATCAGAGGCGTTGAAATACTTCGTAGAGCGTGTAAATGCAGACGTCTACTACTTGTAAATAAAAGTACTGCTACTGGCATTGGGAAAGGGGAAAAAAGGCTTTAGAGGAATAATGTCTTTCAGAAAGGTAGTACTATTCCTGGTACTCGCGGGAAAGGTTGGACTTCTGCTATGTGGGAGCGTTTTGTAAGCCACAGGACAAGCCTCTCAACTCCTATGCCTGCTCCCGCACTGGGGACGAGTAGACCCCTCCTCGCTAGACCCAGGTAGTACGCGTAGGCGTCCACGCTGACCCCGTCCCGCTTGATCTTGTACAAGATCTTGTCGTACTGCCACTCCCGCTCGGCACCCGAGAGAACCTCGCCATAAGTGGGGAGGTAGAGGTCGTAGTTGCGCCACTCGCCTTTTTCGAGATCCTCGTAGTCGTAGAACTCCCTAGGTATGTCCGTCACCCAGAAGGGCTCCTCCGCTTCCAGGGGGGCCAGCGTCTCCCATCTCTTCCCGTATTTCTCCTCGAGCTCCCTCCTCGTGTAGACTTTGAACGGGGTTCTCGGCTTCTCGGGCTCTACGCCGAGCTGGGAGAACTCCTTCCTGCAACAGTCCTCGAGGTGCTCCACGGTCTCCACTATCACGTCTTCCACGAGCCTGAAGATGTCCTCCCGCTTCGCGCCCCTCACCTCGAAGTCCAGCTGCGTGAACTCGTAGGCGTGCCTCCCGGTCTTCGCGCGCTCGCGCCTCTCGATCCTGATGTTGGGCGAGAGGATGAATATTTTCTCGTACCCGGCAGCCACGAGTAGCTGCTTGTGCAGTATCATGCTCTGCGTGAGCCTCACGTGCTCTCCGTATATCTCGAGTTCCGGCCTGAGCTCTATGCTGGCTCCGGGGTCGGGCCATAGGGGATCCGTGATCTTGCTCGTGATCACCGGTAGTAGCCATGTGAAGCCTCTATCCAGGAATGACGTTGTCAGGGCGCGTAGCGTCTCTGAGAAGACGTGCAGGACTGCCTTCTTCTGAACACCTGCGAGAGACTCGTACACGTCTAAAGCCAATATATTCTCAACGAGGGCTTGCACCTTCATGTTTTTCACCTGCCTGCGAAGTAGTGCTATGAGCATGGTTCATAAAAGTGTTCTGCCAGTATCCCGGAAAACGTTGCACATTTAACAATAGAATTCCAGGAAACTCGAGAAATTTTTACAAATCCCTCTGGGAATGCGTACTAATTTTTCTGGCTTTCAAGCAACCCTATGACAGCGTCCAAGTCCCCCCTTCTCGAGATCGGGGCAAGCACCTCCCTTGGCACGTGACTCGTAGGCTTCCTCGCGACTCTAACCACCCGCACAGGAGCCGCTATGGGCCCGACACCCTCGCGTACCGCCTTTACGAGTACCTCCTCCCCCGCCTCGCCGTAATAGAAGAGTACTGGTGCTTCCAGCCTCTCGGGATCCTTTAGCGGTAGCGCTAGGGCCCACTCCGCGCCGGCGGACACTGCAGCTCTCTCGAGCGCACCTGGGCTGAGCCTGTAGCCGCTAACTTTCATTACCGCGTCTCCCCTCCCGGTAGGGAAGATGTAACCCTCAGAGTTTATGAGAGCAAGATCCCCGGTGTCGTAGTAGCCCCTGCTCCAGGCTCTTTGGAAGTCCTCCGGGGCTTCTATTGGTATGGAGGGCCATGGCTGTCTGATCACGAGTCTGCCGATCCTGCCTCTAATGGGGTTCCCGGTCTCGTCGACGATGTCAACGTGGAAGCCTGGGAATGGTGGGCCGGCAGAGCCTGGTTCGATATGGGTGAAGGTGTAATTGATGAGGTTGCCGGTGAAGAACGTGCCTACCTCGCTCTGTATAAACATGTTTAGCACCGGTATGCTTCCACCTCTCCCAGGGTTCGAGTCTATAATGGGGTAGGGCAGGCTACCTATTGTGTTGTATGCCCAACGCCAGTACTCTGGCTCTAGTGGCTCGGCCGTGACGATTACTCCTCGGAGTGTGTCGTTTTTCCCGTAGAACAGTGCCGGATCCTGTCTCGACATTATCCTTACGGCGCTACTCGTGGTTATGAACAGGGTGACAGCGTATGAGTCTACAATGTCTAGCCACCTACCCCAGTTAGGCCAGTCCGGTGCCCCGTCGTAGAGTAGCAACGTAGAGCCCAGCATTAGCGGCCCGAAGAGCTGGTACGTGACGCCGGTTATCCAACCCGGCCAGACCGTGCAGAAAACGGTGTCCCGGGGCCTCATCCCTATCCACCTAGAGGTAGCCCACGCCTGCACGAGGAAGCCTCCAGTGGGGTGCGTAATGGGTTTGAAGTCGTCTACGTAGCCGCTGTGAAGCCCGAAGAGGGGGTGCGTTGACTCGACGGCTTCGACTGCAGAGTCGCACCCCGTGCTGACGAGCTCCGAGAAGCCCGTAAAACCAGAGTAACCGCCACCTGAGTCGCCGACTATGACTTTTACGCCCTTCTCCGAGAGTCTCTCCAGGTAAACCTTTCCCGTGCTTAGTAGGTCTACGAGCTTGCCTCTCCTGAGGTAGCGTGGAGAGACGAAGAGGGCTCTAGCCCCCCTGCTAACCACTCTGCGCGCCATCTCGGCGGGCGAGAAGCCCGTGAATATGGGCTCGAAGGGCAGCCCCGCCCGCATTGCCCCGAGCATGAAGGCGAAGCTCTCGACGTTGGGTGGGCTGTAGACTGCGACCCACTCACCCCTCTTCAGGCCTAGCCTGAGCAGGCCACAGCTGACTCTCGTGGCCAGTGCGTCTAGGTCAGAGTATGTCAGGGCCGTGCCGTCGCCGTTTTCGTCGACATACAGTATTGCCGTCTTCGACCACGCGCTAGTGTCCCTGTGCCGCAGGATGACGTTCTTGTACGGGCTCAACACGCCGCCGACGAACCACCTGGTGCTAGGCCCCGAGCCCTCGCGTGTCAGAGTCCACTCGCGCTCCCAGACAAGGCTCCTGGCCTCGCGGCTCCAGAAATCCTCGATCCTGTTAATGCTCTCTAAGTACGCCTTGCGGTACTCGCCTAGGGTTATTGCCTTGAACCTCATCGAGGGAGGGACTACTCTCTCCACGCTCACCCGCCCTCCATCAGCACGACTTGGGTGTACGGCTGGGCCAGTCGCTTGAACACACGTAGCCTGGAGATGCCCCCCTCGTGTACTGGTACTGCTATAGCCGGCCTGAGGGTTCTCACGGCTTCTGCCGCCTCCTCCGGGTTCATGACGCTTTGTCCGGAGACAGGTAGGAAAGCCAAGTCTACGCGGCCCCTGAGCTCGACCATCTCGCTTATCAGGTCTGTGTCCCCCGCGTGGTACACGCGTAGTCCAGTCGGGAACTCTACGAGAAACCCCACGCCTGAGCCCCTGGGATGCGCTACGGCCCCTCCAAGACTGATGTTGTAGGCGTGTACAACGGTGAGCCGCACGCCTTTGCCTAACTCGAGCCTCTCGCCGGGGGCTACTATCCTGCCGGCGAAGGGGGAGTACACCGGGATACCCGGTAGAGCGGGGGGAGAGTGCCCTGGGTGGTTGTGCGTGTAAAGCGCTATGCTACAGCCACTCGGATCCACTGAGTCTATGCAAATAGATTCTCCGCCGTACGTGAGGATGGCGCCGGCTAGCCCTCTCCTCGAGATTTTCACGCCCCTGAAAGTTAGCGCCCTCAGGGCCCTCACCTCTCAGCATATCCTCGGAACCAAAACTCCCCTTGGAGGCTCAATAACCCTGAAGCCCCCTACAGGCGTCCTCGAGAGGACATAGCCCTTGTACTTCTCACTCGACTTGACTTCGCCTATTACCCTCGCGTTAACGAACCCCCTCGCGTGGAGCTCTCTAACAAGCTCTTCAGCGACCTCGGGGGAGACGCTTAGGACAGCCACGCCCTCGCTCGCCAGGTAGACGGGGTCTACTCCCAGCATCTCGGTGTACCGCCTGACGTGCTCCCTCACGGGTATCTCGGCGTCCTCGACGACGAGCACCAGGCCAGTTTCCCGCGCCCACTCGTTGAGCACGCCTGCTAGGCCGCCCCGCGTGGGGTCGCGGGCGGCATGGATAAAGCCGTGGAACTTCTCCAGGACGGGGATGAGTGGGGTTAAGGGCCTAGAGTCGCTTTTGAGTAGCCCGCTTGCTATCTCCTCTACGTCTCCCAGCCCTAGCTGTGACATTAGTATGACTGTCCCGTGATCCCCTAGGAAGTCTGTGACAACTATCTTGTCCCCAGGCTTCGGCTCGTCTACGATGGGGTGCTCTGCGATGCCCAGCCCCACTGTAGTTATCACCACTCTGTCGACTTGTCCCTTGGGCATGACCTTGAAGTCTCCGCCTATGAGGGCGATGCCCTCACTCATCAGGACAGAGATGAAGGAGTTAACTATCTCCTCCAGGCTCTTCATCGGGAAGCCCTCCTCGGCTATTATCGAGTCAAGCATTGCCACCGGCCGGCCACCCATCATGACCACGTCGTTTATCGACCCGTGGGCGGCAAGGCTTCCAATGTTCCCGCCCGGAAAGAACGGCGGATTCACTGTGTAGGAGTCGACTGTAGCGACGAGGTAGCGGCCATCTGGCAGAGGTATTAGGGATCCATCGTCTGGCTTGTCTATGCCGAGCCCCCCGGGAACCTTCTTCAGGGGGTCTTCTACTTTCATGAAGAGGAGTCTTTTCAGGAGCTCGAGCGTCTCGTACCCTCCCTGGCCGTGTGCCAGGGTAACAGTTTCCTCGTGGCTCATACGCTCTTCCTCTTCAGCTCTTCCGCTAGCTTTATGACGTTCTCGTACATGCCTACCCAGGCTGAAGCTTCTTCGCCAACCACGCTCTTTATGAACTCTATCTGCTCGGCAACCCCCTCGGGGGTTAGTTTAGTGATTATAACGCCTGCGTGAACCATTACCAGGTCTCCCGGTTCCACCCTCCCCTCAGAGATACCAACGAAGACCTCTCGAATTATGCCGTCACCGTAGTCCACCCTAGCTATAGGGCCTTCCACTTCGACGACGACAGCAGGCGATCCCCAGCACATTCTCGCCACTGTTGAAGTAGATATGACATAATTAATAAAACTTAAGCATAAGACACCTCCTCAGAAGCAGAGAAGGCATAAATAGTGTCAATTGGTACTGAATTTGTGTCAAAAAGCATCTTTATCCTGCGCGACCCCCTCAGGTGTTCTGGCTGCAGGCTATGCGAAGTTGCCTGTACCCTGAAGCACGAGGGTACTGTGTGGCCTGAGACCAGCAGGATTAGAGTCTTCGAGCTCTTCCCGGGAGTAGACGTCCCGCATACGTGCGCGCAGTGCAGGGATTACCCCTGCGTTAAAGCCTGCCCGGAGGGTGCTCTAAGGGTGGACGAGAAGACTGGAGCCGTAGTGGTCAAGGAGGAGAAATGTACTAGTTGCGGGGCCTGTGTCCGCGCGTGTCCCGGCAAGGTCATGCGCCTACACCCCAGAACGAGGAAGGCTATGGTCTGCGACCTATGCGGGGGTGAGCCTGAGTGCGTAAAGGCTTGCGAGAGCGCAGGGTATTTCGCGCTAAGAATTGTTCCGTACGAGAGCGTAGCATACAAGGTGTACTCCGTCTTCCCCGAAGAAGTCTCCAGGAGACTATTTGAGACCATGCTCGGGGGCGAGTAAGGGTGTTGCTGTATGGTCTACGGGTATAACGGCAGGCTCTTGGAGATAGACCTCTCACGCGAGAAAATCTGGACTAGAGAGCTGGAGGAGGACGTCTTGAGGAACTACATAGGCGGGCGTGGGCTGGCTGTATACATACTCATGCGGGAGCTAGGAGAGAGGTGGAGAACTCTCGACCCTCTCGGCGAGGAAAACGTCCTCTTATTCCTCACAGGGCCTCTAACCGGCTACTACCCTGGAGTAAAGTTAGCCGTATCCGGCAAGTCTCCGCAGAGCAACGGCATAATCGGCAGTGTCCTGTCAAGCGAGGTCGCGATAGAGCTTAGAGCAGCTGGGTATGACGGTGTTGTCGTCAGGGGTAAAGCGCGCGACCCAGTCTACGTCTACGTTGAGGGTGAGAACGTCGAGATAAGGAGCGCGGAGCACCTATGGGGGCTTAGAGGGCGGGAAACCTACGAGAAGCTAATGAGGGAGGTGTGGTCTGAGCTCAAGCGCAAGCACCTCGCCAGGGAGGGGCTCACGAAGGAGCCTAGCTTTGTCTATATAGGGCCTGCGGGCGAGAACCTCGTAAGAACCGCCGCAGTCATGGCTAAACTCACGCACGCTGCGGGTTACGGCGGCTATGGCGCCGTTATGGGGTCGAAGAGGCTCAAGGCTCTCGTCGTAAAGGGCTACGGGCCTATGCCTCAGGCAAAACACCCCGACTGGGTGAAGCTACTAATCAGAGAGGCATGGCTCCGCCTCAACAGGAACGTCACGTTCAAGCAGTGGGGTACTGGTGCTGGAGGCTACTCTGTGGGTGCAGTTACGAGTAGCGAGCCTGTCAGGAACTGGCAGGAGGAGTGGCACGACAGACGCTCAATGGGGCAACAGTACTTCGAGTCGCACTGGGTTAAGAGGTTCTGGGGCGACTACGGGTGCCCTAGCACGTGCATGAAGATATCCTACCTCAGGTCTGGCAGTATGAAAGGTTCTCTTACAGACACTCCAGACTACGAGCTACAGGCGTACATGGGGCCAAACCTAGGGGTCTTCGAGCCCCGTGCCTGCATTTACCTATCAGCTGTAGCAGACGACCTCGGGCTCTGTGGGATACAGACCGGGAACCTCCTGGGCTTGGTGGCGGAGCTCTACGAGAAGGGTATCCTGAGCAGAGACGACTTGCACGGCATAGAGCCTAGATGGGGCAACGCAGAGGCCTTTGCTAAACTAATGGAGATGGTTGCAAGGCGGGAGGGCATCGGGAGGCTAATGGCTGAGGGTAGTTTACGCTTCGCCCTGGAGGTCAGCAGGCTCAAGGGGGTCGACGCGACCAAATACGTTGTACACTCCAAGGGTGTGGGGATAGGCGCCCACGGAGTCAGGAGCGGGAAGGACTACCTGCCCCCCTTCTCCTACGCGACCAGCGCGCAGGGTGGAGACCATACATCTGCACCCCGCAAGCCATTTGACAGCCCCTGGAGCGAACTGTGGATGACTTTCCCCGACTCTGCCGTGATATGCGCGTTCAACGCTATTGACGGCCTAATGTTCCAGTTCCTCGAGGCCATAACAGGTTTCGGCGTGACGCGCGAGGAGTGGATGAACAAGCACGCCAAGCGCATACTGGCGCTCCAGCGCATCGCGCTACTCCTGAGTGGCCCCGACTTATACTGGAGGCCTCTGCAGGACGATGACCTGCCGCCGCGTTTCTACGAGCCCCTACCCTCGGGGCCCTTCAAGGGTAAGGTCGTAGATAAAAGCGACCTCGAGAAGGCGCGAGCCGAGTACTTCGCGTTCATGGGGTGGGACGAGTACGGCATACCAACAGCGGCAACACTAGAATCGCTCGGGCTAGACTTTGCGGAGAGACTCTTGGACTCTATAAAAATACCCTAGTATATCATCGGTACTAACCGTTCATTTTCCAACTTTGAGTGCATCTTTAAAATCTCCAGGAAGTCTAGTAAAGTCTGGACTTTTCTCGTGGGGCTTTTCTCCTGCTTAGCGGTAGAGAGAAGACCGAAAATCTCCCTATGCTGGCTAACAAGTGCCTCGATTAACGGATGGCCTGTGAAAAGCGGGAAAACTTTCTCCTCTTCCCACGTGTTGTGAGGAAGGAGTAGGTTCTCGACCCTTGCAATAAGCCTATCCATGTATTGGGCGTACGCACCGGGTTTCTCCCTATACTCACTCAAGACGTTCTCGAGGTACTGTACAACGTTTTCCTCAATCTGTAAGTGCTGCCTGACAAGCTCCTCCTTTAGCTCCTTCCTAGCAGGCCACTGTGAATGGCTCACTGGGGATTCCTCAGAGCTACTGCGCCAAATAAGGGGCTAAAAATTCTTACTTCTTCGAAATATTTTAAGCCTAGAAGACTGATTGTTGTTTACCGCCATCCACGGGTATCATTGCTCCATTGATGTAAGAGGCGTAGTCGCTGGCCAGGAATGCTACGAGGTATCCTATTTCCTCCGGCTTCCCGAGCCGTCCTGCAGGTACGTCCGACGTGAGCTTTTTCAGGGCTTCCTCGAATGTTATGCCCTCCCTCTGTGATGTTGCCCGTGCTAGCTCTTCGACGCGTTGTGTCTGTATTATGCCCGGCATGATGCCGTTCACCGTTACGCCGTACCTCCCAACCTCGCGTGCTAGCGTTCTAACGAGCCCTGCAAGACTTAACCTGACAACGTTACTCAGGGCGAGGTTTGGCATAGGCTCTTTTATCGCGAGACTAGCGAGGTATATTATGCGGCCCCACCTCTGCGAGACCATGTGTGGCAGTATGGCTCTAGTGAGGTAGATTGCAGGGTATACGAGAAGTCTGAAGGCTTCGAGCCAGTCTGGCATGGTTAGATCCTGGAAACCCCCAGGCTTGGGCCCACCCGTCGAGTAGAAGAAGATGTCAGGCATCCCCTCTTCCTCGAGCTTTCTGGCAGTCCTCTCGAGGTCTTCCTCTCTTGTCAGGTCTGCCTGGATAGCCTTCGGCTCCCTCCCTGAAAAGCCCAAAATCTCCTCCTTGGCTTTCTCCAGCTTCTCAGGGTTCCTGGACAGTATAGTCACGTCGGCGCCAGCCAGGGAGAGAACCTTTGCGACGCCCAGGCCTATCCCGCTCGAGGCAGCCGTGACTAGCGCTCTCTTACCCTCCAGCTTTATTTCTAGACCCACATTCAACAATTTAACCGGGAGGAGTATAAATGTGCTCATGAAATCTGCTTAATTACTGTTTTGAGCCTTCGCTTGACGCGCTCGGGGTAGGGGTACTCGGCAATTATCTTCCTCAGTTCGCCTACATTGATCCTGGCGATGAGTTCGTCGAGTACCTCGTCCAGGAACGGGTAGTCGAAGTAGAGCATGTCCGCGAGCGTCTTCTCGGGGGTTGAGATAGGTAGGAGCCAGTGGTTGTGCCTTACGAGCGTGTACGAGCCGAAGAGCTTCCTGGCGATGCCGTGCACTATGACGGGTGTCTCTAGCACTACGTGTATGCCTGTTCTGATCTTCCTGGGGGCCGCGTAGGTGAGTATTTCGGGGTTCGGCACCTGAACCCAGGCCCCGTGCATGTAGGCTGCAAACCCCAGGCCGTAGTAGGCTGTGTGCGGTGGTAGGGTGTATATGAAGGCTAGGGGATCCCTGTGAAAGCTGTACCAGCCCTTCCTGAGCCTAATAATCTCTCCCCTGCGCACCATGTTGTGGAGTAGGAGCTTCGCGTAGCCCGAGGGTATGTTTAGAGCTAGAACCTCATAGTACGAGAACACTGGTTTATCAGGCCTGTTGAAGTACTTCCGGATTTTGCCTACATACTTCATCTCACCACCCCCAGGATTCTCTGCTTCACGGTTTCGAAGCTGGGCGGGAGTCCCCGCAGTATCAGAACTCTGAGCTCGGCCCAGTCTCCCGGAGGTTCGTGAAGGAGCTCAACGAGTTTTCTAGCGTCTTCTCTCATTGTCTCCGGGTCTACGTAGTTCAAGAGGTAGAACACGTCGTAGAGGTCGCGGGCTTTCCTCCTGTCGATGTATGCTTGAATTTTCTCTTTGAGTAGCAAGTCTGGAGGAAGGGTGCGGACGACAATATAGCCCCCGTCTATGAGTTCGAACTCGGCCTCAACGGAGGCATCCAGCACGTTCCTTTTAGTGGCCTCGACTCTGACTTCTCGGCCGTCACTTATGCTAATATAAAATGCATTAGGTGTTTCCCAGAACTTACGCAGGTTCAGTTTAAGGGCTGATAACTCGCTCTCGATGCTCCTCCTGTATAGGCCTACTGACTCGTGGTACAGGTCAATGTCCTCGGAGAAACGAGGGGACTTGTATACCCTCCAAATCACAGTCCCGCCATGCAGGACAGGGGGCGGCTTTAGTACACTGTATAGAGTACTCACGATGATATCTTGGAGTTCGGCTATCTCCCTATGCTCGCGCCTCCTAAGGTACAACCTAAGGCTCATTATATACCTAAGGTTATAAAAAAGTATAACCTAGGTATAAGACTTTCCGAGAAGAGGCTAGGAGTCTTAGTAGAAGGCTAGCGCCCGCTTAGGGCTACAGAGCTCCTGTAATAGTGTTACTGCTGAGAGAGCAGCCAGGTAGCTTGTCCTTGGGTTCTCTGGGGACGGGACGTTTTCGAGGACTATCCTGAGCCTGCCCGCAGGGGACTCTGCCTCGATCTCGTGGATGTTCCTGTCCGTGTTGGGGTCTGCTATGAGCTCTACTTCGGCTTCTACTCCAGCTGCCAGGGAGATTGTTGCAGCGACATTTAGGCTCTTCGGGTAGGCTTTAACTGCCTGGCTAGCCTTGCCTCTGAAGACTACCGTAGGAGTAGTCACTGTTGCGCCGAGGGCGCGGGCAGGCTTCCGCGTCGTGAGCCTGAGCCTCGAAACGCCTGCTCTTGCGTATGCTCTGAGGACGTCAAGCCCGCCGATAGCTCCTGAGGGTATGTATATCCTCTTGCCCGTCCTAGCTGTTACTTCGACTATCTTCTGGTAGACTTCTGCGTCCAGGAGGGCGCCTACGCTGAGGACGACCAAGTCTGAGAATTCAAGCACTCTTTCTGCGTACTGCCCGACAGCTTCCTGGCTAGCGGCTTCTACCACTATGTCGGGCCTCAGGCTTAAAACCTCCTCTATGCTCGTCGCTACAGAGGGCTTCTGCCTAGTGAAGCTTTCCCTCAACTTGGTGCAGGCCTCCGGCTGGGTGTCCATGAGCGATACGAGCTCCGCGTCCACATCCCCTCTGTCTATGCTCCTGGCGATGACGCCCCCGATAGCCCCACAGCCGATAATGGCTACTCTCTTCAACTAGACCACCTCGAGGCTTATGTCAACTGGGAGTGGCCTCATCGTTATGGCGCTGGAGCTAACAACGTCTGGCCCGGCCTTCACGTACGCCGCTATGTTGTCCAGCGTTATGCCACCGCTGGCCTCGACGAGAACTCTACTCCTAAGCCCTTCGGCCTCGAGGAGCTCTACGGCCCTCTCGACTTCTTCTGGGCTCACGTTGTCCAGCATGACTACGTCCACCCCGAGCCTGGCGGCCTTTAGGGCGTCCTCGGCGCTCTGAACCTCTACCTCGACCTTGTGGATGAAACTCTTCCTCGCGAGGGCCCTCCTGACAGCCTCCTCGAGGCCCCCCGCCAGCGTTATGTGGTTGTCCTTGATCAGTATCGCGTCGCTCAGCGAGAGCCTGTGAGTGTCAGCTCCGCCCGCACGTGCGGCCTGCTTTGCTATCTCCCTCAGCCCTGGTGGAGTTTTCCTGGTCACAGCCACTCTGACCCTGGGATCCACCCTCCTGGCAGCCTCGACGAACATTCTGGCAGTTGTCGCCACGCCCATACAGTAGTTCAGGAGGTTGAGTAGGGTTCTTTCCAGGACTAGTATGTCCCTAGCATCCCCCTTTAGGGCCATGACCGAGGCACCCTTCCCCACTAGAGACCCACTTGGCTCGAGCCCCTCTACTTGTATCCCGAGATGCGCCAGTGCTTCAGCTATGTCCTCGGTGCACGCGACGACAGCTTCACTGCTCTTGAGCAGGATGACTGCTCTAGCCACACTGCCCCGGGGCACTACAAAGTCGCTGGTTAGATCGCCTAGGGGGGCGTCTTCTTCTACCCATTTGAGTATCTTCTCGGCTAGAACTCTACTCCTCACCTGCCCTTCACCAGCTCGAGGCTCCTCTCCACGACCTCCAGCGCTCTTGAGGCGAGAGCTCTGTCGAGAGTTACTCGTGGCTCTAGCCTGTCAAGAGACTTTAGTATGTTGTAGGGTGTTATCTTCTTCATGTTCGCGCAGACAGCTATTGGGTTGACTGGGACGATGTCCTTCCCCGGGGCTAGCTTCCTTGCCCGGTAGACCAAGCCCTCCTCCGTGCCTACAAGTATCTTGTCGGCCTGGGTCTCCTGGATGTAGCGCAGCATCTGGCTTGTGCTACCGACGAAGTTCGCCAGCCTCCTGACGTCCCTCGGGGTTTCTGGGTGAACTACTAGCTCGTAGCCCGGGTGCTCTCTGAGCGCTTTCTCGACGTAGTACCTCGAGATTAGAAACTCGTGGACGGGGCAGTGCCCCGACACCGGAACGGGGATCACGTTCTTCTGGGTTTTCTCTGCTACGAAGTCTGCTAGGTTCTTGTCTGGGCCGAACAGGATGGTGTCTGAGTCTAGCTTCGAGATTACTTTCACGGCAGAGGAGCTCGTTACAACGTAGTCTGCGAGGGCTTTTGCCTCGAGTGGAGAGTTGACGTATACTACCAGCGGGGCTCCCGGGTGTTCCCTCCTGTATTCCTCTATGACGCTCTTGGAGAGGAAGTCGGCCAGGGGGCACCCCGCGTCGGGGCTAGGGTGTAAGACTGTCTTGTCGGGGTTTAGGAGGGCGACCATCTCGGCCATGAACCTCACACCAGCCATTACGACGACGTCGGCGTCTACTTCCTGAGCTTTTAACGCTAGCTCGAGGCTATCGCCCACGAAGTCGGCTATGTCCTGAACCTCGGGCAGCTGGTAGTTGTGTGCTAGGACTACAGCGTTCCTAACTCTCTTAAGCCTGTTTATCTCCTCTAGGATCATGTGGATCAAGTTCCCACAGAGCCCTAGCAATATAACAGTTCGCTGCCATGTTTGCATAGAAGTCTAGAGTATTCTCTGCAATTACTGAAACGTATTTTAAAGACTTGGGAGCTCAGTGTATAGGTCTCTACAGTGGAGGCCCAGCTAGTCTACCCTTCGCGCCTCGAGAAGTATGCTAGGAGGCTCCTCGACGAACTGGTTAAGCGTGGCTACTCTGTCTCTGCAAGTGTTCTAGAAAGGATCGAAGAAGCCCAGGCTAAGTTCGTAGTCATCCTGGGGCTTGACAGGGAAATCCTCCAGGCTCTCCACAGCCTCCCCTATGAAACAACGGTTCTGCCAGTGGCTCCCCCGTCTTACACGGGCTACATTGCTTTAACGCCCATGGATAAGTGCGCTCAAGTACTAGAGCTCTTGGAGAGAGGCAGAGTTACACCGCTGAGACTCCCCGTTTTATCCGCTTTCGTCGACGGCACGAAGACTGTGAGAGCCGTGAACGAAGTCGCCGTGTTCCCTAGAAGGAGCGCGACACTGCTGGAGTATGACCTCGAGGTTAATGGAGACTTCCTCTGGCACGACACCTCCGACGGTTTGATAGTTGCTACGCCCCTCGGCTCAACAGCATACGCCCTCTCCGCTGGGGGGCCTGTAGTCCTGCTCGACGCGGAAGCCCTGGTCATAATCTCGGTTAATAGCGTAGAGCCGGGGAGGCGGCCCGTCGTCGCGCACCTGAGGAGTAGCATACGGGTGGGAGGGGTTTCTTCCAGGACATCAGTAGAGGTCATAGCCGACGGCGTTGAGAGGGTTGAAGTAGAGGAGGAGGTTCGGATAGGGGTTGCCGGCTACCTCAACATGGTCGTAGCCGAGGATAGGGGGACTGCGCTGGCTAAGAGGAAGTTCACTTACGAGGAGCTGAGGGAGCTGCCTCCCAGTGCTAAGTTCGTGCTTAAGGTTCTCGAGGACGAAGGCGAGCTCGGAATCAGCGAGATAATTGATCTGACAGGCCTCCCCGAGAGAACCGTCAGGCACGCTCTGGCACTGCTCTCCTCGCGGGGCTTCATAGAGAAGCTCGAGGATCCAGTAAACCCCAAGAGGATCCTGTACCGCGTCTCTCGCAAGTAACGTTAAGTGGGTAAACTAATTAAATGCAGCCTAAATGTCTTTAGCTAGGTATGTCTAGGCTTGAAGTCGACAGCCTCGTAGCACTAGTCGATGGTAACGAGATAGTCAGGGGCGTCAGCCTCACGATGCAGAGTGGAGACAAGGTACTGCTGTTCGGCCCGAACGGAGCCGGCAAGACTACACTCCTCTCGGCTATAGCCGGGTTGCCCAGGGTTCGCGTGGCCAGCGGCAGAGTGCTACTTGACGGGGAAGACGTGACGCCCTTCCCGGCTTTCGAGAGAGCCCGCAGAGGTATAGCACTCGCCTACCAGATCCCACCCGAGCTAACGGGAGTTAGGGTCTCGAGGCTCGCGAGCCTGATAGCAGAGCGCTACGGGACGCATAGCCTTCTGCAACGACTCGTCGATATGCTCGAGATCAGGCACCTTGTTGAAAGGGATGCGTTCAGGGGGTTTAGCGGCGGGGAGCGGAAACGCGTCGAGGTTTTCCTGACGGCATTGATGAAGCCCAGGTTCGCGTTACTAGACGAGCCCGACAGCGGTGTTGACGTTGACAGCGTCAAGTTAATAGCTAGGGCGATAAACTTCCTCGTCCAAGACCTCGGGGCAGGGGTGGTCGTCGTGACCCACACGAGGTTACTGGCCGAATACCTCGGTGGAGGGGCTACAGGCTATGTCTTCAACAGTGGCAGAATAGAGTGCAGAGGCGACACGCTCGAAATTCTAAACAGGCTCGAGAAGAGGGGGTTTGATGGCGCGTGCAGTGAGTAGGGAGGAGATCCTGCAGGCCCTTAACAAGCCTTCACCTCTGGGACCGGACGTCGACCTCGCAGTGTACAAGGCGTTTAGACCCCCGCTACAGGATGGGGTGGGAGTCGAGGAGTCTATACAGAAGAAGGTTGGGGTAACGCCCGATCGGCTGAGCTACCTGCAGGTCGGGGAAACCGTAATAGCCAAGGCTATGGCTGAGAAATTCAGATCCATCGGAGTGATTGTCGAGCCGCTAAACAGAGCGCTAAAGGAGAATAAGCTAGCCCAGGAGCTCTCGTGGAGGCTCATAGACCCGAGGACAGACAAGTACACAGCCCACACATACCTCTATGGCAGTGAGGCAGGGTACTTTGTCTACGTCCCTCCGGGCGTAAAAGTTCCCTGGCCTGTCTACACGTGCCTCAGCCTCTTCACGGGGTACGAGGAAGTGCAGCACGCCCACAACGTTGTTTACGTGGATGAGGGGGCTGAGGTTGTCGTAACGACTGGCTGTTTAGTCCCCCACGGTACTAGAGGTGGCCTGCACATTGGAGTGTCAGAGTTCTATGTGGCCAGCGGGGCTAAACTAGTTTTTACGATGCTTCACAGCTGGGGCGAGGGAACCCACGTGAGGCCTAGGACTGTCGTCAGAGTCGAAGAGGGGGGCCAGTACATAAGCTACTACGCGATATACAGCCCAGTAGCTTCTATCCAGACTGAGCCAAAGGTGTACCTGGCTAGGGGCGCCCATGCGAAGATGGTTTCCGTAATCGCTGGTACAGGCAACGGTGTCTACGATATTGGTGGTGTCGCGGTTCTAGAGGATCGGGGCTCGAGCGCCGAGCTTATCTCGAGAGTCCTGGCCAGCAGGGGGGCAAAGGTGTACTCCCGGGGAAACATCGAGGCGAGGACTGGGGGGACAAAGGGACATATTGAGTGCCTGGGCCTACTGATGGACAACTCGTCCAATATAAATGCGATACCCACACTCTCCTCGAGCGCGCAAGAGGTTGAGCTCACCCACGAGGCGGCTATCGGTATGATTGCCGGGGAGAAGATAGAGTACTTGATGTCCAAGGGGTTCAGCGAGGAGGAGGCTAGAGCCCTGCTCATCAGGGGGTTCCTGTCTGCAGAGGTTTCGGGGATACCCGAGAGCGTAAGGGTTGAAATAGAGAGGATTGTAGACTACGTAGTGCGGCACGCCCTTGGATAACATAGTTACTTTCCAGCAAAACAATGTTATAATCTAATAAAATATTGTTAGCATGAAGTATACTATTGATTACATCCAGAAAAACAATGTTATACTACTCGAAAACTTAATCATGCCAGCACGCCATAGACATAGGAATGAGGGTCGCGAGAATCCAGACAGGGCTTGGAAACGGCGTAGTAGAGTGTGGAGTCTGCGAGAGGAGGTGTAGGATCAAACCGGGCGGTAGCGGCATTTGCGGCAATTACGTCAACGTGGACGGGAAGCTCTACCACTTCGGGTATGGCAGGCTGAGCGCTGTCGAGAGCAGGCCTATCGAGATCAAGCCCCTCTTCCACTACTGGCCTAACAGCACGGCCTTGACGTTCTCGAACTGGGGGTGCAACTTCTACTGCCCCTGGTGCCAGAACTACCACCTCAGCTTCAGGAGGCCCTCGGAGAGTGATGAGGTAGTACCCCCGGAGAGGCTTGTCGAGCTCGCTAGGGCGCGTGGAGACGAGGGGTTCTCGGCGAGCTTCAACGAGCCCACAACGAACTTCGACTACGTGGCCGACCTGGCAGAGCTGGCAGTAAAGGAGGGGTTCTACTTCATGATGGTGACGAATGGCTACCTCACTAGAGCTGCCCTAAAGCTCCTACTCGACCTCGGCGTGGACGGGTGGAGTATAGACTTGAAGGGGTGCCCCGGCATGAGGGTTCTCAGGGGGGTGGATCACGAGAAAGTTCTGAAGAATGCAAGGCTCGTCATCGAGGAGGGGGGCCACGTGGAGATCGTGTACCTGGTGGTCACGGGCGTTAACGACTCTGAGGAGTGCATAGACTGGGTTCTTAGCAGGCACCTAGACGTGCTCGGGCCGAGCGTCCCGCTACACGTGAACAGGTACTTTCCAGCCTACGCTTGGAGAGAGCCCCCTACGCCTCTGGAGAAGCTCCTCGGGGTGAAGAGGAAAGCCGAGAGGCTCGGGCTCGAGTACGTGTACGTGGGGAACCTCCACGACCCAGAGCTCGAGACAACGTATTGCTCCAAGTGTCGCAGGCCCCTCATCAGGAGGGAGGGCTACAGAGTTACTTACTTCAAGCTCTCCAGGGAGAATGGGAAGTACAAGTGCCCTTACTGCGGACACGAGATCCCTATTCGTGGCTCCTACGTGCCCGGGAAGACCCTGCTTTGGCTATGAGTAAGATGGAGAGCTGGGCAGCGAGCGAGGCGAGAAGGTACAGGGCTATCCCCGTTCTCGGGCTGACACTAGAGTTGAGGAAGAGGCTGTAGAGCGGGGAGCCTGCAAAGTATCCCAGAGCCCAGGCTAGGTTAGCCAACCCCGCGCCTGTAGACTCGAGCCCCTTCATAGCCTCAGTGACTTTCGCCTGGGACCTGCTAGCGAGCTGGGCATTAACGAAGCCCAAGACTGCTACGCCTAGCACCACTATGCCTTCGGGGAGGAGTTTGAGTGCCAGCAGGGCTGTTGCTGTAGACATGAAAACGTACTCCTCCCTCATTATGGCCTGCGGGGCCAGCCTAAGCGCTACCTGGCCTAGGAGCCCCGAGAGGTAGTATGCGGAGATAAGTTGTTGCGGGCCAGCCACTGCTCCGTGTGAGGCGAGAACAGGGGAGTATACGATCAAGACGCTCTCGGACAGGCCGACTGTGAGAGCAGCTATGAGCGGGGGGAGGACTACCAGTGCTTTCGGGAAACGAATCCTTACTCTCCCGACTCCCACCGGCTGCTCTCTAGCTAGTGGGAGGGTGATGAGTAGGGACGTTAAAGAGCATAGGGAGTAGACTAGGAACGAGAGCCTTGCCGAGAGCGGCGCCAGGTAACTAGCCACTAGTGGCCCTACGGTGAAGCCGAGAGCTATAGCTGCGTAGATACTGCTCACCCCTAGTAGCCTGTTTTCGCTCCTGGCGGCTAGGCCGAAGACCCCTGTCCAGACAAGGGCTTCAAGTAACCCCTCTATGGCTCTAGCTACTGCGAAGCCTAGAGGGGAGGCCGCCGAGTACATGTACAGGCCCACGGCTATGTTGAAGAAGAACGCTAGGGGGACTGTCCTGTTAGCTCCCAGTTTGTCGGCGAGGACGCCTGCAGGGATGTTCGAGAATAGGTAGGCTAGCCCCCAGACTGTAACGGCCAGGCTGACCTCTACATCGTTGGAGCTGAGCTGCCTCAAGACAACTGGTAGAGTTGCCACAACTGAGCCCACGCCGACCATGAACACGAAGGACGCGGGGACGAGGATCCTCTGAAGCCCCACGCAGACACCTCCAAGTCGCCTGCACTCAAGTTAAAATATTTTCACTTTAACTCTGCGAAGGGTTTTTCAGCAATGCTTATAAATCCTCAACGCGAAACATTAAAGATAAAAATGTCAACAGCAGAAGTCAAGGAAATAACGCCTGCAGGTAAAGCGGTTATCGCGGCTGTTCTCATACCGACAATTGCTGCCCTAAACTACGTTGGCGGAGTTATAGTAGAAGCTCTCAAGGCTCCCATCTGGGGCGATACTTGGGCCACCATACTGGGAACCCTAATAGGCGGGTTCTGGGTTGGGGCGGCAGGAGGCTTCCTCTACAACATTATAATGGCCCTGACGGTGTGGGGCTTGCCGAGCTGGGTCTGGGGTTTCGCCAACGTGGTAATAGCGCTGATCACCTACTTTATGATGAAGATGGGCTGGATGGATCTCAAGAAGCCTATAACCTGGGTTGCCATGATCGCTCTCTACGGCATACTCTACCCTATATTCACCACCGCTGTTTCAATTCTGGTCTTCGGCGGAGGACCCCTCTGGAAGCCTCTCGCCGCTGCTGTCTACACCGCTGTGCTCAGCTCAACCAACAACTTTTGGCTGGCTAACTATGCCCAGAACGCATTCACAGAGATCATAGACAAGCCTGTTAGCTTCATCATTTCAGTAATTATTGCCCAGCGCATTCCAAAGAGGTTTATCCTGGCAAAGTAAACTCTATATAATGAAAACTCTTTTTCCCGATAAGTTGGTTGAGGTAGATGTCTGCAGGAGTCTCTCTATTGAAGAGGGCTACTGTCGATATAGATACTTTTGTCCAGAGACTTGACGGCCGTGTCAAGTTCCTCTACTTTATCTGGGCTACTGCCCTAGTCTATGTATTCTACGACCCGTTCATCAACTTAATTTTCCTGGCTGTAACCCTTCTCATGGCTTTCCACGCGCGGGTCGCCCGGCCTATCCTCACCACGCTTCTAGTAATCGTAGTGCCATGGATATTGATCGCTGTCCCAATACTTTCTCTACCGCTAGGTTTCCCCTGGAACAAGACAGTTATAGGCTACATCGAGGTAATGGGCGTCAAGTACCCGGTGTACCTGGAGGGTTTCGGCTGGGGGTTTACGTGGCCCCTCAGGATCGCCGTCGCCATATCTTCGGCTTTACTCTTCTTCCTCACGACCAATCAAGCTAGGCTCGTGGCCACGCTCTTCGAGATGAGGGTGCCCTTCAAGGCTATCTACGCGATAGTCGCGACTTTCCAGTTTATACCGCTACTGGCCCGCGAGGCCGACGTAATAATGCAGGCCCAGACTGCAAGGGGGTTACGCACAGACGTGGGTCTCGTGGGGAGGGTTAAAAACTACCTGGCGGTGGTTATACCGCTTACTCTGAGTACTCTAAATAGGGTGCAGACTAGAGCTATAGCCTTAGAGTCCAGGGGTTTTAGCTCGCCCGCGAAGAAAACCCTGCTTTATGAAGCCAGGTTGGCTGCCCTAGACTACGCCTTCCTCGCTGGCATGCTCATTGCTACACTCCTCCTAGCACTAGTCTACACGTACATAGGGTATTCCCCAATTGCTAGGCTCCCATGGGTCTGGGGTGGTGGCTAGTGGCCAGCGAAAGCGTAGTCGTTGTGGAGAACTTAACGTATGCATACCCCACGAGCAAAGACTTCGTGTTAAGGGATGTTAGCTTCGATGTGAAGCGGGGCGAAGTTCTCGCCGTGCTGGGACCGAATGGCTCGGGGAAGTCTACACTCTGCAAGTCTCTCAACGGCCTTGTCCCGCACTTCTACGGCGGGAGGTATGGGGGTAGAGTGGTTGTCGGCGGCGAAGAAGTGCTTAAGTCGAGCGTTGCTAAGCTGGCCACGAAAGTTGGGCTTGTCTTCCAGGATCCAGAGGATCAGATGTCGGGCCTGGCTCTAACAGTCTGGGAGGAGGTTGCCTTTGGGCTAATGATGCTTGGATACCCCAGAGAAGAGATAGTGAGGAGGGTTGAGGAGGCAATAGAGTACGTTGGCTTGAAGGGGCTGGAGAAAAGGTCGCCTTTCGAACTCTCCGGGGGGCAGATGCAACGCTTAGCGATAGCTACAGTACTAGCCTTAAAGCCGGAGGTCGTAGTACTCGATGAGCCTACAGCACAGCTAGACCCTATTGGGAAGTTTGAAGTCCTCGCAGTCATAGAGAAGCTGGCACGTGAGGGTTCAACAATCATCATCGCGGAGCACGAGATAGAAGATGTTGCCTACTTCGCAGATAAAGCACTACTCTTGCACAACGGGCGAGTACTCGCTTACGGCCCGTTACGTAACGTTCTGAGAGACGTCGAAAAGTTGAAGAGCGTTGGAGTTGACCCGCCTTCAGTGACAGAGCTAACCCATTACCTTGTGAAGGAGCTAGGGGCAGATTTAGAGTACCCTGTTACACTGGAGGAAGCAGTGAAGATATACTCCGAGCTAGTGGGTGTTGCGTGATGGCTACTGTAATTGAAGTCAGAGACCTGTGGTTCAAGTACCCAGGTGTAGACGACTGGGCTTTGAGGGGCGTAAACTTCACGCTGAGCTCGGGGGAGCTCGTGGCTATAATCGGGCAGAACGGTGGGGGTAAGACAACCCTAGCGAAGAATTTGAACGGGCTTCTTAAGCCTACGAAGGGCGTTGTGCTCGTGGACGGCCTAGATACCCGTTCCACGCCTACGCGCGAGATCGTCAGGAGAGTGGGATACGTGTTCCAGAACCCCAGCCACCAGATATTTGAGAGCAAGGTGTGGGAGGAGGTGGCTTACGGTCCCAGGAACCTTGGCCTACCAGAGGACGAAGTCCGCAACAGGGTAAGATGGGCTCTCAGCCTTGTAGGGCTTGAAGGGTTTGAAGACCACAACCCCTACGACCTTGATTACAGCAAGATGAAGCTTCTAACCATAGCGTCCGTCCTCGCAATGAAGCCTAAGGTTATTGTCCTGGACGAGCCTACAACAGGCCAGGATCACGCAGGTAGGCATGTTTTAGCCAAGCTCGTGAGGCAGCTCAACTCTGAGGGATTCACCATAGTGGTCATCACGCACGACATGCGGTTTGTAGCTGAAGTGGCCAAGAGGGTTGTTCTGATGGCAGATGGCCGTATCCTCCTCGACGGCCCAACACGTGAGGTGCTGTATGCCGTCGATGTCCTGAGGAGAGCGGCTATCAAGCCGCCCCAGATAGTGCAATTGTCACTCGCTTTAAGGGAGATAGGCTTCCCAATGAATGCATTGACTCTCGCAGAGGCTACAGAGGAGGTTGCAAGGATCCTCAGAGGCACTTTAAAATAAAGACTAGCCGTTTTTAGTGTGTGCCTGCAACTAGCCTGCTGTACATTGCCCTGAAGTTTGTCAAGAGAGACATCCTGTTCAAGAAGCTCATAGCGGCGCTGACAATACTTGCGATCGCGAGTGGTGTCGCGACATTCGTCTCATTGAGGATACTGAGCGTTGGGAGCCGCACGGCTGCGCAGAACATCGTCGAGCAAGTCCTGCCGGGCGAGGTTATTGTGTACGGACAGGGGCTGTACGACGTCTCGGAAGACGTGCTTAACGATATCCGGAGGCTGCCAGGCGTTAAGGATGTAACCCCTGTAATTCTCGTAACAGGCTACATTGAGCGGAACGCTGTATTCGTGCTAGGCGTTAGGCCTCAAGACTTGAAGAACGTTGTCTCCCGCTTCACCTCTGGTAGCGGCTTCACGACTATATCGGGATCCTATGCTGTTGCAGATGTGGGCTTAGCTAGGAGGCTGAACCTCAGCGTGGGGGACAGAGTCGCGGTGAAGCCCCCCTTCGGCGGCTTCTTCAGGCAGTATGAGATCATCGGAATAGCCGAGGTTACTATGAAGATCGAGGAGATAGGCGCCGCTGGGGGGTACATTATCCTGCCGCTACGCGAGGCCCAGAACCTCCTGGGCCGCCCGGGCTACGTTAGCATGGCTGTAGTGAAGGTGGAGGACGGCGTAGACCCTGTGGCTGTGAAGAACCTGATATCCATGGTCTACCCTGGCTCGAGGGTCATGCTACGGGAGGAAGTCATAGGAGTAGTCTTCAAGATAATGTCGCTGATAGAGGGCCTTCTCCTGTCCACGACTCTAGTGGGGCTAGCTGTCGCAGTCTTCGGAACCACGAGCACGATTACGTCGACTGTCCGCGAGCACCAGCGCGAGATAGCCATCATGAGAACGCAGGGGGCTAGTAGGGCGAGCGTCGCCGCGATCTTCATGCTAGAGGCCCTCCTCTACGGCGTGTCTGGGGGGCTTCTAGGCCTGCTCTTCGGCGTGGCTGGGGCTCGTATAGGCATAGAAATCGTGTCCTCTTACGGCTTTCTAAACCCGCCGCTGATACTGGAGGCCCAAACACTTGTGCTGGGCGTGGCCCTAGCTACTGCTCTCAGCGTCCTAGCCTCGGTCTACCCCGTGTGGCGTGCTACTTCTATTAGGCCCGTTGAGGTGTTGAAGAGTGAGTGAGCCTGCACTCGAGTTAAAGGACGTGAGGAAGGTCTACAGGACTGCAACAGAGGAGATTGAAGTCCTCAGAGGCATAAACCTTACAGTACCCGAGGGCGAGCTCGCCGTGATAATGGGGCCGTCTGGCAGCGGGAAGAGCACGCTACTCTCAATAGCAGGGGGTCTAGACAAGCCGACTGCGGGACGCGTGGTAGTCGGTGGCGTAGACATAACCGACATGGGAGAAGAGGAGCTCACCAAGATAAGGGCGAGGAAAATAGGCTTCGTATTCCAGTCCTTCAACTTAATCCGCAACTACACAGCCCTCGAGAACGTCATGCTACCCCTCCTCTTCACCGGCATATTCGATGTAAAGGAGGCTAGAGAGATTGCCGGGAAAATGCTCGAAATAGTGGGGCTCAAGGGGCACGAGAACAAGTTCCCCAGCCAGCTCAGCGGCGGGCAGCAACAGAGAGTAGCCATCGCCAGGGCACTAGCCCCGAGCCCCGACGTCGTGTTAATGGACGAGCCTACGGGCTCCCTGGACGTCGACACTGCCGCAAAGGTTCTCTCGCTAGTGAGGTGGCTCAACCAGGCCCTCGGCCAGACAATCATAATCGTCACGCACAACCCTGAGATAGCTGAGCTGGCAACACGCACGTTCTACATAAGGGCCGGGATGATATACGAGGAGCCGCCGAAGAAGATGCTCATCGACACGATAAGAGAGCTGAAAGCTGCGGGTTCGCTCGAAGACATCAGGAAGACGCAAATCAGCATGCTGAGGCTTAAGGCAGAAGCCCTCGAGAGAGCACTGAGAGGGGGAAAGGTAGACCCCAGTATACTCGAAGCCGAGGTCAAGTCGCTTGAACGCCGTATCGAGAGGCTTGAGGCGTACGCTTGAGAAGATGCATTCTACAAATGTCGAAAAAATGCAAATAATAAAGAGTTAACTTTATATATGTGATATACTTACGTATTCTCAGAGTATAATGCGTTGGAGAAACCTCTATGGCATGTTGATCCTCGCCTTGCTTATTCCACCGCTCGTGTACGCTTACCCAGCCGAGGTCGCTAACGTGCGGAAGACGATAATCAGGGAGCTCGAAGTCCTCCCAGGCTACGGCGCGAACACGACGATCGCTGTTACGCTCGTCTTTGACAGGGGCTTTAGCGGCAGTTTCACGGACTACCTTGCATTTGCGACAGGCGAAGGCCTTTCCGCCACTCTCACGCCGTCTAGGGTGGCCTATTCTCACGGCCTACTTGCGTGCTCGTGGGGTAGCGTGGACTTGCGACCTGGTGACGTCGTTAAGTACAGCGTGAGGGGTAGGAACCTCTTTGACGTCAGGGTGTACGTGGAGGCCGACGGGAAGAGGTTGCAGGCTGACTGCTCGAGAGGGTACTGCTACGCCGTCGCTCTGAAGGCTCACACTATCAACTACACCGTTGAGATCGAGGCCGTCGACAGGCTGGTGAGGAAGCAACAGCTCCCAATCTCTATCTCCTGGAGCATCGACCCGATGTACCTATACCCCATAGGCTACAGCGAGAACCCGCAGAGCCTTAGGGAAAGTGGAGCAGAGGTCTCGTTTCAGTGGACCTCCTTCTTCAACGGCAGCTATAGACTTACTGTAGTCTTCGAGGTGAGGGGCGAGAACCCTTGGGGCGAGGTTCTAGTACCGCCCCCCACTATAACCATAAGCCTCGACCCGAGGCTGCAGGCTTCCCTCATAGAGAGGTACAGGTACTTCACCGCTAAACTCCTGGAGGAGAACATTGGGAACATCACGGCTTTCAGGGAGAACGCCACCGCCCTAAGGAACCTGCTCTACAACCTTAGTATAGGCTTTGAGGAGGAAGCCAGGATGCTTGAAAACGCCTCTGCTCTCGCCGACGACGCAGCTACAGCAATGGACAACGCGGCTTTGCAGGTTCTAAGGGGCGTAGAAGTCATGAGCTCTATTGAGGGGAGAATTTCAGGCGAGTTAAACAACGCTTCGCTGGCCGCCGCCAGGGCAAGGGACATCTTGTCGCGCATCAAGAGTAATTTGACACTCCAGGAAGAAGAGCTTAAACGTATTTTAAACAGGCTTAACACTACTGGTCTCAACATAACTACGGCAAACCTCACCTTGTTGCTGGACGAGGCTAGCGCCCAGCTGTCAAAGTTCGAGGGCGAGCTACAGAGTTTTAGAGACCTCGTGAGCGAGTATAACGCGGCGAAACACCAGCTATACGCCGGCGCAGAGAACATGAGAGCGGCTTCAGCTAAGCTCAGGCTCATGGCCAGCGTGCTCCGCGAGTCTGCCTCCAAGCTCCGCGAGCTCGCTAGAGGGCTTAGACAGGCAGCTGAGCTGGTAGACTCTAGCATCCTCAAGCTCTCAAACCTACTCGATAGCCCCCTATACCCTGCTAGCTTCAAGGAGTTCAACTCCACTATACTCTCCCAGCAGACGGTAGCTACTTCAGGGGACAAAGCCTTGAGGACTGACCTCATGGGCGACATTGTCTACGTCTCCCTGCCGCCGTACAAGGTAAAGAGGAGCGAGCCGCAGGTCTCGAACATCGGCCTAGAGCCTCCCACGAAAAGGATACAGACCTACTGGCCTGCAGTTCTAGCAGTTATCGCCGTGGGGGCATACCTGGCACTTAGTAGCAGGAGGGAGGGGCACGTTACGTCAGACAGGGTCGCGGAGCTCCGCAGACGTATAGGGGATTTGAAGAACAAGTTGCAGGCGCTAGAGGTGGGCAGTAATGTCTGATCGGGGGAAAGTTAAGAACGTCGTCATACGGGGGGTTGACGCGTCAGCCTACGAGGAGATGTCCTCACTAGCCAAGAGGATGGGCCTCAGCGTCGGCGCCCTGGCATCCCAGGCCTTTAAGCTTGTGCTAGCACTAGCCGACGCGGGCCCGCAACTCGTGGGCATCCCACAGGACACGCCGGAAATACTGAAGAGGCTCATACCCAGCAGGGTTTTGAAGGGCAGGCCGGTGTTTATACGGCATGTCGGCAGGCTAGTGCTCTCGCGCGAAGACCTCGAGAAGGCTCCCGGGCCCCTCTTCCTCTTCGGGATCGACGAGCTAGTCTTCGACCCTAGCGTGGACACCAGGATATTTGAGGAGAAAGTCCTTAGGATAGTTGATTGTGGTAGAGTCGTAATCCACCGGGGGTTAGACAAGCTAGCCGTCCTCACCAGGTCTCTCTTCATAAAAGAGCTTGTTGAAAAAATCTAGGACATATTTTCCCGCAAGAATACTAGCTTCCCTTACACGTGACCTAACAGGGGTTCATAATGCCCCAGCAATATTCCACTCGGTGGAGCGGCGTGATGGTAAGTAGTAGATTCCACTCTCTAAAGTTGGGCCACAAAGCGAGAAGCGCTAGGGGAAATGAGTAGAGAAGACAGGGTAACACTCACTCCTTATAGAGAAATTCAGCGGAACATCTAAGTCTCTCCTAACCCCTACTCTCTTCCTCCTCTCTATACAATCCGGGCCAGCAGTTCTAAAGTCTAGGATGCACAGTCCACTTGAGGGGTCGTATACTGGCTTCTTGTGAAGCTTCTTGTCGACTAATAAGTACCGCGTCAGACGCCCAGGCCCCTCCACCACCGTATCGCTTACTTTTATCGAGCGTATCAGAACCGCACCGTACTCCCCCTCTTCGTGGGCTACAATGTTCAGCAGCCACTGCCTGTGGACGCCGTAGATGAGCGTGTAGCCTACAGGCCCCCGCATAGTCTCCGCTAGATCCCCCTTCCTGTGCCTTGCCCTACTAGCCGGATCCTCGGGGCCGAAGTAGGCTTCTGTCTCGACTATGACTCCTGCTATCCTGTTGCTGTCTATGACCCTGACGAGCAACTTACCCAAGAGCTCGGCGGCTACAACGTCGGGCCTCCTAGCGTAGAAAGACTGGGGCAGTACTCTACTTGCCTCCATAGCCCTACATCCACGTTAATAACTCTTCTACGCTTTTCCTGGGGCGTGGCGGCGGTGACTCGGCGGGATACCCTGCGGCTAGGATGGCTATTAGAACCTCTCCTGGGGGTATCCCCAGTATCTCGGCGTACCTCGGCTGTCTTAGAGTCTGTATCCAGACTGCTCCAAGGCCGAGGGAGTGCAGGGCTAGCCAGAGGTACGTCGTAAAGATGGCTCCGTCGAGCATAAATGAAACTGGGCTCAGCTCCGGCTTTACGACTACTGCTAGAGCTAGGGGCGCGGATTCTAAGGGCTTAGCCCCAGGTGCTACCTGCGAGAGTTCTCTGAGAGTAGCCCGGTTTCTCACGGCTATCACGCGCCACGGCTGTCTGTTCCTGGCGCTGGGCGCGTGCCTCGCAATGTCGACCGCCTTAACTACTAGCTCGTCCGGGACTTCGCGATCCTGGAATGCTCTTATACTCCTCCGGGTGAGTAGGAGGTCTACGCACACAAGAAATGACAGGCTTAGGCTGTTTTTCTTCTTTTCCTAATATTTTCGGCTATTTTATTTTGATTTTTCACTAAAAACTATAGTTTCACTTAAAACCGCTACAATCCTTATCTAATGAGAAGGCACTGTCATGAGTGGTGAAGGGGGTGGAAAAAGCAGTAGTCGCAACAGCCCTCCTGGTGCTGATACTAGCATACCCGCTAGCGCTCGTCCAGGCACAAGCCCAGAGCCCCCAGGCTGAGAAGATCCAGAGGCTAATATCCGTTCTGCAGAACGAGACGGCAAGGCTCGAGACATTCGTAAAGAATAGAGTCAGTAATGCTACAAAGCAACAGGAACTCCTGGAGCAGTTAGGCCTCGTAAAGGCACTACTAGAGAACGCATCGGCTCTTGCTAGCAGTGAAAAATACAACGAGAGCCTTGCACTCTTACGTGAGGCTAGAGTCGAGCTGGTATCTATTGCTAGGCAGCTTGTACCAGAGATCCTGGAGGCTAGGAAGAAGTTTGTTGCTAGGAGCGTTGAGGCCGAGATACGGGCGCTGAGCAACCAGGTCAGAGCTATTCAGAGGCTTGCAGAGAGGATGCAGGAGAAGGGGGTGGACGCGTCTCAAGTGCTCTCCCTTCTAAGCCAGGCTTCAAGCCTCCTGAACCAGGCCTCCGAGAAACTTAAGGCCAACGATACTGCCTCTGCCGTAGAGCTGGTTAGGCAGGCCTGGGCTAAAGTCAAGGAAGCCGAGAGGCTCGTGTTCTCACTAGCCCTACAGTTGAGGGCTAGGCACGTCTCCAGCGAGCTTGAACGGCTCAAGGCCATCTTTAACCGCACCTACGAGAAGCTGAAGGAGATTAACCCACAAGTAGCTAGTGAGTTTAAGGCGTGGGCCGACGAGAGAATTGCAGAGATAGAGTCTCTGGTAAACTCTGGGAGAGCCCTGGAGGCTCTTGCTAAGCTTAGAGCCACGATGTTTGAGTACCACGAGCACATTGCTTTCCTAGCGGAAGCGAAACGCGTCGAGAACCTCGCCCAGACAGCCAGACAACTAGCAGTCATCATAAGGCCCTGCAACGCAACACTCGCAGACAAGCTAGTCTCCGCCGCGAACACCCTACTGGACGCCGTAAAGGCCAAAGACAAGGCTAAAGTTCTTCAGACGTCACAAGAGCTGAGAGAGCTGATCGCCGAGGCCAGGTTCGCCTGCAAAGCTAGGAGAGCCAGAGGAAAGCCGTAAAAGGAGAAAAAGTTTATTAAAGAAACTTTTTCTGAACATTAACTCTATGTCACTTAATATGGATAGTTCAGCTCCAGCTTACCGGACGTTGGACTTCGAGAGCCTATCCATAGAGGAGGCCCTCAATATTCTTAGGAGTTCTCCTAGTGGCTTAAGCGAGGAGGAAGTCGCGAGGAGGCTGGCAGAGGTGGGCCCCAACGAGGTAGTAGAGAAGAAGGAGAACCCCCTAGTAGAGTATCTGAAGAGGTATTGGGGGCCGCTTCCTTGGCTCATGGAGGTCACGGCCATCCTGTCGTACGTAACTGGTAGATACATCGAAGCCATTATCATGGTAGGCTTGCTCGTGCTTAATGCCTCTCTCGGGCACTTACACGCCCGGTCTAGCAAGAAGGCTGTTGAGGCGTTGAAGAAGAGGCTAAGCATCAGGGTGAGTGTCCTCCGAGGGGGAGTGGGTTGAGAGAGATGCTAGAGAGCTCGTACCGGGGGACATAGTTTTCTTGAGACTAGGCAGTATCGTCCCAGCAGACGCCAAAGTTATAGACGGTAATGTCCTCGTTGATCAGTAGGCTCTTACAGGTGAGAGCCTCCCTGTTGAGAAAAAGAGCGGAGATATCCTTTTCTCGGGATCAATAGTCAAGCGTGGAGAAGCCAAGTGCGTCGTTGTAAACACGGGTAGCAGAACCTACTTCGGCAAGACAGTAGAGCTCGTGAAGGCCGCTAAGTCTAGGTCTCTACAGGAAGAGACTGTCCTTGCAGTGACCCGGTACATGGTTCTTCTCGGTGTTGCAAGCCTAGCTGTGTCACTTGTGCTAGGCGCATACGAGGGGTGGGGCGTTGTTGAGCTAGCCAGCCTGGGAGTCGTGTTCCTCATGTCGTCCGTTCCAGTCGCTTTGCCGGCCGTTCTCACGATACTCCAGGCCTACGGCGCTCTCGAGCTCTCGAGGCGCGGGGCTTTAGTGACGAGGCTTAGTGCCTCCGAGAATCTTGCTTCAATCGACACGGCCTGCTTCGACAAGACGGGGACGATAACTCTGAATAGGCTCCAGGTTGCCCGCGTGGACGCCCTGGGTGTCGATGAGAGTAAAGTTGTCGAGTACGCACTGTACACTACCCGTGAGGAGTCGCTAGACCCCCTAAACCTAGCGATTATCGAGTACTCGAAGAAGATTGGAGTAGACAAGAGCGGGCTTAGGCTTTTGCGCTTTATCCCGTTCGACCCCTCCTTGAAGAGGAGCGAGGCTTTCGTAGAGGAAGATGGGAGAGTGCTGAGGATTGCCCTGGGAGAGCCTCGCACAGTTTTCCAGCTGTGTAGCGGGAGTAGAGACGAGGAGGGGTTCTTCGAGGAAAAACTCGCAGATGTGTCGAAGAGGGGTTTCAGGACGCTGGCCGTAGCTGTAGGCGAAGAGCGTGAAAAAAGCCTGAGACTAATAGGCTTTATCCACTTGATTGACCCACCACGACCAGAAGCGAAGGAGATGATACAGGAGATGAAGGGGCTTGGAGTTAGGCCGGTAATGCTTACTGGCAATAATGAGGCTGCTGCACGGGAGGTTGCTAGGACAATAGGTCTAGGCGAAAACGTCGTGTCTGCGCGTAGAACCGGAGCCGATTTGGACGTCGAGAGTATTGACGGCCTCGCGGAGGTCTTCCCGGAGGACAAGTTCAATATAGTGAAGAAACTCCAGGAGAGAGGCCACGTAGTAGCTGTAACCGGCGATGGCGTCAACGACGCGCCTGCCCTGAGCCAAGCTGAGGTCGGGATTGCCGTCGAGAATGCTACTGATGCAGCGAAGAGCGCGGCAAGCATCGTCCTCGTGAAATCTGGGCTCTCCGTCATCGTTGACGCAGTGAGGATAAGCCGGGTTACCCACGAGAGGGCTCTGACATGGGTAGTGAACAAGGTCGTGAAGACTACTCAGGCAATAGGAGTTGTACTGCTGGCGATGGTGTGGTTCAGGAGAATGGCTCTCACACCACTAGACATGGCTCTACTCCTACTGGCTAATGACTTCCTCACCATGTCCATAGCTACGGACAACCAATACCCGTCGTTGAAGCCTGCAAGGTGGGATATTCGCAGAATCCTGGCATTTTCACTCCCACTAGCCCTCTTCTACCTGGTTCCATCCAGCATAGTGCTGTGGACAGCGTACGTCCACCTAGGCTTGGACTGGAGTACTTCGAGAAGCATGCTCCTCCTATCGCTCGTCTATATGAGCCAGTTTAGGATTCTCCAGGTCAGAGAGAGGAGGTGGTTCTGGAGCTCTAGGCCCTGCCGGGAGCTGATAATATCGATGACCCTGACCACACTGGTATTCACCCTTATGGCCCTCTCTGGCTTCATAGTCACGAGGCTAACTCCCAGGGGAGTAGCGTACGCACTCGTGGCTTCCTCTATGGTTCTGGTCTCCAACCCACTTAAGGTTGCCTTGTCAAAAAGGTTCCTTTAGATAGCTGGAGGGCTCTGGCCCACTCTCTCCCAGAGCCTCTTCCTAACACTGTCGAGCAGTGCTAGCCTGTCGCCGTCTAGCATAGGAGGCTTGTGCTCCCTAAGTATTCTCTGAGCCTCCTCATGAGCCCAGTGTAGCAGGGACGGCTTCTTCTCCTTCCCCCTAGAGCTCACATCCCAGACCCTCGGCAAGTGAAGCTCCTCCCTATACTTTGCTCGCGTATGTTTGTGAGCTAAGAAGTTACCTTTTTTCTCGAGCACCACTTCCCTGATCACCTGCAGGGCCTCTGCGTCTACGCTAAAGCCCCTCGCTACCCTCTCAGCCATCAAGCATACTTCGTTGTCCAGGACGAGCTTCTCGAGGGACTGTACGCTCTCGAACTCCAGCATGCCGGGACCAGACGCAACGTCGAAGCCTGCTACTGCGGCGAGTACGGCTGTGTACGCGGCTTCGCCCCCGGCCTGGTAGTCCACAGCTTTCGCGTCGCTGAGGCCGAGGTAACCGTGTACTGGGAGCGAGAAGTGCCTGGCTATGTCCCTGTATGCTAGCGTCACTAGGACGGCTTCGGGGGCGGTTATGACGGCAGTGCCGAAGTAGGGGTGTATCTGCGTGGGCGAACCACCGTATATCACTGGCGCACCCGGGGATACTAGCTGGCTTATAGTAATGCCACTTAGAACCTCAGCGTGGTGCTGGACTATTGCCCCGTAGACGGTGACGGGAGACGTCCCTCCCAGCCCGGGCATCGATATTATCTCGGCTGGCACGCCAAGCCTGGCAAGGTCTACGAGGTTCCTGGACGTAACTCTGCTCCAGTTTAGAGGCGGAGTAGGGCAGACATCGAATATTGCGAATGGCCTCGCGCGGTAGTCCTCTCTTACGGCTCTGAGCATGTCAACCATTAGAGGTAAATTCTCGACCGTGAAGGCGCCAGTGACTATAGGCTTGGCAGAGTACTTAAGCACGACATAGAGCCTCTCGGCATCCTTGACCTCGTTCGGCACTTCTGAGGGGACGAGCGCCGTGCTCTGCGCCTTGAAGCCCGGCAGTGCGTCGACGAGGACTACTAGGTCTTTCAAGTCCTTTAGCTGGGGGTTCCGCGGCTCGCTTGATCCAAAGTCTAGTATCTTGATTGCGGCCGAGCCCGGGTTGAATATGGTCTTACCCTCGCCTAGAACTGACACGAGGTTGCCGTCTCTGTCGTAGAGGGGGATTTTCCTCGGAGCCTTCGACAAAGCCTCCCTCACCGCATCCTCCCTGAAGAGGACGCGGCCGTTCTTGAGCTCGAGGCCGTTGTCTAGCAGAAACTTCTCAACCTCCTTGTCCTCGAAGAATATCCCGACGCTCTCCAGCAGGCTGATGGCTTTCGAGTGTATTTCTTCGACCTCATCCCTAGACAGAAGCGTAAGGACGGGTCTGGGCATCTACTCCACCCCGAGCATCTTCTTGACTATCCTGACTGCCTCGAAGGCGTCGCGCCCCCATACGTCGGCGCCTATCTCTTTGACCCACTCTTCCGTTACTGGGGCTCCCCCAGCTATGACGATGACCTTGTCGCGTAGGCCCCTCCTCTTCAACTCCTCAATGACGTTTCTCTGCTCGAGCATAGTCGTCGTCATCAGCGCGCTCATCCCAACAATCCTCGCGTTGTGCTCGACGACTGCTTCGGCAAACTTCTCGGGCGGGACGTCAACGCCTAGATCCACTACTTGGAAACCCTCTGCCTCGAAGACGGCGACGGCTAGGTTCTTGCCGAGTTCGTGGATGTCGCCCCTAACAGTGCCGAATACCGCGACCGCCTTCACCGGCATGCCGGATTCCTTGAAGTGGGGTCTGAGTATCTCCATAGACGCCCTGAAAGCCTCTGCAGACATCACGAGTTCCGGTATGAAGTACTCGCCTTTCTCGTAGAGTTCCCCCACTTTTCTCATCGCCGGCACGAGTATCTGGGTGATTATGTCCCGGGGGTCTAAGCCTTCCTCCAGGAGCTTTCTCGTAGCCCCCCTCGAGAGCTCCTCGTCGCCATCTACTATCGCTTTAAAGAGCTTCGCGGCTGTCTCCCCTGCTGTCCCTGACATGTGAGGGAAAGCTTATCTTCTCAGTTTTAAAAGGTTATGCTTGATGACCAGCAGTAATTAGCGTCTGCCTACTAGCATCTCTGCAATGTCCCCCAAGACTGGGAACTTGTACAGCTCGCCACTATAGGCCTTTACTATGCCGACAACCCAGAAAATCACATAGAGAATGGCTATCAGAGCTCTTAAGAGCCGTTCTCCTGGGAAAAACTCTGCGAGCACGTAGAGTACGTAGAGTGCTATGAACGTGACTGTAGACTGTGCGGCGTGAAATCGCACGAAGTAGCTCTTCTGCTCTAGCAAGAGGATTACTATTCCTGTGACGAAGAACAAGAGGTAGGATATTGCTGCTTCAACTTTCTCGTCTAGCCCTAACGTCGTTCCCGACACACCGGGTATAGGGATCCCCCTCTATAAAAAGATGCCTCAGCTTCCAGCCTTCTAAGGCTGAAATTTCATTACGCTATTATATGGTAAAAATTTTCGAAGCTAGGCTGGTAGTAAAACCTTTATCTTGGTTTTAAAATGTAGTATACTGTATGGGCATTACGGTTATAAAGAGAGATGGGAGTAGAGAGGAATTCGCCGTTGAGAAAATAGTTGTGAGTTGCCTCAAAGCCGGGGCGCCTCTTGATGCGGCCAGGAGAATTGGGAAGATTGTTGAGGGCGACCTTCTCAAGAGGAAGGTAACCGAGATAACTACAAAGGAGTTAATGAAGGAGGTTCTCGCGCTCCTAAAGGAGGAGAACGAGGAGTGGTACAGGAACTGGATAATATTCGACAGGGCCGTTAAGAGGAGGGCCACGGAGAAAGAGGTCGGAGGGTGAGGTCAGCCTGTAGCGGTCTCTTCAGCAATCAGCCGCGCTTTGACCCTTCTTCATCCCAGTACTCCTAGCGCGTGCATAAAATTAACTTTTTCCCCTGCTAGCATGTCAGGTGGAATGCCCCCAAAACTTTCTCTCCTTCAGAGACAAGCCTGTTGAATATTTTTACTGCTTCCCCGCTCTTTTCCACAAAGACTCTAATGCTCCTGCTTCTGCAGTAGTCCATGACGTCCTCGCCGACTTTCATGGCCCCGAAGTAGCCGGAACCGACGACGAGTACGTTAGGCCTCACTTGCTCTATGATCCCTCTGATGTCGTCTAGAGAGAGGATGTGCCCCTCCCTCCTCCACCAGTTCTCCACGACGACGCCTTCATTGCTCACTATGATGTCCCTAGTGTAGACTCTCCCCTGAACCTTAATCCTGCCGAAGGAGTACTCTTCGATCATGCTTCTCGAGTAGTACCAGTACCCCCGCGGCCGGATAAACCTTAGGGGCGGTGTTTAGAGATGGGGATTAGTGCTAACCCCGGCACTTTAGCGAAAGCCGCGTCGTCGGAGATTACTGCCTGGTCGAGCCTCAGGGCGGACGCTGCAACAAGGCTGTCGAAGAATGTTAGGCCATAAGTCTCTTCGATTGAACTCTGGAGAACTAGTAGGTTTGCGTCGAGCGTCTTTACTTCTCTAATCCTGTATGCCTCGAAAATGTCTCTGAAAGCGTTTAGTGCCTCGCGGATTTCCCTGGGGCTTCTCCCTCTAGCTCTCAACACTACTACAAATTCGAGGAGGACGACGTCTGGAACCTTGATCCCTCTCATCCTTGAAATAAGTTCTAGCGCTAATTCGTGCTTTTTGTCCTTGGGGTTTAGAGCGAAGAGTAACTCCGTGTCAGCTACTGGCATTCTTCAACCACTCTTCGGCTACCCTCTCATCTCTGTCCTCGCTATACACGTCTCCAATGACATCTTCGAGAACCTTAAACGGGTTTGAACGCTTGGGTTCCAGGACTATTTTTTGGCCCTCGACTCTGAGAAGGAGTAGATCCCCTTCCTTTATGCCTAGCTCCCTCCTAGCGAATTTCGGTATTACAATCGTATACCTTCTTCCAACTCTTATTACTTCTGACATACTCCATCATCAGAATCTTTATATATTCATCAACATAAACTTTCCGATTTAGGACGTGTGGGAGATGGCGGCGCACGGGCAGGCACAAGCACGTAGGCGGATAACGATAGAGGGGGATGAAACTCTTAATACCTCGCTTTATCCCCTAGGGCATGTGGTTAGGAGGATCTCCTCCCTGGTTACTGTTGCAATTGTACTCAGCTCCCTCCTCTTGCAGGCGTACCCGTTGCAACAATTAAGGGTTGTTGGTTCAGCGTGGGTGCTTGCACCGGCAGTATCTCAGACGGAGAGCGGCTACGTTGGCTCGGCTACGAATATTAGCGTCTTTGTGACAGAGGGGTGGGGCGACGTCTACGTCTCGACGTACTCCCTGACCCAAGAGGACTTCCAGGGCGCGGCCACAACGGCGGCAAGGGTCGTCTGCAGTCTACTGGGACTCGACTTTAGCAGGTACAACTTCTACTTCAAGGTGAAGACGGACGCAGTGATCGTGGGCGGCCCCAGTGCAGGCGTCGCCATGGCTGTCGCAGTGTACTCCGCCCTCACAGGCCTGCCTGTGAACAGGTCTGTTGCCGTTACGGGCATGATATCTCCCGACGGCACTGTAGGGCCTGTTGGAGGGGTCTACGAGAAGGCCGAGGCCATGGCTTCTCGTGGCGCTAGGCTGTTCTTAGTCCCGCCGGGACAGGGTATCGTGACAACCTACAGGGTTGTCGTGCGGAGGATAGGCCCATTCGAGATATATTCGACTCAGCCTGTCACCGTAAACCTAACGGAGTACGCTATGAAGAACTGGGGCCTTCGTGTCGTAGAGGTTTCGACGATCGAGGAAGCCCTGCGTTATTTCTTCAACGTGCAGTTTAAGCCGCGCGCGTACGCCAACCCTGCTGTCAGCGACGCAGTAGTGAGGAAAGTTAGCGACATCTGGAGCACCCTTGAAAGGATTGCCGTCGCCGAGCTGAGCAGTGCCAGGTCATATGTGAACAGCTCCCCCCTCACTTCGTTCACCAAGAACGCTCTTCTCAACTACCTGAACACCTATGCTGGTTCGTACCTCGATACGGCGAGAAGGTACAGGAACAACGCCGGGAGCATACTCCTACTGACTTCGAGTATCGCAACGTCGAGGTGGATCAAGTTCATCGTGGACTACTCCACTGGGAGAAAACTTGAAACAGAAGTTGATAACATACGGGAGGATATTTCAAGGTACATGTCCCTCGTAGAGAACTTGGAAGCCCGAAGCTTCGCGGAACTGAACTACAAGGTAATCGCGGGGGATCTCGTAATAAGGGCTTCCAGGCTCTTCAACTCTTCGGCCTCCATGTGGTCGTCGGATCCTCAAGGTGCTCTCCAGAGCCTTGCATATGCCTCCGCGCTCCTCGAGGAGGCAAAGCTCTGGATAGAGGGCCTGCCCCAGGGTAAGCCGGCGAGCGCCTACCAGCAGGCAAGCACTTACGTTGCGATAGCGAGGTCGACGTGGCCCTACGTGTACTCAGTGCTCTCGGAGGCGGGCTCACCCTCGGTGCTGCTGGACTATGCAAGAACGTACTACACTGCGGCAACTTCCCTCTACAGCTCAAACAGGTACTTCCTAGCCTCTGTAGCAGCTACGAGGAGTATTGCCCTGGCCGAGGCGGCGATGCTCGACTTCCAGGAGAGGGCTAGTGGCTCTAGAGTGTACCTGGATATTTCGTCTAGGAGGGCCCTCGAGATAGCGTCTGCAACGCAAGACTTCCTCGTGGCAATATACTTCTACAACCAGAGCCTGCTCGCCTCGTCGGATGCAGATAGACTGGCCTATCTAAAGCTGGCGTCGGAGCTTGGGAGCCTAGTGCTAGACCTCGCAAAGTCGTCCAGCGTTGCGGTTCAGCAGCCCCAGGTACAACAGCCGGGACAGCAGCCCCAGCCATCGCCTCAGCCGACACAGCCTCAGCCTGCGAAGAGCATATGGGACACCATCGCTGAGTGGCTACGCGATTTGTACATGCGGGTAGCCCTGGCACTAGAGGGTCTAGTAAAATTCTTGAAGGGCCTCTTCGGCCGGTAGCCTCGCGCGTAAAACAGCTCAATGTTTATAAGCCTTGGGCGGTGCTGATATTTTGTGACCGTAAAGGAAAAGGCTCTTCTTGGATTCACTCTTTGCTTCTTGCTCTGTACCGTCAGCGTGCTATCCCAGGGGCTACAAGGGGCCGAAAGACTGTATATACTCCCAGGAGGGAGCATTGAGGGCAGCATTACTGCAACGGCTCCACGCGACGGCATATTCACCTTGATGCTTCCGGGCCAGGTTCAAGCCATTAGCGTCTCAAGTAGCCTGGGAGTTGCCCCATTGTACAACTTTACTGGCAACACTCTGACGTTCATGGCCCGGGAAGGCGAGGCCGTGAATATCACGTTCGTGTCGAGGCTCCCGGCGGGCGACCCCGCCCAGCTGGTCATCGAGTCCTGGAACCAGAGCCTTGAGCTATACATTCACAGCAACTACGCGTTGCTAGGCGTGGAGCCCATCCCCGACAGCATCCAGAGAGCAGGCGAATACCTTGTTCTCCGCTACAGCAGGCTTAACGGGGATCTTTCGGTGAGTATCGCTGAAGTACCTTCTGGTGCTCAGCCACAGCAGACGACACCTACCCAGCCGGGCTTAGCCAAGCAATGGCAGGACGTGTTTCTCTTCACAATTGCCGCTATTGCCGCGGTAGTCCTGGGCTACATTACTCTTAGGCGGGGTAAGCGCGGAGCCGATTTGCTCGGCGAGGAGGACAGGGCTATAATCGAGTTCCTGAAGAGCCGTGGTGGCAGGGCATACCTCAGGGAGATACGCGAAGGCCTAGAGCTACCCTCAACAACGGCGCTCAGGCGTGTCAGGAAGCTGGAAGAGAAGGGACTTGTGAAGACCGACAAAACTCCAGAAGGACTCTTAGTCGTCCTAAGCACGTAGCACTCTTGCACAAGATAAATTAACATCTCTTCAAATCCAATTGTTGAATTGTATGTCGCAACAAGAGGTAATATACGTTGGGGAGAAGCCCGCAAGCACTTATATCCTGGAAGTCCTCACGCTCTTGAAGAAAGGTACGAGAAAACTCGTCATTAAAGCCAGGGGGCACAACATCTCGAAGGCAGCCCAAGTGACAGAGTCTGTAAAGCGCATGACGGGCGGTAAGATAGCATACGGGCAGATAAAGATATACAGCGAGGAAGTTGGAGAGGAAACAGAGGAAAAATCCGTCCCAGTTATAGAAATAGAGATCACTTCTCTCCTCTAATCACTCGAGCCCACGAGGTAGAACTTCCCGACGTCGTAGAAGCCTCTCCCCCAGTTGTGTAGAGGCAGGTTCACCTTCTTAAGGTTCCAGCCTCTCTTCTCGTCGAACAAGTTCTCGTCGGCCTCCGCGTGGAGTACTTCGCCGATAAAGAACGTAACGTCCTTTGCCCTGACCTTCTCGAAAACCCTGCACTCTAGCACGCCTATCGAGGCTTCTAGGACGGGAGCCCTCACCTTCACGCCCCTTCTGTAGCTCAGCCTCTGCGACTTATCTACGCCCCGACCGCTCCTGCTACCATAGAAATAAATGTCCTCGACTCTATCTACCGGCAATACATTCACCGTATATTCACCGTAGCTCTCTAGCAGTTCGTGAGTGTAGCTGGTGACATCAATCGCTACGCCGACGAGCGGTGGCTCCTCGGCAATGGGCGACACCCAGCTCGCCGCCATGAAGTTTACTTTCTCGCCTACAGCTCCACTCCCTATGACGTAGGCTGGCCGGGGGTGAAGAATGAGGTAGATGTTCTCAACTTTTCTCATACAAGAGCACTACCAGGAAAACTTTATATATTTATGTAACGTTACGTTACACATGGAAAGCGAGGACTTAAAGCATATTCTTGAAGAAGCCAAGAAAATTAGAGAAGAGACACTAGCCAAGCTAGCAGAGCTTGGAGAAAAACTCTCCTCGATAGAGGCGAGCTACAGGAACGCAGCTTCAGAGGCCGACCTTCTAGCCCTTCTAGTCGAGGCTAGAAAACTCGAGTCAGAACTAAAGAATCTGAAATTTGCGGCAAAGACTAAGGCCAGAGAGCTCCTGCTCCGCGCCGCATCGCGCTATAGCCCTGGGAGCCCCGTGTACTCCGACCTAAAGGACTACATCGAGGACGTAGTGGATGAGGGGATGTTTGACGAGCTAGAGGACAGGCTTGACGACGTTATCGACTCCATAAAGGATAGTCTCAGGGGTAGGAGGGGCCGCAGGAGGTTCCCGGTGGTAGCAGTAGAAGTTCCCGGTGGAGTCAAGGTAGTCAAGGGGGACTTCAGGGTTCTCGACGAGGCCCTGAGGGAAATTGACCGCATTATAAGAGAGGCTCTATCTGGTTCGTGGCTCAGAGCCCCCTCTACCATAATTTCCTCCGTCAGGCTACCTCAGGCCGACTTGAGCGTGATCGACTTGCTGGTCGAAGCCGGGATATTCAAGAGTAGAAATGAGGGGATAGCGTTCTTCGTTCACAAGGGTATTGAGTGTAGCCGTGACTGGCTTGAAAAAGTCCGGAGCAAGGTTGAGGAGATCCACCGGCTCCAGGAGGAGACTCGAAAGGAGCTTGAAGGCATACTGGGCGGACAGGAGGAGGGGATTAAAGAAGAGGATGGAGAGGGGAGCCGGCAGAAACTTTAGACATAAATATGTTATTCTCTTTCTTAATGCTGGAATTGCTAATGTCGAGCGAGGGGGAGGAGAGCTCGTATATAGTTGCCAGGTTGCTTAGTGGCTTGAAAGAGGTTTACACGTTCAAGGAGCTTGAGGAGCTTCTAGGCGTCCCGGCACAGGTCTTGTGGAGGTATACAAGCTATTCCCATTTCCCGGAGAGACAGACTGCTAAGAAGATCCTGGACGCTATACGAGAGAAGAGGCTCGTTGAGAGAGCGCTCAGGGAGAGTCTCGTAAAGGAGGACAGAGTCGTAGAGGAGTGGAGGATACTTTTCAACCCGCGGATACTAAACCTGATAGGCTACGTAGTGTGGAAGTTTTACTCGGGCCTCGAGGTCGACATAGTGCTGACGTATCCCGAGCGCAACGCCGGCCTGGCAGTGGTGGTGGCGGAGTGGCTCCTTGCGGATGTCGCAGTCGCCTCTGAGAGAGCATACGGGAACTGGGGGAAGCTCCTAACAGCGTCCTACACGTCTGGGGAGAGGGGGGAGATCATATACCTACACGTGCCGAAGGACAGCATCGAGAAGGACAGCAAGGTGCTTGTCGTAAAGAGCGTCGTGAACGACTTCCAGTCTCTCTCCGCTCTGGCCTCTATTGTAGAACAGGCTAAAGCGCACCTCGTGGGAGCTGTAGCGGCAGTAGCGCTTTCAAATAAGTGGGTCGAGAGCATGTCAAAGCTGGGCATAAAGAACGTGAGGGTTCTAATGACGAAGGAAGACGCCGGTTTCCGGGTCAACCTCTAGAGGGCTGAGTAGGGAGAGTAGGAGTGGGCTAGAGGTTCTTGGCCCGCTCGACCTCCTCCTCGGCCATGGGCACCCATTTTGAGTCCAGGAGCTTCACGTAGCCACGGGTGTATTTCTCGAAGATGTCCAGAACCCTCCAGCGAATCTCTCTGTGGGGTATGAAGTCGTACCTCGCATTTACGTTGTCGAAGTGTATCATCTCAACGTGCCACACAGGCTCTGTCCGTGGCAGTTTCCACAGCCCGCGCTGGGCTATAAGGTACAGAGAGTGTTTGACGAGGGACTCCTCGAGCCTTACTAAGCCCTTCTCTATCCTCTCGGGTAGAGTTTCCACGTGTTCTTTCTTATACCTTATGAGCGTCGGATCCAAGCCCTCTGCGAGCATCATTAGCAGGACGCCGTTGCACTTGAAGCACGTCCCGCACGGCACCACTGCGCCGTTTTCGATGTGTGTTGAGTGGCAACTTGTCTGAAGTACTGCCAGGTCTGGGTACCTGTTGAACAGTATCCTGAGGACTATTATGGGGCTAATAGGCCTGAGGGGTGACCACTGTTTTACCCCTACTCCACGCCTCTGGAACCACCCTGTCATGTAGGTGTCGAAGTCGAGAGACTGGTCGTAGGTTGCGTAGTAGTGTCTTATCCCCTTGTACTCGAAGGTTAGTCCCGAGGGGTCGTCGAACTCGTTGCCCATTGTGATGTTCCCGACGCTGTTCTTGAGGGCTAGCGGCAAGACGGAGAAGATGTAGTGGGCGTACCAGAAGAGCCGGATGGGGTATATTTCGCGGTTCTTTCTCCAGTAATATGGGACTACTATCCTCATGTTCTTCTCAATGAAAGCGAAGAGCCTGTCGACGTTCGTCCAGACCTTCCTGGTTTTCGGGTCTCTCGCCACTAGCTCCCTGTAAGCCGTGAGGGCAGTATACCAGTGCCTTCCTGACTCGTTTACAAAGTACGGGTATGCCTCGCACCCGGCTTCGCGAAGCAGGCCGTACGTCAGCAGGCTCTCCTTGCCCCCAGAGGACATGACTGCGCACTTCGAGTAGTCGGGCTCGACGTCTAGGCTACTCCCCTGGAAGGTCTCGCTCACCTGTACCTCGGCTCTCGGCCTCGCCATGTCCGGCGTGATCTCGTCTTCACGGGGTATGTACTCCTCCTTAATCAGCCCAGTCCTGTTCACGATCCGGTTTACGAAGATGTCGCGCGCAGTGACGTCCATCATGTTGAGAAAGTACCTGTAGTCGAGCTCGTGGAGGGGGGCTCTGATCTCGATGGTGTCTGTAAATAGCCCATAGTTCACGGCCGGCGTTATCCCGGCTAGAGTTGAGATCTCGTCAAATCCCTTGACGCTCACGTCCTCGGGGTACGACTGTATGAGCACGTACTCCTTCCTGACCCCCTCGAAGAAGAGCTCGTACTTTATCTTCGCCGAGCGCTGTTTAACCGTGACGGGGCCGACGACTATCTTGTCAAAACACTTAAGGCTTTTCGTCGGCCGCCACCCAGTTCCGGGAAGCTCTCAAGCATGAGGTCGACTATTCGCCCCACGCTCTCGAGTAGTGGTATGACTACGGGGATGCCGTACTCTGCCTCAAGCTCTCTCGCAGCCTCTCTAGCCTCGTCGGGCGATAAGTTTTCAGTATTGATTGTTATCGCGAAGACGCGTCTATCAGTTATTATCTCGATTAGTTTGAGGTACTTTTCCAGGGGTGGCACGGGGTACTCGGGGAAGCCGTCTAGCGTCTTCCTGCCTGGAGCGTGCTGTAGTATGACAACTTCGGGCTTTAGTAAGTTCAGTATCTCGTAGCTCCCCGGAAAGACGGGGTGAAGTAGCGAGCCTTGCCCGGGTACGACTATGACTTTAGGCTTCTCCTCTACATAGGCTCTCCAGACAACGTCCTCCAGTACGCCTGGCACAAAGTCGTTTATTACAGAGTCGAGGACGAAGACGTACTTTGCACCCTGCATCCATGCCGTCTGGCCTGTCCCCACGAAGACCGCTTTTACGCCCCTCGCGTTGAGCTCGTCCGTTACCATGTGGGCTACTGTACGCTTCCCAATAGCAGAGTCTGTGCCGATTACAACCACTTTAAGCGCCTTCACCTCCTTTATCCTGCCCGTGTAGAAGATCCTCATGTTGTAGTATATCTTCCTGACGTCAATGATCTCGACTCCTACTTGCCTGGCCAGGGAGCTTAACTCGGGGTCGTCGCTCAGGAACTCGTGGAGGCCGTTCACGATGTTGAGGCCTCGGAGAATAGCTCTCTTGACGATCTCCCGGTATAGGTCTGGAAGCTTGCCGCCAGGTGTCGCGACGCCGATTATTAAGCACTTTGTGTCCGGGTGTTCCTCTAGGGCTTCCTCGAGGCTCGCGTATATCTTTATCCCCCGCGGCCTGCCGTCGAGGACTTCGCCTGCGTCGTGCCCGGCTAGCGTGCTGTCGATCACGCCTGCTATCTTGTAGCGCAGGCTCTTTCTCACGAGGCCGTGAGCAGTCTTCCCGTCTGTTGAGTTGTAGAGGCCCTCGGCGAGAATCAGTGCTTTATCCGTCTCCATCTCCCCGTAATCACCGCCACCAGGGGGCCGTCGACTTCCTCCAGGGACAGGAAACTCTTCAGGGCGAGCACGGAAGAAGCTGAAGCCGGCAGGGAGCTCACTCTCTCGAAGACCCTCAAGAGCATAGCCATTTCAACGAGCTCCTCATCGCTAAACTCGTAAACTCTCCCTTTTGTCGCAACCAGCGCCTCGAGGGCCTCGGCGGCGCTAAGAGACTTGTAGGCCACTAGAGGCTCGTTGACAGGCGTCTCCTTGACTTTAGACCATGACATCGTTACAGGCTCCACCGAGCCCCTCCTCCAGCTCGCCGCGATCTGGTTTCCCAGGGCTGTAGTCCCGGCTATAAGTCTTGGGATCCTCGTTGCCTCGCCCTCGCGATATGCCCTGAGGAAGCCGAGGTATATGCCAGCGAGTGTTGTCCCGTTGCCGACAGGAACTGCTACAGCATAGGGGGCATCCCCGAGCTCGCTCACTATCTCACCGGCTATAGCGCTGTATGCTTCGAAGCTCACTTCATCCGAAGGAGTCCCAGGGTTTGCGTCGTACCATCCGTTGGCCCTGGCCGCTCTAGAGCTGAGCTCTACGGCCTCCTCGTAAGACCCATCGACGAAGACGACGCGTGCGCCGTACCTCTTCATTTCCTCGACTCTGCTGTTCTCGTACGACTTGGGGACAAAAACTACAGAGCGCAGGCCCGCCTGCCTGGCAAAGTAAGAGATAGCGACGCCGTAGTTGCCGCACGTGCCAACAGTGATTGTGTCCATGCCTAGCTCTACGGCTCTAGCAACATGCGCCCTGGCAGCCCTGTCCTTGTGCGTTCCCGTCGGGTTTACACCCTCATACTTCAGGTAGACCGGGATACCATCAAACCCGAGAACCTTGCCGAGAGAGCGGAGGCGGAGGAGGGGTGTCTGGAGCCCCAGCAGTTTAACTACGGGGCGTTTACTAGACGAGTCGTCTTCCACCTCGACCTTTCACCTTCGCTTTAAGTCCAAAACCAGCCTCGGTTTTAAGGTTGGTCTGCACGGGAAAGTAGAAAAATAGCAAGGTGGTGATAGGTAAATGTGGGAATTAAACTCTGGAATGTTTAATTAGAATAGACGAGTAGTGGTGCGATAACTTTTGCCAACCAAGTTTCGCCTAGAAAGCTCGCCAAAGCTCGTGCAGCAAAGTATGTTGGGTGCCGAGAGCCTTTAGAGCGGGTTGCTAGCGAGAACTGCGGAGAGGCGATCAGCTAGACTGTACGAAAAGCCCATAAAGTATTAAACCCCTATATGGTGAGATTGTGGTTACGTGGGTATGGGCCATGTGACTGTCCGGGCAGTCTTTCGCGGGAAGGAGACGTTATCCTTCGACAGTATCCTGGTCGCTACGGGGCGAGTTTCACGGTCTTACCACTCGAGGCCGCCGAAAAACACCTCATAGAGACTCCTTTCAGTGTAGACCTAAAACTCGGCGACGGGAGAAGTATTAAAGCGAGAGTTTTTGTGGCAGAAGCTGAAATAGAAGGGAGAAGGGGGCCAGTAAGGGCGCTCGCTTTCCCCGGAGCTGTCCCAGTGGTGGGGGTTGACACGCTGGAGACGCTCGGGCTAAAAGTAAATCCTATCACGGGAAAAATAGAGAGAACAGAGCTCTACATGTTGTATGTATGAATGTGAGTAGGCTCCAAATAATTTTGCTTTGAAAACCTTTCCAGGTCTTTACAGTGAAGTATATTTGAGACACACCGAAGAGGAAAAGTCGATGCTCGGGACGCTAGTCAACACTGTTGCGGTGCTAGTGGGGTCTACTCTGGGTGTTTTAGCCGGGAAGAGGATTCCGAGTAGAGTTGTGAGCTTCCTCCCGGAGGTCATCGGGCTATTCACGGTATCGCCCGGCATCTCGATGGCTTCTTGCTGGTGGCTTGGTTGTCTACTTCTACCGCTCACACGTGGAAGGGGCTCGTAGAGCACTATTCGTGTCTGATTTTTTCGAAGCTCTCTCCTGGATATCTGGACGTTACCTAGGTTTCTTCCACGAGCGTGTAAGCGGGGCTCCTGGTACGGGTTTAGCTTTTGAAGACGAGCTCAGAGTACTTGATGGTCTAAGGGCTGAGGTTGAGAAGTACTCGGGGTACCTTGCAAGACTTGAAGACCTTCACTCGAGGGGAGAAGTGGATACGGAGACCTATAGTAGGCTCAAGAAGGAGTATGAGGAATCTCTCGCCGAGTTGAATGCCTCTCTGAGTGGCCTCAAAAAGAGGCTTGTTGAAAGCGGTTGGTGGGTTTGTGCTAAGTGCGGGGAGGTCAACCCTCCCGTACTCACGAAGTGTAGGAAGTGCGGGAGAGGCTCCCCCTAGGAGTAGGGGCACTCTTTCCTTACTTTCTCAAGCTCGTCGAGGTATTCCTTCCTGAGCTTGCCGTAGACTTCTGGGTCTAGCTCTCCCTTCATCTCTTCGAGTTTTTTGAGCTTACCCTCTGCTTCATGGATCCTCTCGAGGCAGTAGTCCCTAACGCGCGTACCCTCTACTCCCTCTCCCTTAACTGTAGTCTTCCTCAATGCCTGGAGGAGAGGCACGCGTGCAACGTAACCTTTAGCGGCGAGGAATACAGACAGGGCACCGAGCAGTGAGACGACAGCTAGTATGGTTGCGAGCGGCGTATAGTCCTTCCTCCACTCAGCCTCTAGCTCTTTGGGGGCGTCGACCCTTACGTAGGCAACACCCCTGCTAACTTCTTCAGAGTCATAGGGGCCCAGCCCTCTCCAGCCAGCAAAGACGTCCCGTACGGGAAAGCCTATTGAAGTCTCTTTTACACCAACTTCGATGCTACTGCCCTCAGGGTGCCAGCCCGAGTAGCTCTTACCTAGGTTTCTCATGCAGGTTCCGTCCTCTCTACAGACGTATATTTCCCCTACAGGAGAATATGCAGAGACTTTGTACTCTTTAGCCCACTTTGCCACAGCTACCTTCGGGGAGTTCATGACTATAGGCTCAGACCTCTGCCCCTGCCCCCTGGCATCGCCGCTCCACCCTTGGAAGGCCCACCTACTCTTATCATCAATAGGTATAATTGTTGTGCTGATGGAGGCATAAGCTGTCGCCCCCTCGTCGTACCAGCCTGAGCCTGTTGCACTGCCCTGCTCGCTGACAACTTCAAGGTAGTATTGTTTAGCCGTCAACTTGACGTCGATAGTAATACATGGAAGAATTAAAGGCTCCTTAAGGGCAGGAATGGGTATAGATAACGTTTTAATGAGCTTGTTAATCAGCGAACCATGTAAATCGATGCTCGTTTCATTACTGACGAGGGTTCCATTTACATACCAACCATCAAATTTATACCTCTCAACATCACTTACATGTACGTAAAGTGGTAGTTTTAAAGTATAAGATGCATTACGTACCATGAATAGTAGAGAGTCAAAAACTATAGGATAATAAGTGGTAGGAACATAAGATAAGTTCCTAATAATCCATGAAGGTCTTATTTTAAGAACGAATATATCAGATAACTTGTAAGCGATGGAGTTTGGATCCTTACGTAAGGGCTCTACTTCTGAGTTATGTATAATTAAACTTGACGCATTATATAAGTTCATAGCACTCACGCGTGAATTAATAACTATGCCGATTGAATTCCATAAGCCAGCACTGCAAGTATTTGAAGAATTGATAAAATATATCACGCTTTTACTGGAACCACCCCACATGAGCATCCAGCTATTAATAAAGTACATTGTACTATTGTAACCATCACTACTACCTTTAATACTAGAACTAACTATTGTAACCTCCGAGCTATATGAATCTAGCATTTCAAGCTCCGATTTCTCAATAAATACACCTTTAGAATTTGTTAAAACAATATGATTGAATTTACCCTCCAATTTAACATTATTTAGCTTGTCTGCTACAATATTCCATGTCAAGATAAAACTATTAACATTAGAGATTTTAATATCATTGCATGAGAAACTAGCTGTATAATGTGTTAGCTTAATATTCATTGATTCCGTTTCCTTAAGTATTACGGTGATGCCAGTAATGAGAAAACTATCAGTAATGTCTACAATTCCCTTAAATACTTTTATGGTAGCTCCAAATAGTCCATGCTCTTCCCCATACGGAGTGAGCAGATTTACGATTTTTGAGTTTTTAATGAGTAATTTAGAATCTTGTGATGTTAAAATAATCTTTGAATATGCCTCGTAAATTGCTCTGTGCATACCGGGAACCAGGGGACCAGTATGGTAGAGAGCAAAGGGCTTAAATTCAGGTAATATGACAATGGAATTTTCTATTACTAACTCTCCACCGTCAATTACTATATTCGTGAATATCTCCTGGATATACTTATCATGTTTATAACCAAATTTATATCCAACATAAAGAATCGTATTATTAATAACAACTCTCTCATGTTTGGATAGTTTTAATCCCTGCTCTAAAAACCTGGCTTCCTCCTTATATGGAACAAAAATTTGAGGATCCCCCAACAAATTGTAGGCAAGGAAGTCTCTCAAATACATCTCAAAAATTCTATCTCCCCTCCTACCTGCAACCCAAAAATCGTAAGGACCGAAGTCGTGGTGTATTAAATGTAGCTTTGACTGATATAACGCTTCACCAATAGTATGATTTCTAGATAATAGAAGCGATGCCATGAAGTACTTTGCCATTTGTCCATTAGTCCATACAAGCCTCGTAGCTCCTATGTATGCAACAGCACCATTTTCATGCCTCAATAATGCTTCTCCAAGTGATTCCATTCTCCGGATTTGCTCGTTGAGTGAATTCTCCGTATCAAAGGCCGCCGATAAATATGCATCAGCAAAGAATATAAAAGGTTTGACGCTCAATTTATCAAGATCTCTTATGGAGATGGCATTTGAAAGAGAATCTATGTATCCATGTCCTACATATACCACTAGATGAGGTTTAAGCTCATTTATCGTCTTTATAAATGTCTCTTTATTTAAGGACTCCTCAATAAGGGTTTCTACCTTAACAGACGGGGGGATGAAGCCTTTAATATATGGGATATGTGGGTTTTGCCCTAGTGCAGCAATGAGGAAAGTAATCTTGTCTTCTTTCTTTATATTTTCGAGCCAGCGAATTGTTTTTGAAACCATTATGTGAGCTTCTTCCACATTCCTTGCAGGAAATCTACCAATGAAAACTTCTGGAAAATAATCGAATCTAGTAGGTACTTCAACTTGAATTTCATCAAATGCAGCATAGTAGTAGTCACTTGCAGTGTAGCCAATATTGAAACCGTACCATTCTTCTTCAGGAGAAAGAGGAGCAGGATTAAAGATGTATGCTGTAGGTATTATATTAATATCACCGATTAGTAAAGCATATCTTATTCCATAGATATCATAATATTTCTTTATCAAATTCCTTATTTCTATCTCACTCATTGTTTCCATAGTGATAACTTTAGTAATCGTACCGGTTTTATTTTTATATGAGGCTAATTTCATTGCTGGATCAATAAATTTCGAGGTTGTTATGATAATGTAATCAATCCTCTCCTCACTTGACTTTTTATTTATGCCGAGACCCTGGTCTTCTGTAGGGTATCGTAGCGCCTCACTTGACTTTTCATTTATGCTTTGTACAATACTCAGATCAGTACTAAAGATCAATAAGAGCATTAGTATTATGAAGAGGATCTTCAATGGGTAAGAAGTACATATTTTCATATTTTCTTTCTCGAGGAAGAAATTTAAATATTTTTCTATGGAAGTTCTGTTAAATAGGAATGTTGACTCTTGATGTTGGATTTTGATGAAAAGATCTCCCTAACCGCCTTTGCAGCCGCCGGCATACCTAAGTACGTGGCAGTTGTTGGCTTCATGGTCTTTGACAACCTCCGCTCTTTCGTGAGCCTGGCACTTTACTTAGTGGTTGGAGTCTTCGTCTTCAGAGTAATCTCTGGGAGCCTGCAGTCCTACGCCCTGGCGCTCTCCCTCCTATTAACAGGCTACCAGCCCCCCAGCGCTCAGCGCTGGGGCGTGCTGCTCCTAGGCGTTGGTGTTAACCTCATAGGGGTAAAGAAGATCAAGGTCGGAGACGGGTTGCCGGCCCTAATCTTCGCGTCTATAATCCCGCTGTTCCTGCCCTACTAGTACACTTTAACGTAGTCTACTTCGAGGCATGTCCGCTGCCTGTTCTCCTGAGTCAAGTGCCTGTAAACTTGCCCCGCGTCACGCCTGTTGTAGCCGAACACGGCGTTGTCTATCCACACGTCTGCTCTCGCCTTAAAACCGGCTTTCTTGACGGGGAGGCTCGCCACCAGTCTATCGTCAATGTAGAAGTTTGCTATCCCGCGCCTCCACTCTACCCTGTAGACGTGCCACTCTGTGAGGTCTAAGTCCTGGAGGGCTGGCTTGTGGGAGTATATTATGACTCCTATCGCCCCGCCCGTTGCTCGTGAGACTGCACTCGGCAGTAGAAGAGAGCCCCTGTAGACTTTTACTGGCGTGAAGCCTACCCCCGCCTGTACGAAGAAGCCCTGGAACAGGTACGGGCCCCTGCTCTGGAGGTGTATGAACCATATAGGCATGCTTATGTCGAAGACCATTGAGTGATTCCAGAAACCCCATCCTGCAGAGCCGTAGTGCAGGCCAGACATCCTTATCCTGGCCTCGAAGGTTTTCTCCTCCCAGGGTAGGTCGTCGAACCTGCCGTCGGATATTTCGGCATTCGAGTAGTATAGTGCTTCCGTGGGGCCACTACAGAGGACTGCTTTACTGTCACGGATAGTTATGGACGCATAGTTGTCCGTCCTGTAGTCCCAGTAGGGGGTTTTCTCCTCGAAGTCGTCGAATAGTGTCTTCTCGTCCCTAATAAACCCCTTAGCCAGAGCGCATCACCTCTCGGAGTCAATCCTCTTAACGAACTCTATGTTCTCCTTCTCTGATGGGTCGATTTCCCTCGTGGAGAACCACTCGTCCAGGATTTCCTTCGCTACTTCCTCAGAGAGAAGCCTAGCACTTAGCGCTAGAACGTTTGCGTCGTTCCAGAGCCTAGCCCCTCTAGCTGTCTTTGCGTCAAAGCAGAGAGCGGCGCGCACGCCCCTAACCTTGTTCGCGGCTATACTCACACCAGTTCCCGTGTAGCATATAACTATGCCTGTATTCACCTTGCCCTCTGCCACTAGCTGGGCGACTTCTAGGCCAACCTTAGGCCAGGGGTATGGTTTCCCGGTTGCAAGAGCACCCATCTTCACGACCTCGAAGCCTCTTCTCTCAAGCTCCTGAGCCACGAAGAGAGCAATGTTGTAGACGTCGTCTGAGCCGACGGCGACTCTCATACAATAACCTTACTGGGAGTTTGGGAATTAATCTTTACTGTTCCTCGGGTTGCTCCACCCTGCTAACCCTTGCTATGCGCCCATCCTCTATGTAAACAACCGTCGAGTTTGGGGGCTCGTCTACGTCGACGTGAGTTATGAGGAATATCTGGTCGAAGTACCTTGTGAGCTCACCCGTGAAGAACTTCATTATACGCTCTCTCCTCTCGACGTCTGAAGACCCCAGGGGCTCGTCGAGCACCAGGAACCTCGGGTAGGAGCCCTTAGCGCCCGGTAGCAGAGTTAGTGTGAAGGCTATCCTCATGGCGAGCAGGAACTGGTCGTTTGTGCCCCCGGAGTATATGTCCCTGCGCATCCACCTCCCAGCCTCAGAGTCGTATACCTCTATGTCGTAGTTCTCCGGGTTTAGCTTGACAGCCCTGTACCTCCCATCTGTAAAGTACGAGATAACCCAGCTCATGTAGTTCTCAACGCTTGGCGCGAAAGCCTCGCGCCTCTTCTTAGAGATCTCCCTCATGGCCTCGATTGCCTTTAGCGCGACTGCAATGTCTTCTTCGGCTTGCTGTAACTCGCTACGGAGAGCTTCCGCGTCGCCTCTCAGCTTGTCCAGCTGGGATACCTTCTCTTCGGCCTCTCTAATCCTCTCCCTGAGGTCTAGCATGCGCGTCTCCCACGTGGCGCGAGTCTGCGCAATCTTATTCAGCTCGTCTACCACACGGCCTATCGCGGCTTTAACCGTGTCAAGTGTAGGGGTTTGTGGCGTGAGTGCTCCGCTTTCGGCTAGACTTGCCAATTCCTGAGGGGGGTGTGGTAGCGCTATACCTCTGTACTCTTCCTCTAAGCGCCTCCTCTCTTCCTCCACACGGCCAAGCCCTGACCTTAGCTCCTCGAGCTGCCTCTGGAGGTCTTCGACATCGTTCCTCCTTCTCTTCTCGACATCCTCCAGGGCCTTCTCCTCGGCCTCTAGTTCTGCCAGGCCCCTCCTGAGCTCCTCTTCCCGGGACTTGAGCCTTTCAACCTCTCCCTCCAGAGCATCTATGGCGTCTGCAAGTGACTCTCTGCCAAGCCCATATTCGCCGACAACTCTAGACACCAGTTCCTCGAGTTCTTTGACTCGCGCCTCAAGGGCACTTTTCTCCTTGAGCAGTTCTTCGAGCACGCTTCTCTCTCTTTCGAAGCTCGGGATAAGGGCCTCCCTGGCCTTCAGCTCTGACTCCAGCTTCACAACCTGATCTCTCAGGGAGTGCTGGAGTTTCACCCTCCAGGCAGCAATTAGTGCCAGGGCAATGCCGGGTAGGGACACTAAAGCCGAGACCAGTGGGTTTAGCAGAAGCAGGGATAGAACCGCAACGGACAGTGATACTACAGCTCCTACCTTAACCCAGAGGGGTGTAGAGAGGTGAGAAAGCCTCTCTTCCAGCCTGCTCTTCTGTGCCCTAAGCTCTTCGATTTCAGCACGGGCTGCCTCCAAGCGCTTTACCTCGAGCTCGGAGCTTGAGATCCGCTCGGCAAGCCGATTAATCCTGCTCACAATTTCTTCCCGTTCATTGTAGTACCTCTTCATCTCCAAGAGAAGCTCTGAGCTCTTGCGCAGCATCTCCTGCACCTGTTTGAGCTCGCTACCTATCTTGTCGAGCTCCTGGGCGACGAGAGGCCTCTTCTCGCTGATAGCTTTCAACTCACTCTCGTATTCTCTCAGTCGCCTCTCAGCGTCCTCTATGGCCTGGCGTAGGGTTTTTGCCTGCCCCTCTAGGACCTTAATTTCGCTCTCTATCTTCGACCTCGCCATCAGGGCTTTGTAGAGCTCTTCCAGGTAGTCTCTGGCCAGCTTTAGGGTCTTCTCCCTCTCCAGGAGCTTGGGGAGCTCGTCTTGGATGTTCCTGAGAGCATTTCTCCACTCCACGATCGCCTCCTTGAGCTTCTCGAGCTCTCCAATTTTCCCCTCGAGCTCCCTAATGCTCTTCTCGAGCTCGCTCTTCCTCCTCTCCTTCTCACGCCTCTCCTCGTCTAGAATGGAGATAGCCTTGTTGTAGCTCTCGAGACCCATCATGAGGTTTATAATCCTCTCCCTGTCCCCCTTACTCATCTCAATTATCCTCTCGAGATCCTTCTGCGCCACGATATTCGTAGTCAGCATTTCCCGCCACGAGACGCGGAGGATTCTCTGGACTTCCTCGTTAACGGCCTTGACTCCCGTCGCGATAAGCCTCTCACTACTCGTCACTTCAATAAGCCTAGCACTAGTCTGCTTGATGGAGTCTCCCTCCCTCTCCAGCTCCCGTACAACTCTGTATCTCCTCCCCTCGACCTCAAATTCTACTTCTACGAGGGCGCGCCGCGACCTGTGGTTAACGACTTCTGCATACCCCCTCTGCGGGTTGCCCCTTATGGCTCCAATAGCCTGGTGGTCGCCGTATATGCCGAAGAGTGTAGCCTCTATTAGTGTAGACTTGCCGGCCTCGTTGCGCCCCTTGATTATTATAAAGCCCCTGTCCAGCTGTAGCGGCTCTGGGATATTCAGTCTCCTGAAGTTGATCGCCCTTAGGCTCCTTATGACTACCATGCCCCCACCTCTTGTAGGACTCGTAGCCCAACATTGAGGGCCCTCTTCCAAACACTCAGCTCGTCTGCGCTAGCGTTTTTCATCGCCTCTTCGACGTACTGCTTGTAGGACTCTATCGGAGAGGCTGTGTCGAGCGAGACCCGGATCTCCTTGATGATGCACTTGAGCTCCGAGTCGTCAATCACTGTGTAGAAGAAGCGGTCGCTAAGCCTCTTCAGGATCTCGGCCCTGCTGTACTTCGAGAGCCTCTCTAGCGCAACTCTCCCGGAAACCACGATCCTCAGGATCATCTGGGGGTCTGGGGCCGGCACAGAGGCCAGGACGCGCGCGGTGGGGTTCTCGACGCTCTCGTCGACCTGGACTTCAACAGTCCTCAGGCGCCTAGTAGGAACCTCGTTGAAGCGTAGCACGACGCCCCTTGAGGGATTGATCTCTGTGTAGACGAAGCCTTTCTTCTCGTCCGACTCCTCGTTGAAGCTCCTCCTCTCAGTGCTCCCGGGGTAGACTACGTATGCGTTCTTGATGACAGCGTGAGAGTGCGCGTGTAGGTGGCCCAGCGCGAGGTAGTCGAGGCCCTCGGGTACGTCCTCTGGCGTTATAGTTGGGGCAGCCCAGTTCCTGGGGATGTTGAAGCCCGCAAAATTGTAGTGTAGCATGGCTATGTTCACGTCGCCCTCTAGCGGTATCTTGAGGTTGTAGTACCGGAGCGGGTTAGAAGAGGCCTCCAGCGTGTGGTCGTAAGACAGCCCAGTAACGGCCACATCGTAGCCTTCAACGTTTATGTGCTCTACTCTAAACTGGTTGAGCTCTGAGAAGAAGGTTACGTACCCTGCGGCTTCGAGTTCGCTTAGCGGCGACATCCCCTCCTCCTGCGAGCGCGGCATGTCGTGGTTGCCGCCTATGGCGAAAATCCTGACGCCCTCTGAGCTAAGTCTCCTGAATGCCTGCAAGACCCTCGTCCGTATAGGGTTCCTCGGGTTTACCGAGTCGAACAAGTCCCCGGAGACCAAGAGTATGTGGGGCCTGGTCTCTAGCGAGAACTCGACAACCTTTAGGAATGACTTGTAGAAGTCCAGGCGCCTCTCCTGGGCCTTGGCGCCCATAAAGCCCAATTTGGGGTCAAGGTGGTTATCGGCGGTGTGCACGACTCTTATCATCTCCTTTACACCTCCGAGAAGCTGCCGCTAGGAGGCGGAGGGGCTCTAGGCGTTGCGAGGCCGAGCTCCTCCCTAGTCTTCCTAAGCTCCTCTACGAGGTCTATATCTGCACCGCCCTCTCTCGTCACCCTCTCGCGAACCTTGACTATGACGGGTATACGTGTTAATTCGCCGACGATTATCGCCTCTCCAACGTTGAGCCCCGGGAGATCCTTCATGAGTTCTTCTCCCAGTCTCTCGCTGGACTCTGCTACAGCCCTCTGGTCAAGCGGGTTCGTTATCCTCAGGATTATCTGGCTGTTGCACTGGCTTAAAGTGTCGGCGTCAATCTTGCTCGGCCTCTGGGTCACGAGTATCAGGAAGACACCGAATTTCCTCCCTTCGGCCGCGATCGTATTGATTATCTGGGCAGACATAGTCTTCCTCTTAGCGGCCTTACTCGGGACAAACCTGTGGGCCTCCTCTATCACTACGAAGACCGGCGACGGGAACTGGCCCGTTGACCTCAGAGCGAATACTTCTTCGAGTACCCTGCTGACGATGTAGTCCTGGCTCGCGTCGTTTAACCCCGAGAGGTCTAGTATGGAGACATGGCCCGGACGCAGTATCTCGTCTTTTACCGGTGTAGTCCTGTCGCCGAACACGGTGAACTTGGCTAGACCCCTCAAGTGGGCATATGCTCTTGATGCCGCTTCCCGCTTCTTCCTCTCATCTAGCGTCCTGCTCATTCTTTCGAGCTTTTCTAGAAGGTCTCTTACCGTGTAGCCTGCCTTCTTCTCCTCTCTAAGAGCCTTAACGGCCTCTCTTATAGCGCTCCTAACGTTAGCCCAACCTTCTGGTATGCCTGCAATCTCAGCTACCTCGTCTCCGTCGAGCTCTGAGAACTTGAAGACGAGCTCATGGACATTGTCGAGCTGCTCCGGCGAGTACCTGCCCGTGCTGTTAGGGTTCCTGAAGATCAGTATCCTGTCTGAGAACTCGTGCCTCCTCATGTCGCGCGTCCTGCTCAGGAAAACGTAGTCTGCGTGTGGGTCGATGACTATAGCTGTGCCTCCTAGCCTTAGAAGCTCTTCAAGCATCACTCCTACAGTGTAGGATTTCCCTGCACCGGTCTGGGCTATCACGGCTACGTGCCGCCTAAATCCGTTCAAGCTGAGGTAGACTGGAATAGAGGGTCTCGAGACGAGGCTCCCGATATGGAGCCCCTCGTCAGGGCTATAAGAGAAGAACTCTCTTACCAGCTCGTCTGGGGCGAGGTAGACGGGGTTACCCGGGAAGAGGGCCCTTCTCGGCATGAGGACGGCTTTCCTCCCATCCTCATTCGCCAGAAAACCGAGGGTTCTAGCCATGCAGAGTATGTTCGAGTCATCTATACCTGCACTGTAGACTCTCTCGAGCGTTTCCAGATCGAGCCTCGACGTAAAGGCGCTACTTCTGGACACCACTCCGACGACTTGCGCGAGCACGTAGACTTCCTCTAGGCGCCCCGAAACTCGTTCCCTAGACTTCACGGCCACGTACTCGAACTTCGGGGGGTGTTCCTCCTTTGAGGTGACGAATATGAAGCTCTCGGGCGTCGCCTCCTCTACAATCCTCCCCACAAGCCTAAGGGTAGTGGACACGCCTCTCACCTCTCGAGGGGAGGAAGTACGCGCCGAGCTCTTTCATGAGGATACCACGGTATATCTCAAGACTCCTCTCGGTGATTTTAACCCTGCGGTCAGCCTCCATCAGAAGAATATTATAGTCCTTAACCCCAGCATACATGCTCCTTAGAAGTGAAATAACCCCGGTTATGCCCTTAACGTCACTACTTATAAACTTGCTCGAGTCTAGAGCAAGGCTATTCTTAGCCACTCCTAACTCCTGCAGTTCCCTCGAGACAACGTCGACGCGTATGGGGTCGTCTCCGTGGCCGAGAATAGCATAGAACGTCGCCACGGGAGGATACTCTTTCAGCATAGAGACAAGGGCCTTCACCTTCTCCTCAAACTCTTCGCCCATCTTATCCCTACTCTTTGAGAAAAACCTCCCCAATTTCTCAACCTGGTCGCCTACACTCTCGTCCAGAGCCACCTCTATCTGCCCAGCTTGAACCTTGGAAATCTTCAGGAGCAGAGGTGTCGTGTAGCCTTCACCGGGCCTGGCGTAGAGGAGTATCTTTGAGTCCGGAGTAGAAGACCTCGCCTCCTCGAATAGCTCGTATATCCTAGCCGGGTAAAGACCAGAGCTAGCTCTCTTCCTCACCTCCTTCAAGACCTCCCGGGGTCTACGCTTCAACCAAGCCCAGAGAGCGAGGAGTTCTGAAACGTCGACACCGTTCTCGCGGGCAACCCTCACCACTTCTTCCTTAAGCACCTCCTCCTTGAACAGAGTTGATCTCGAGTCCTTGCTGACGCCCACAACCGTAACCCCTCTGTTCAACGCCTCCCTTAGGAAACTGCTGTACGTCTCGACGTACGTGAACATGAAGTCCTCCCTGTCCTCGAGGTCTAGATCCTTTAGGACGTGAATCATCCTCCCGTACAGCGACCCGTCTACTAGGACGAACCTCGGATCCTCATCTAAGGAATCCAGAGCTACTAGATGCTCGAGGTGTTCCCGCGTGAGGCGGACATAGTGCTCGAAGTCCATTAGGTTTCGCGGGTAGAGAGCGTCAACAGCCAGCCGCCTCTTCTGCTTCCCGCCCACGCTGAGCGAGAGAGCACGGGTTACCAGCAAGACACCCCCGCCGGACACTTCTATCAGGCCACTACTGCTGTCAACGGCGTACACAGCCTCTACTCTGGCGTCTCCCCGGGGAAGACTGTTCCACTTACCCAGTACGAGCCCCCTGTACCACTCGGCTAGGCCAGCAGTAGCCCCTAAAACCTTCTCGATCCACGCCCGGTTAAGCCTAACCTGCTCTACGAGCAGATCTGAAAACTCAGGCACACGCTATAACTACGCTCCGAGGTATATAACCATCTGGCAGGTAAAACTGAAAGTTAAAACAGTTAGTAAAAAAATAGTTTTTTAGATTTTCTTGTGGCAGAACCACCAGTCGTAGCACTCTATCTCCTTCTTGGCGGCTCTCTCCAGCCTCTCCTTCGCTGTTTTCTCGTCAGAGGCCGGGGGTATTATGACGTGGTCGCCTACGAGCTCGTTGTTCGGCCAGTTCGCGGGTATAGCTACACCGTGTTTGTCGGACACCTGTAGCCCTCTAATCATTCTCAGGATCTCGTCTATGTTCCTTCCGAGCTCCTGCGGGTAGTACAGCACCGCCCTCAGAACCCCGTTCGGGTCAATGATAAAGACTGCCCGCACGGTGTTCGTGCCCTTGCCGGGGTGGATCATGCCGAGCTTTCTCGCAACTTCACCCGTGTCGTCCGCGATTATCGGGAACTTAATCTCGACGCCCAGTTTCTCCCTGATCCACTCGACCCACTTGATGTGGCTGAACACCTGGTCTATGCTAAGCCCGATTAACTGGACGTTCAGCTTCTGGAACTCGTCCCACCTTCTCTGGAACGCGAAGAACTCTGTTGTGCACACTGGAGTAAAGTCAGCCGGGTGCGAGAACAGGACGACCCACTTGCCCTTGAAGTCGTCGGGTATCTTCAAGACACCGTGAGTAGTCTTGACCTCCATTGTTGGGATCTTTTCGCCCAACAGGGGTATTCTCCCTTCAGCCATGCCTTCCACCTTTTTTACAAATCCAACTGAATCTTAGAGTTTAATAAACATTTAGTTTGAATATCTAACCATTTACTAGAGTTGTTCTAATTTTTGACTCTTGGAGGCTCCAGCTGAGAGAAAAGTTCTAAACTATTTGAGGGCTTTGTATACTACTGGCAGCACTGTCTGTCAGTAAAGTTGAGGAGGCCCCCAGTTCCTCTTATGGAGGAGATTATTAGTCCTGTCAAACAACCCTGACCGGGGGTGTGTTTCTCGTAAGTGTAGGGGTGTCAATGGGAGGTTTGCCCGTAGTTTCCCAGTATTATGGCTAGGTCTCTGTAGTCGACTATGGAGTCTCTATTTAGATCTATGAAACGGTTAATGGTGGTGTTGCCGTAGTTCGCTATTACTAGTGCGACGTCCCTGTAGTCAACTACGCCATCAGTGTTTACATCGCCGCGTGGGAATACTTGGACGGTCAGGGAGTACCTTGATGGTGGGTAGTCGGCGTAAGTAGCTGTGAACTCTATCTTCACCGAGCCCCTAGCCTTTAGAGGTATAGTAGCCGTGTAGGCGCTTTCACTAGTCTCGTTTAATAACACGGCTGTTCCCAGGTACTTCATCTCTACTCTCGCTCCAGCGAGTCTAGCTCCCGTCAAGTTGCTTACCAGGGCAGTGACAGCTAGTTTTTCGCCCTCTATGAACTTCGTTTCGTTCACCATCACGTTGAGAATGAGCGACTTGAGAGCTAGCGTCACTGGAATGAACGTGTTTAAAACGCCAACTCTTATAACAATAGTACCTGTAAGCACGGGCCTCGCGGCGTCGGTGGGAGCGGTTATATCGTAACTTATGGTTGCAACGCCTCCCTGCTCAACCCGAGGAACGCTAGAGGGCGATACGCGCATAAGACCTGCTAACTCGCCCCGGACTTCGACTCCCAGGTTTGTAACTGGCTGGAGAGCTCTGATCGTGATAGTGCCTGTAACTCTCTCCCCGGGCCTCGCACTCGCCGACACGACCCTCCGGTCTACGACTATACTGGGCCTATACACCACTAGTGTAAAGCTCTCGCCTCCCTGTGGGACTTGGACTCCTCTTACGACGACTCTCCAGAGGCCGGGCTCTGGGTTGTACACGATTACTGACTCGTATCCAGGCATGCTTGTCCTAGCTACGTATGATTCGACGCCTCTAATTACCCTTCCACTCGGGCTAATCAGGGTTAGGTTTATGAGACTCCCCACGTATGAGAGCCGGGCCCCTACGAAGTCCATGTCGCGCGTAACTTCAATTTCTACCTTCTTCTCCTCCCCCTGCTTAACTGTAGACACAAGGTGGTATATCGGGACGCCACCTACAGTTCTAATGGCAAGCATGGAATATATCTTCTTGAGATCCTCGGGGGAGGGCGCGTAAAAGTACAGCGCGTTGGTAATCAACGCTATCCTCTTGAGCAGGTCTTCATCAATGTCTCCCTTCTCACCGAAGCCGAGAGTGAATACGGGGATATTTTTCGCCGACGCTTCGTGAGCCACGTCAACGGGATTATATTGTCCTGCATTGTTTTTGCCATCCGTAAGTAGCACTACTGCTCTGACGCCACTAACTTTGTCGAGCTCGCTCAAAGCCAGCTTCAATCCATCGCCGATCGCAGTCATGCCCTCGGGGGTTAGAGTACCGAGCAACTGGTACAGGGCGGTTTTATCGCCGGTGAGGGGGGCCACCAGCGACGCTGAGTCCGAAAACTTTACAATACCGGCTCTGTCGCTTGGAGATAGCAGCGAGATGAAAGTCTTAGCAGCGTCAATAGCGGCGTCAATCTTCCTAGCACCCCTGAAGCTATCATCCATACTCCCCGAAACATCTACAACCAGCATAACATTTACACCACTACCCGGGACAAGATCTCCTCGCCTCTTAGCCATAATACTCCTGTACCTCTCATACGCGTCGCGAAGACTCTCATAGTACTCGAGCTGCCTCTTCAAGGCCCCAGCGCTAGATGATGAAACAAGAATGCGAGAGAGATCAAATAGACTTTTGACCTGAGCGCAGTACCTCTCAGTTTGTGTCCCTGGAGTCCAGCTAGGAGGCTTGAGCCCTAGGAAATCACGTAGCTCGCCTGGAAGATCATATATATCGCTACAATCCAGCTTACTCAGCCCTTCCCAGTATTCAAGTTCAAGCTCATAGGTTAGGTAATCATAGAACAACAACTTAGACACTAACGAGAGGCTCGGCTCAACCCCGCCCTTGTCTATCTTACTTTTCAAATTAGCCATGGTACCATAGAGAGAAGACAGTAGAGAGGAGTGGATGTAGTGGAAGCCCATAATCTTGTCGCTACCTTTAAAAGCTTCGATTATAAAGTAATCTTTCGCGAACTTTAGTGCCGCTGAAACTCCTATTCTGACGGCGTCGGCGGCTATAATGTTTAAAAGCTTGTCTCCAAGTTCACCTGGATTAATATTGCCGGCATACCAATTCTCCAGCGTATTCAAGAACTCCCGTGCTTTATTATGACCTTCATCGAAGACGTAGAAAGAAATTACTTTCTCCACAGTTTCGGGTTGCATCGTCCCGCTTAGAGCCTTGTATGCGACTATAGTGGAGAGAAGAGTATAGTATTTCGCTAATTCGCGAGAGCCCTCCACGAACATGTTGAAATCTTTAAGACTTTTGACTGTCTCTTTGAATTCCTCATCCGAAATTTTATTTAGTAAGGATTCAAACTCGTCCGAGGCTTCCCTCGCTTTTTCATCCATATTACTCGCAATAAAGGCCAACACGAAATATAGCTTTGGAGAAGTCTCAGGGCCCAGTTTAAAGTTCTCTTCTATTTTAGATAGCGTAGTGATAAAATCAGTGGTAGCAGATAGCGCGAAGAGACAGAGAGCTATTGCTGAAGAAGGGGGAAAGAGGGCAAAGAGAACAGCTACTACGGCTAGTGTAGCCAGTGCTCCTTGAATCTGGCGTTTATTCAGGTATTCTTCCCCTTTTTCGACTCCTCTTTTCCAATGTGACCCTCTCACCCAGTAGTCGTAGGCACTGAGATCTTTGAGGGGTTTCCGGGAGTCGTAGAATGCTATGGCGAAAACGTCTAGGCTTTCGCTTTCAGGCATAAACCATTTCTTTCCGAGGACTACAGAGCCTGTGCCAACGCTGTATAGGAGGTATTCTCCGCTTGAGAGCGTGTAGTTTATAAGCGTTGTATTACCATATTTTACCTCTACCCAACCTGTAACGCTTTCCCCTTTTAGTAAATGCGAGTACACATCGTCAGGTATTGTCTGAGTTTTTATTGTTTTGAGGAAAACCGTTGAGACTAATAGGGAAATTAGAAGGAATGATGTGATGGCTTTCTTTACCATCAATTTCGTTTAAATTAGAAAGCTTATATTTAAGCCTTTTAGACTGCGTGAACCACTGTTTTATACCCCCCGCGTATTGAGTATGGTGTGAACGCCCACAGTAGTGGAGGCGATACCTTTGTCTACGTAGGGGCTCACCTAATACGTAACGGCAGGGGGTGGAAGCTTCACGTAAGAGTGTCTCCAAGAGACCTCCACTCCGTCGGGAGTTTCTGCCTAAGAGTCGCGAAGAGGTATATGGACTTGGGCTATAGGGTTGGTGCAAAGGTCGTGACAGAGAAAAGCTTTGCTAGTTTCACGGGCCTAGACCACCAGTTCTGGAAGTTTGTAACAATATACGTGGATGAGCATTCCTCGGAAGTAGTTCCTCTAATAGTGTACCTGGTAGACTCGTACGTTGAACACGTAGGTGCAGAGTCCGCATTTGACCACTTGAGCGCGAGGGGGATTATACCCAGTAGAATTATCCCTGAACCCTTCCTAGGGAAAACGAAGGCCGTGACAATCCGGTACTCGTCGGCATTCTCCCCCAAGACGAACGTGGAGGAAATTCTAGATGATATTGAGAGGAGGAGGCCACAGCTCGTCCTTGCAGCAGGAGTTAAAACAAGGGAATACCAGGATATAGTCGACACGGTTAACAGGATGACTTATTTTCGGCTTGTCTCCAAAGGGGATGTCTACTCTGCAACTAGGGGTGATTTTATACTCGTCAGCTTAGACAGTACTACCCTCCCCCTACTAGCCCGCATACTAGATGTTGGCAGGGATAGTGTTTTAGCAGTACTAGTAGAGGGCGCGAGGAAAGGCTACGTAATTAGAGTATCGCTGAACCAGATCTCCAAGAACCCCCTTAAGGAAATTTAATTAAACCTCTAACAACCTTTAACCATAGTATGGAGTTGCAGACATTCGTTAAAAAAGTAGTTATTATAGTTGCACTGCTTCTCCTCCTAGTCCTTCCTGGCAAGCTGCGTGCCCAGCCTAGCTACTATGTGGGGAACCAGGTTATAATAAAAAGTTTGCAAAGCGTCGTTGTCATAGCTTACATCTCGCCCATAGGCGTGGATTGGGAGACGTGGAAACAGCAATACTACGTTGGGCACGAGCAGGAATATGCAATAGGCTTAACAAATAGGGTAATTCTCATGTTCGGTGCCAGCGACGTAAAACTTTTGGGAACGGGTGCTGATGACGCCAACCACATAGTCTACAGCATCGTCGAAGTGGACTTACGTAACGCGCGGTACTCAAACCCCCAAGACGGCGTCGTCGTTTTTATAGACCCGTTCAAGGTGGAGGGTAGGGGGTGGTTTGACAAAGTAGAAGTATATGCTGAACGAGGAGTAAAAATCTACTCGGCAAGCCCCTCCCCTAAAGTTTCTTCACCAAGTTATGTCCTGTGGGAAAACCCGAGCTACGAAGCGGCTCCATCCAAGTACACTATCGAGTTAAAACCTAGGGTCACAATTATAGCTTCGGGGCTTCCTCCTGGCCTCACCGCGACAGTCAAGGTCAACGGCTACCCGAAGGGATCCACTTCGTCTTCAGGGCTCACGCTATACCTCGACGAAGGTAACTACCTCATAGAGGTTGAAAAGACTGTATACAAGGATGATTACACAAGGTTTACCTGCAGCAACAATGTCCAGAGTATATACCTGGCATCGGCTCAGACGCTGACTTTCACCTACACGCTTGAAGTCAGGCTGGATATTGTTTCAGGGATACCTGTAGAAGTATACCTGGACAACATTAGGTCGAGAACTCCTGCAACATTCTGGCTAACTAGTGGTACGACATATAGGTTGTCTGCCCAAGCTTCAATTCCTCTTGATGCTACTCCTACCTACAGGAAGAGCCTAGTTTTCTCGCACTGGAGTGACGGGGTGAAAGATAACCCGAGGATTATAGCCCTGCAAAACCCTGCTAAGCTGGAAGCCATATACGCTGAGAAGACCGAGGTTCTCGTAGACGTGAGGTCGCAAGTGGGTGTAGTCGAGGGGGGCGGCTGGTACCCTCTTGGCTCAACAGTGAAAGTAAAGGTTGTGGATAAAGTCGTCCAGGGGGGCAGAGGCGAGAGGTACGTCTTTAAGGGCTGGAGCGGCGATATTTCCTCTAATTCACCGGAGGTGACCTTTACGGCAGACAGGCCAGTAAGGCTTGAGGCCATCTGGGCTAAACAATACTACCTTGAAGTTGTCAGCGAGCAGGGCAGTGCAACAGGCTCAGGCTGGTACGACGAGGGGGCGACAGCTTATGCCTCCATCAACACAACAATTATACCTATTGATGATAAGAGTAGGTGGGCCTTCCAAGGGTGGAGCGGCGATGCCAGGGGGCAGGGGCAGAGGTCTGAGCCTATAGTCATGAACTCCCCGAAGGTAGCTGTGGCAAAGTGGGCTAAAGAGTACAAAGTCTCTGTATATTCTCCTGTAGGGGAAATATACGTCTGTAGGGGGGACGGAACCTGCATGAGAAACCTAGGTAAGAGCTACTCGGGCTGGCACCCTGAGGGCAGTAGCATCGAAGTTGGTGTAAAAGAGACTTCAATAGGCTTTCCCGTACGGGACGTCTTTGCTGGCTGGAGAGGGCTGGGCCCCTACGACTCTGAAGAAGTTAGCAGGGGTGTTGCCTACATAAGGGTCGACGCCCCCAAAGAGCTAGAGGCTGAGTGGAGGAAGGACTATACGCCGCTCGCAACCATACTAGCTGTCATCTCACTGCTCGGTGCCCTGTCTGTATTCCTCGCCGCTAAAGGTTACGTTGCACGCGTGCCTCTCCTCCAGGCATTGAAGAAGACTACAGTTAAGGGAAGGGGAGTAGAGGGTACGCGCGTTAGGGACTACTGCCTCGAGAGGATCCATGAAGCAGAGGGTAAGCTCAAAAAGCTCGAAGAGATGAAGGGGGAGCTAGACCCAGAAGTCTACGGCAAGCTCAGGCAGGAATACCTCGACGAGCTTGAGAAAATAAGGAAAGAGTGCCCCTACTCCTAGGGGGAGCCTCTCCCGCACTTCCTACACTTCGTGAGTACGGGAGGGTTGACCTCCCCGCACTCAGCACAAACCCACCAACCGCTTTCAACAAGCCTCTTTTTGAGGCCACTCAGAGAGGCACTCAACTCAGCGAGAGATTCCTCATACTCCTTCTTGAGCCTACTATAGGTCTCCGTATCCACTTCTCCCCTCGAGTGAAGGTCTTCAAGTCTTGCAAGGTACCCCGAGTACTTCTCAACCTCAGCCCTTAGAAGACCATCAAGCACTCTGAGCTCGTCTTCAAAAGCTAAACCCGTACCAGGAGCCCCGCTTACACGCTCGTGGAAGAAATCTAGGTAACGTCTAGATATCCAGGAGAGAGTTTCGAAAAAATCAGACACGAGTGATGCTCTACGAGCCCCTTCCACGTGTAAGCGGTAAAAGTAGACAACCAAGCCACCAGCAAGAAGCGAGCCGGCATATGTAACGAAGGAAGAAATAAACCAGTGAAAATACAACAAATTGATGGAAAAAAGAAGGAAGAAGAGAAGAGAATAGACCAGTGAAAATACAGTAAATTGTGAGAAAAGATTGAGGAGGAATCTCCTGCCTGTACCGTGAATCGATACATAACTGCTTGCCCACGTCGCAAACAAGATAGGGAGTGAAGCGGAAACTTGTAGTACCTTTATAGGAGATTTAAATAATAGAAAAGGTACTACAAGGTATACTAGAAGGCTTGAGACGAGCAGGCTTCTCCTGTATTTTTCACCCATATGTGAGGCTAGAGGGATGAATGCTACCTCTGCAGGTAGGAGATAGCAGAAAAACATCGCAAATAAAACTGTAACCCCGAGAACAAACCTCTCCACTGAATCAAACTCTACGAGCAACACCACTAGCAAACCTACGAGGAAAATGAAAAGGTAGATGAAGGGTTGAAGCCGTGCTAGAACAGAGAGGATAAACGCAACCGTGTACGCGGTGATAAAAGCCGGGGATAAGTACTCGGTGCGCGTGCTCCCCCGGGACATGCCCCAGCTTCCTCAGGCCCCTCCTGTCCTAAACGTCAAGTTTATCACGCCAGCAGGGCTTATGACGTCGCCATCTTTAAGAGGCTGCAGCCCCGTGCCTTTAATCTGCCTGCCATTCAACAGCGTCCCGTTAGTACTCATAGAGTCCTCTATGAAGAACTGCCCACCGCGAAAGTATATGATAAACTGCGGCTTGCTCTGGCTAATTGCATCGAGCAAGCCCGGCGGGGCAATGCCCTGGAAGTCGCTCCTCCGGAACTCCTGGGTAGGCTCTGTCACAAAGAGAGACCCGCCCGGAGCCTCGAGCCTAGCCAAAACTACTTTAGTTGTGGGAGGGGCGGGAGAAGGAGTAGGGGAGAGTATCCTAGTCGGATAAGACGGAGGAGGAGGGGGTAGAGGAGGGGTTGGTGGCGGTGGAGGCGGTGGCGTTGGAGTTTTCATCGCGTTGTAAGCAAGCATAAATCCGGCAGCGAGAAGGATCAAGCCGAGAACGAGAGGTAAAACTCCCGCGGCACTCCAGGGAGGCCCGGAGGCGAGAAAGATGAGACCCCCTACTGTAGTAATCAGACCTAGGAGGAGGACAATTATTCCGATAATGAGGCTTGAAGCTTTGAAAATGGTAGTCATACGTTTTTTATTACTAGGACGGTTTATTTAAATTTTTTTCTAGCTTATCTCTAGGTTGACTTCACCGTAGTACGGCAGTGGGGCTCTACGCCTCGTGAGAACAACGTACTCCAGGCCCATCAACAGGGTCACTGCAGCAAGTATAAGCACAAACCCAACCCCCCTCAAGGCCCTGATAGAGCCGTCACAAGGAAGAATACCTTCACTCGTCTTCGCCGCTACTAGCCTGACTTCTACGAGTCCAAGGCCAGGATTGAAGGCCTCGCGTAAAAGAATCCAGGGACTGTTAATCTCCTGGGGCTTCGCCCAGTAATAGAACCCACTTGCATTTAGAAGAACCTCTTTAGCCCCTGTTACACTCTCTTTCGTGTATTTAGGTATATGTATAGGTATAGACTTATTCGAGAACCTTATCAGCAATTTAGAGCTATAATTATAAAGAAAATCTTTGCCTTTCACTGTGAATAAAATGGTTACATCTTTCTCTCTCTCCCCAGCTGTGAGGTTAGAAAGACAGGAGCCCCTGCTACAGGCTAGAATCCCGTCCCTGCTCGTAACCCAAACGAGGGCTACATCAGCGTTAGTAACATTAACTCTAGGGCATGCATAGATAGTTTTACTTACGTCTAGGCTATTTCCGTATATGTCCTTAAGCGTGAAGCTCAAGATGTTACGCTGGCAGAGTATAGCTCCGGCCCGCGTAACATTGATAACTATTTTCTTAGTTCCGTTACCGCTTATAATTTGACTGTCTAGAGGTTTATCATTAAGTCTGAGTGACGTGATATTAACAATCTCGTTCGCAGAAATCGTTACACCATCGTTTATGGGGCTAAACCAGTTACTGGGTAGACTTACTCCTGTATCACGTATAACGTTGTATGTGTAAGAATGGGATATGTTAGCATAATTGGTTACGTTTATTTTGACCGTATAATTTCCATCCTCTTTAAGCATAAGCATAAACATACAATCAGTCGCGTTCTTATATTCACAAGCAATGTCACTATTATTGATAGTAATTTTGATTTCCTTGATTCCAAATACCTTATTGCGTACTATAAATGATGGTGTTATAATTTTATTTTTCCCAGTAATTTCTATTGGAGTGGAGTCTTTAATGGGGCTATTATTATATAAGATCTCTGTTTTATCAGTATATCTTTTAAGTGTAAAGCTTTTTCTGTTTATATCACTTAAATTATCCACACGAGTAGTGTTGTAGTAGATACCAGTGGTGTGGATGGCGTAAATAGTAAGGATAAATCTTTTAAATTCCACTTGGCTTAAGTTTAAGTGTCCCGTCTCATTAGTGTTACCTGTTTTTATGATAGGCTCCAGTGGTATGAGTATGATGATTACTTGTGCATTTTTCAAGGGATTCTCACTTGGCTCTAACAATTGAAGGGTTATTTGCTGTGGTTGGGCTTTGAGTGTTGGGAGGGTGTGCGGGAGTAGGACTATGAGACAGATTAACGTAATTAGGGCTACTCTCTGCACATTTTTTCTTAGATCATCCTGTCTAATAAAAACTTTTGGCCTTAAGCAAAGCTTATAAGTTCCTTTTCTTTTTTTACATCTAGGCATGTCAGGGGCTGTTCTCCACGGGGCCCGTGGCTCATACAGGCTTCTCAGGCTATTAAGCCACGGGGGTATGAGTGTTTTGTGGCTGGCTGCGAGCGACTACTCGCGGGACTACTATGTCGTTAAGTTTCCCCGGGAAGACCCTATAGCTGTGGAGAAGCTAAAGTTTGAAATCGACGTCGTCAAGCGTATTGCCCACCCTCATGTTGTACGTTACGTGGATGATGGCGTTTATGGTAGTCTCCCGTTTCTCGTTCTAGAGTACCTCCCAGGTGGGGACTTGGAGTCCGTCATTCGAGGGGTACCTATGGAGGAGGGGAAGGCTAGGTCTGTAATTGCCCAGACTCTGCTGGGCTTAGACTACTTGCACTCCATGAACATTGTACACAGGGATGTTAAACCCAAGAACCTGCTCTCTGATGGCCGTGGCAGCTTTAAGCTTATCGACCTAGGCACGTGCACCTTCTACAACAGGGCTGGTCGTAGGGAGGCCATCATATCTCCTGGGGGCTACACGGCGCCTGAGCAATACCGCTACCTTTCTTCACCGCAGTCTGATGTATGGTCTGCTGGCGCTACGCTCTTCTTCCTTCTGACGGGGCAGCACCCTCTAGTAGCGCTGCCTGGGTACCCCGATGCTAGGCCCCCTAAACCCCCTGACCCCGCTATTTATAACCGCGATGTGAGCCCCGAGATGAGGGGGGTTGTGGCTAAGGCTATGGCTTGGGATCCTACTGAGAGGTTCTTGACGGCGCGCGAGATGCTGGAGGCGGTTGAGGGTACTTATAGGCCTCGGGCCCGTGAGGCGGGCAGGCCTGTTTTAGAAGTTATGGGCAAGGTCATTGAAGTCGATAGGCCTATCCTCAGGTTTGGTAGGCTGGAGAAGAGGGGTGAGATGACGGGGGTTTACAGGGAGGAGGACGGGGTGAAGGGTGGGTGGGTTCACGTGGAAAAGTATGGGGACGTTATAGAGGTTCGTGTGCATGACCCATATAACTGGATTTCTAGGAGGCACTTCGAGATATTCGAGAAGGGAGGCAAGTGGTTTATTAGGGATCTTGGATCTCTTAACAGGACAGCTATCAGGGTGAAAGGTGAGGTCAAGGAGATATGGGCTGGCTATAAGGTCGAGGGTAAGCCCTTTGAGCTTAGTGACAACGCGCTCATCTATGTCGCTTATGGTAGCTCTCTCTCCAGCCCACCTTATATTACACTCTCCTTCAGGCTGGGGCGGTGAGAATGGTTAGGTTTATAGGATTCGGAGAAGAGAGCCGGAGGGCAGAGGGGTTATGGCCTCTACTGGCCGCGCTGACCGCCTGTCTTCTCGCATTTACGGCTTTAAGCCAGCCTGCAGCAGTGGTAGGTTTTCACAAGGATAGGGTAACAGCATCTCAAGTGTTCACCTTAAACCTAGTTATTTTCAGTGCGACAGACCAGATATTATCCGGGGAGTTTAACTTCTCGTATACGAGTAGATGCATAAACCTAACAAGAGTTGAAGCTGGCGGGAACTGGACGGTAAGCAGAGTTCCTGGAAATAAGTACTTGTTCTACGCACAGCCTCTGAAAATGCCCTCAACAACTATAGCATCCATTGAATTCAGAATTTTAAGTGGCTCATGCAAACAACCCATGAGCGTGAACTTAACATTATTTAAGGCTGCTGGTAAAGGGGGACAAGATTTCAACGTAACTGTTAAGAACGCTGTTGTACAGGTTTTCATCCAGCAACAAGCTGAGCAAGTCTTCCCCGAGATTGAAACTACTGAACCAAGCAGAGTTAACTGGCTTCCATATGCTCTTATTCTCATCATTCCTGTTTTGGCTCTCATAGGTGCGGTGGCTTTGCGAGCTAGATTGATTGAGAGAAAAGCTTATTACTTCTTAGTAGGCGAAAACTTTACACTCGAGGTTTCAGCTCGAGATAGAGTTTTTAGCCGTGAAGACTTCGCCCCGTACCTCGGCATGAAAGCCATGTATCTTTCTCGCAGGAGCAGAGGAGGGCAGTTCCGGATAGCAGTCTTGCGAGACGGTGTGTATATACGCGACGATTTTAGCACTAATCCCACGCTTGTTAATGGCGTCCCCATCAAGGGGAAGGGCTGGGTTAAACTAAGTGACGGCGCTGAAATCCGAGTAGCCGATAGTATACGCTTAATCTTTAGGCAAGGTATAAAAACTCCCGAGAAGGGGAAAACTAATGTTTAAGAGGGTGAAATCTCCTCTAGGAAGAGGGCGTGAGCGTCACTCCCTGAGGGTGAGCGGTGCTTCAATTTATTCTATGGATGATCTACTGCTTTTCTCGTTTTCGCTCGACGCATATATTGCGGGAGAGAGGATAAAAGCGTATGTTCAGGCTATCCTCGCGGAGAACACTCTGGCTAACTTGATGAGCAGTATCCTAGACGGGTTACACAAGGGAGAGATTAATCCGCCCACACTTAGGCTTTCACGGGAAGAAGCCATTTTATTTACCAAGTGGGGGTCAATTTACTTTGAGAGTGGCGGTTCCCCATATCTTTACCTGCGACACAGCGGTAGGCTTAAAGAAATCGCGGGAAAGACAAGCCTAAACCTTGATTCAGGAGTGTTGTTACTAGCATCTCAGAGGCTCAACCAGGTTTATGAGACAAAGCTTGGTAAAGTGACTGCGGCAATGCCACCTGACGATTTAGTTGACCAACTGGCACCTGAGGTCGGCGTTGATTTATCGGTGCTCGTGATCCGCGCTCCGCTAGAAGAGAAGTTTAAGCACAGAATGTTCATTACTTCTGGGTGCGCATCTGATGTCGGTAGGAGGAGGAAGAATAACGAGGATTCATGTTTCACCTCAACCGTTAAGATTTCTAGGAGTAGGAGACGAGAGGTCTTTAGGCTTGCAGGAGTTGCAGACGGGGCTGGGGGGCATGGGTATGGCGAGCTGGCAAGCGCTCTTGCAGTGGAGGATGGCCTTAAGCACGCATTGCACGCGATTGTCTCAAGGTTTAGTGTTAGCGCCTCAGATCTTAGGAGTATTGTCCAGCTTGTGAACCAGAGGGTACTTGACGCCAAGCGTAGGATGAAAACAGACATGGCTTCAACTCTCACCCTTGCTACGATTAAGGGTAGGGAGTTGACATATGCCCATGTAGGTGACAGCAGGTTATACATAGTCGACTCTAACATGCGCACTATCCAGCAGTTGACTCGAGATCATAAATACGTTGATGAACTCGTCGAGAGAGGGCTTCTGACGCCTGAGCAAGCAAGAACCCACCCACAGAGGAACATCATAACTAGTGCCATTGGAATGGAGAAACCGAGGATTGACACTTACTCATATCCAGATGTTTTTATACCACCGAGGAAAATTATCCTCTGCAGTGATGGATTGTCTGACGTTGTATTCGAGGAAGAGATACTCAGACTGGTCTCGTCCCACCGTATCCCGGAAATAGCTCTAAATAGCCTTGTCAGTCTAGCGAATAGCCGAGGGGGGCCTGATAATATCTCAGTTTCCTATTTTGGCTATTTCACTTAGCCTCTATGCTTCTCAGTAAGCTTTGAATATTACTTGCCTTTTCTCTGAGTTTTTCGAACGCCTGTACGAAATCCTCTGTTACCATGCCACCTTTGCTTAACTCGAGGAGTTTGTCTTGTATGCTCTTTATACTAGTTGCTATCTCGGGCGATGTTGTGTAAGCCTTAATCTGTGCCTCTAGCCTCTCTACCTCCTGTTTAATAAGCTCAGCCTTCTTCAGCAACTCTTGGTTCGACTCGATAAGCCCCCGAGCTCTATATTCCTGGTACTGTTTCTTCAAAGTTTTTACCCTTTCCTCTAGCCCTACAGAGGGGGGGCTGGGAGACATAGACAGATATTTCTTTATGTTCTCTACTTTGCCTTTGAGAGCACTTTCTATTTCAGTGGGCGTAACACCCCTGATTCTGCTGTCGGCTTTGAGTATTGTCAGCTCTCGCACCAGCGCTGTCAGTTTTCTCTCTGCTACCCTCAGTATTCTCTCAAGTGTCTGGATGTGAGCTTGAAGGTTGCCGGCATACTGCTCTGAAAGTTCCTTATAGACGTCGTCACTAATTTCACCCTTCGAAAGAGATCCCTTACTTTTTTCCAAGAATTCTATACTACTGGCTATATCGGCTAATAGTTGTTTAAAATTAACTTGTGTAAGTGGCTTTAACTTGTTCTCATTGATGCTCTGGGCTAGCTCCGTGAACTTCACTTGGTATTCCTGAGAAGGTATTTCTCCTGCTAAAAACTTGGCATCCAAGTTTTCTAACTCTTCGCGGACATAGTTCACAAGGCCTTTAAGCGACCCAGGGACACTTACGAGTTGAATCTTTCCTTTACGTGCCAGTGAAACTATCGCTGCTTCAAATTCTTCTATAGTTAGGTTTCCATGCTTCTCTGCGAGCTGTTTGAGAAACTGTGGGATCTCAAGGACGACTAATCCTTTCTTATCTCTTCTCTCTATGAGTATGCTTAGGAGCTCTTTTTCTAAGTCTTCCTGAGACATATTTATTGTGCTCTTTTAAATATGAGGTTAAAATAAAGATGGCGGGCTACTCCCAGGGCCTGTTGCAAAGCGTAGGTTTAGAACCCCTGCAACAGATATCGTGTCTCCGTTTTTGAGCGAGACTCTGCCTTTGCCCCTTATGTCTTCGCCGTTTAGATAGGTTCCGTTTTTACTCCCGAGATCCATTATGTAGAAGCTTCCCTGAGTGTAGTCATAGCCTATCTCGAAGTGTCTCCTGCTTATAACGTTGAGAGTTTCACCCGTTACTAGTCCTCGGAAGTCTTCTCTGCCATAAACTCTCGGCAGCCTATCGATGGGAATCATCCTGCCACCTGCCTCAAGATGAGCTACGACCGTTATAGTTTCACCTGAAGGCTGTTTGATCGCAATTGTACCGGGCTCTCTTACGATAACGGTTTCGGCGCCCCCTATCCCCCTAGCTTCGATTTCAGGGAGACCTGCGCCGCCGGTCGGCGGTGTAGGTTTTCTCGTGACGACGACAGCAACTGCTCCAACAGCTAAAATTATTGCAACCGCAAATAGCCAACAAGGAACCCCAAGGATCAAGCACTCAGACCCTACTTCAAACGGTAGTTCTCCTTCAGTGGGCTGGGGGTCGCCTGGACGCCATGCACGAATCCTAACGCTATATGTTCCTTCAATTGCATTCGAAGGCACGTTCCATTGTGTCAAGATCTTTTCAGATTGGAGGTTGACTTGAATTCTAGGAAGGAGAGTTAAGGGTTGTCTACCGCTCCCGGGTGGGAAGATAAGCAGTACTTCTACTTCGATAGTTGCGCCCTGGATTGGCGGGCTTGCGACGACATATACTGTCTCCCCCCTGTTGAACCTTGTTTCCTCTGGAGCAAGAGCGCCTTTTGTTAGGTAGAAGTCAACACCATGTATGTTTATACGGGCAAACACTGGGCTTAGGATGAGTAGAAGAAGAATGAGCGGGAGTATTACTTTGTATGCCTTCATACTAAACAACTATGTTACCTCATGTAATATAAACTTTTTCCAAGAAGAGCACGCCAAAGGCGTGAGAGAACTGTTTTATACCTATTTTGTGAGCTAGTATTACCGTGAACCTGGTGTTAAAAGTTACAGACCAGGCCGTGAAAGAGCATCAAATCGTAGTTAAAGTACTTGGTTCTGGCGTGAGTGAAGCCTCAGCAGGGAGGGTTTGCCCTACTTGTGGCCTGCCAGCAACATACATCAACAGCCTAAACAAGTTCTACTGCTTCAACTGCAAAAAATACGTTGAGTAGGCTCATAAGGGCGAGTAGTTGTGTGAAGAGAATACTTGATCCATAGCACGGGCGGGCGGAAAAAAGAGAAGGAGAAATATTAAAAAGGTAAAAAATGGGATTTTTAGAGCGTGTACATCAGCGCCAGCTACTTGGCCTTGTCGGCGTCCTCCCGCGGGCCCTCACGAGGACTTCGTGCTCGGCCGAGCCGCAGTTGGGGCAGAGGGTGTTGCCCGCGTATATGTTGTGGCACGCCCTGCACTGCCGCACCTCGGCCTCATAGTGCACGTCCTTTCTCCTCACAGCCGCAATTCCTTCTTTATAGGAAGAAGTCAAGAGACAATAGAGAGTCATAGCACAGCTCCTCGCACAGCTCTTTCTCACTTTTATTGCTGAAGAAGTTACGGATATTAGGCGGTCTAGAGGCATTTGTCGTGGCGGCTGTATGGAGTGGCTTGAGCCGGAGGCCGAGTTCGCGGCGTTCCGCTCGTGGTGCGAGAAGAACAGGCCCTTCCTGTACAAGGACAGGGTCTGGGTCTGCAACAAGGCCGCCGTTGTCATACGGGCTGCCCTTGACGCGGCCTACAGGGGCGGGATGGGGAGGGAGGACGCCGTCAGGCACGTCACCAACTGGATTATCGCGAGGCTGGAGGAAATCGGGATAGACCCCTTCGACGTGGACAAGTGCGACTTCCAGGGGCTCAGGGACGACGTGAGAGAGGTTCTCGGCAGGGTCTTCCCGAGGGCCGTCCAGGCCGGGGCGAACCCGCTTATCAGGTGGAAGACGAGGACGCCACTACGCGAGCCGCGCGTGGAGGTGGTAGTTGAGGAGACGAGTGGGCCGCGGCTGCACGGGGTGCCTGTACGGGTCTCGGTGCCAGCGCGGCCCGCGTCGGTAGCCGGGGCGCCTGAGCGCGTCAGGCTTGCCGCAAACCTCCTCGTATTCCTGGCCTCTGTCCTGCTCTTTTACGCCCTGGCGGTGAATCCCCGGATGACGGCCCTCGGGCTCCTGGGGCTTGTAACCACGTATTTCGTTGCCAGGAAGCTTAAGAAGGGAGAGGACTGGGCGTGGCTCGCGGCAGTGTTGCTGTTCGCGCTCCCACTCCCGTTCGTCATCGTGTTCGCGTTCCTGGTCGACCCGCTCTACGCCCTGCTCGCAGTAGGGCCGGCCGTCGGGATTGCCTTTCTCTTAGACCGCGAGTCCCGGGCCTTCTGTGGGGTATTACATGATTCTGGCGAGAGTGTCGTCTCCCCCCGCCACGCGGCGGATAACACCGAGGTACCACTTGGTTCTGGCGTGAGTGAAGCCTCAGCAGGGAGGGTTTGCCCTACTTGTGGCCTGCCAGCAACATACATCAACAGCCTAAACAAGTTCTACTGCTTCAACTGCAAAAAATACGTTGAGTAGGCTCATAAGGGCGAGTAGTTGTGTGAAGAGAATACTTGATCCAGTTACTACGACTAAAAAAGGCCTTAGCCTTTAGAACAGAAGGCGTTTATGGAAGACTTATTCTAGGATCTCTATGCAAGAGGGGGAGCGTCGCGGAAAACAAACCCTAGAGGTGTTCCTGTGTATACCAGAGCTGAGAGGCTGGGGGCTGGTGCGTAGGGCGGGGCTTCAGCTCAGGATTTCCCTTATGGCTTCACTTGCCTTCAGCACCCTGATGAGCCCGGTCGCCCTTATCCCGTAAAAGTGCTTGTCGTTAGATATGAGGGTTGCACCGGTCTTCAGGCACGTTGCATGGTACAAGTCTGCTTTCTCGCTCTCGGGGAAGTAGGGTTTACAAGCCTCCAGGTGCTCCTTGTCTGGCTCCACGGGCCTCATCTTGCTCTTGAGGAGAGAGTAGAGGGCTGTGGCAGGCTCCCGCAGTACTGAATCTTCCAGGCTTAGCTTTAAAACCCATCTTCTGTACTCCTCCAGTAACACAGAGTTGCCTACAAGCTCGTAGTCGGGGTTAGATACTAGCTCCAGTAAAAGCTCTGTAGTTCTAGTCCACCCTGATTTAAATGCGGCAGAAAGACGTTAGTGTCCAGCAAGAATTTCCTCGATCCTCTTTGACGCAACTTCGCTGGCCTCTTTCTCTACTTCGTGCTCAATCCTCTCCAGAGGAACCCCCTTCTCCTTCACCTCCCTGGCTATCTCCTCCAGAACTGTCCTGACGTCCAGCTTCCTTAGAACTATCGTGTCACTGCCAAGTTCCACTAGTAACAGCCTGCTACCTCTGGACAAGCCCAGCCTCTCTCGAACCCCCCTGGGGATGACCACCCTGCCCCTATCGTCGACTACGACTACTTCGACCATGGTTCCCACAATTCCCACAATACAGGACTATTTATTGCTTTGCTTCGAAAGATGCGAAAAGCCTCTACACAACGTGTTCTCCAGGTCTGTAACCTACGGTAGCTTCGTGTGGCGCCGCGTCGTCACGTTCGAGCGGTTTGATAGACTCTCCACTCTAGGTGAGCTTAAGCACCGTGTGTTTATAGTAGACTTGCAGACTGGAGCATGTATAGCGTCGCAAAAGACACCAGCGGGACTGTAATGTTGTCGTCTAGCTTTATGTTCCCGACGTGCTCGAACTGCTCGACAACGCTGGCCGCAAGCGCAGAGAGAACCCCGGGAACGCCGAAGCCGAGAGCAAGGGCCATAGCCGCGCTGACGATAAACATCGCCAGGTTGCCGCTCCAGTGCTTGACTCTCCTCTTGAAGAGGGCGTTCCTTACTATGCCCGTGACTCCGTCTCCGACGGCCATGAATAGGAGTGGTAGGGCGCCGAAGAGGAACGGGCTGTTGTAGCCCAGTTGTTTCCCGGCGAACCAGCCTAGTGTTATGAAGATAGCCCACATTATGCAGAAGTCGACCTCGTATATGTTCTCGGGATCCTGGAACCAGTACATGAGCTTCCCAGTCTTGTGGGGGATGTAGGTGAATACTGCGAAGAGTATTCCCATGATGAACGGCAGGAGCGGTGTTTGGAAGATGGGGTACAGGGCGATTAGCAGGGCTACTACTCCACCGGCTAGGATGTGGATGACTTTCCTGGCGTAGTATATCGCTACCTTGTGGCTCTCGCGCCTGGCAAAGTAGTCGTAGGTGAGACGCGAGATCACCATGACCACGAGTAGAACCCAGAACATCAGCGCTATAGCGTATATTATCTCGTTTATCAGGGGGGTCATTGAGCCCTTACTCTTCTAAGAGGTATATAACGATTGCTCTCCAAAAATACGTTTTTTGTCGAAAGGAGGGAAAAGGATGTACTCCGACTCCTAGTGCTGACGAGCTAGGCAAATCCGGGACACGAAGTGAGCGTGCCACCTGCCTTCCGGCCCTACCTGGGAGAGGAGTGGATACTAACGCCCTCTAGGTGTTCGAGGGCCGGGACGCTAGAAAAGCAGAAATATGCCTAAAGCGACGTATTCATTGCCCCCCCAATGACCGGTATAACCCCGAAAGGGGTGTTTGGGGAGGGGGGCTTTATTTAGAGCCTAGTACTCCTAGACTACCCACTGGGTGCATCCGGCGTGCACAAGCAGGCAATCGTTGTGAAGATAAGCCCTGAAAATCCTGACAGGACGCTTATCGAGAGAGTAGCCGGTATTCTGAAGATGGGGGGGCTCGTAGCCTTCCCGACAGAGACAGTCTACGGCTTAGGCGCAGTAGCGAGCATTCACGAGGCAGTACTGAGGATATTTAAAGTTAAGGGCAGGCCCCCTGACAACCCCCTTATACTGCACCTAGCCTCGCCCGACTGGCTACATAGCGTGGCGCGCGACGTACCCGAGCTGGCGTTCAAGCTCGCCGAGAGGTTCTGGCCAGGCCCCCTCACGCTCATCCTCTACCGGGGGGAGAAGGTTCTAGACGAGGTTACAGCCGGCCTGCCGAAGGTTGCTGTCAGGGTTCCCTCACACCCAGTCGCGCTGGGGCTCATCGAGGAGGTTGGGGAGCCCATAGCTGCCCCGAGTGCTAACAAGTCAGGTAGGCCGTCTCCGACGCGGGCGGAGCACGTTCTCGAGGACTTTGACGGGGAGATCGATGCAGTCATAGACTCGGGGGAGACGTTGCACGGTGTAGAGTCGACGATAATCGACTTGACCGAAAACCCGCCCGTCCTTATACGGCCCGGCGCACTACCCGTAGAGGATGTCGAGAGGCTCGTCGGGCAAAAGATAGTAGTTCCCAGTTTTGCTAGGGGGCTCGGGGAGGCCGAGAGGGCTATAGCTCCCGGGACTAAGTACCGCCACTACGCCCCTAAAGCGGAGATGGTCGTGGTGGAGCTCGATAACTACTCGGATCTCGCCCGGCTCGCCGAGAAAGTCAGGGAAATAGCTGTTGAGAAGGCCTCGAGGGGGCTGAGAGTCGGCATCCTGTGTAGCGACGAGACTCTCCACTACTACGAAGGCTTCAAGGAGGTCTTAAGCCTGGGCCCCCGCGGCAACATGTTCGTGGTAGCGAGGAACCTCTTCGGGGCCCTGCGGGAGCTCGACAGGAGGGGCGTGGACTTCATAGTGGCTGAGGGCTTCGAGGAGAGGGGGCTAGGCCTAACAGTGATGAATAGGCTCAGGAAGGCCGCAGGGTTCAAAATAGTCACGGCCTGACAACAGCGTACTGCTCCCGCCCTGCCTTAACCCGGGTGCGCTCACACCTTTGGAGAAGAGTAGCCATTGATTCAGCGCCTCTGGCAAGGGCGCCTTGACGCCCGTACTTCGTGCCACCCCCTGCCGGCTAGGGCTGGAAGACTACCCTGTAGGGGCGCTGGAGGGTTCCCGTGGCCGCTACAACGGTATATATAGCCCTGTTATCAAAAACAAGATGATGAACCGGGGAAGGGGGCTCCAGGAACTAGTAGCGTTAGGCTCTCTCGTGGCGATTGTCCTGATAGTATTCGCCCCCGCAATAGCACTTTACATCGCTCCAACTACTACAACCCCCCATACAGGTACGGGTTCCCAAGAAGCCAAGACCCCCGCGTACCGACTTCCCGAGGGCTTCAATGTCTATGTCCTGGCCACAGAAGATAAGGTGGAGATGTTCCGCAAAGTCTTCGGCAGGCTTGGAGTACCTGCGAGAGTCTCGACTACACTGGAGCCCGCCCACGCCACGCAGGCTACAGCGCTACTCGTAGACACGGGGTGGGCTCGCCGCCACGGGGCTACTCTGAGAGACACCGTCAGGGAGGCTCTCGCGTCGGGAAAACCAATAGCCGTCATAGGACGTGATGCGGGCAACGCCTTCACTGGAACCATAGGCAGGGACTCAATAGCCTCCCAATTCACACTCTGGGTCGCTAGCGCAGGAGGCCCCGACAGGATCACCAGCTTCAGGTTGAAGCCAGAAGTCACGATATTCGCTGTCCATGCTGAGCGGGATAAGACGGGATACATTCCGTGCTACTTCGTCTTGGAGGGCATGTACCCCCTAGAAAGGCTTGTAGCCGAGTGGTTAGACTGGATTACAGAGGTAGTGGGCAGGAGGGCGGGTTCTACACACTCCATTACGAACATCACCGGTTTCACCCTGATTGGATGGGTTGACTGGAAAACATCCAGTATTGAGTACTACGGTATGAAGGCGGGTAGAATTCATGTGAGAAGCAAGTATTATTACTACAGCTCGCAGGGCGCCAGCGGCAAGCTATACAGGTATTTCCTAGTACGCGTCGCCCATTTAACTACAGTGTATAGCTCTGGGCCGATACACTGGACGTTCAGCAAGGCAGTTACCGAGGTAGACGGGATGACAGACATATTCCCGGGTCAAATCCTCCTTGGCTACGAGCCTGGAATAAATACATCGTGTACAAAGTTTACCGTGAGTGTGAAACCCACTAGGGCGGGTGTGTCAACATCAGCTTCCTATGACCCGAATGCAGTTAGCTACACCACTCTTAAATATTCTTCAAAGGGTATAGTCCGGTGGACTCACGCTCCGTGTCAACACGTCCCCAACGTAACGTGGTGGGTAGAGCCTTCAGCAGTGTTTTACCTGGATCCCGACAGGCCTGGCGGGGTTGAGCCTCTAATCGTAGGCCACTACTTCTACAGTGAAGCCAAGGGTCGGGCTCCCCCGTCACTATATGTAGAGCTGGACGCAGGCTCGACAATAGCTTACGTTGTATACGTCTGGTCTAACGGCACTATATGGGAGAGACCACAGTGGAGGAGCTAGGGCTTCACTGTGGTGTGGAGCTCCTGAGTAGCGACAGTACCTCCTCGTCCGTGACTTCGCTGAAGTCCTCGTAGTACATTCCCACGGCGTAGAGTATCCTGGGCCTCAGAACCCAGACGAGCTGGTCGCAGTACCTGGCAACCAGGCCCGCGACGTCTTCAGCTATCACGGGCGTCGCTACCACGACCTTGGATGCGCCAGCGTTCCTGGCGGCTATGGCTGCAGCTATTACTGTGGCGCCTGTCGCTACCCCGTCGTCTACGATGACTGCAGTTGAGCCTTTCAGGGAGAGGGGGGCTCCTCCCCTAAACTTCAGGACGTACTCCTGAACCCTCTTCTTCTGGTACTCTACCTCCTTCTTAAGGTAGTCTTCTGTAATGCCGAGCTCGTGCACGAGCTCCCAGTTGACGTAGAGCGCGTCGTGCTCGCTCACGGCCCCTATACCGAGCTCCGGGTTGTAGGGGGCGCGTAGCTTGCGTGAGACTATAACACTGAGCGGCGCGTTTACCTGGTCGGCGACGCTCCTAGCGGTGACGACGCCGCCTCTCGGTATTCCGAGAACCATCATGTTCAGCTGGACACCTATAGCCTGGAGGAGCTTCTCAGCCAACAATCTGCCCGCGTGAATCCTGTCACGAAAAATGTCAGCCACGATATCAGAAAGGCAGTAATTCCTAGAAAAAGATTTTAGGTTGAGAGAATGCTGGAAAACGAATGCTGGAAAACGGCCGTAGTCCGCTCTAGTGAATTCTCGCTAGGTGGGGGTTTGGGGCTAAACCCTTCTGTCCAGGCTAGAACTAGGCCTTCAGCCTGCTACCCCTCTACCCCGTTTCCATACATCCCCCCTGAAGGGCAAAGCTTTCAAGTGTAGATTCTCCTCTAGGAAGAAGACTTGGATTTTCATCATTAACAGAAGAAGTAAAGCTTTAATACGCTCTGATTAACATTTCACACGTAGTTGTCATGGTTCGCATAAGGCTGTTCAAAAAACAAAAGCTGAGCCTTCTATACCCTGAAACATCAGTGTTTTCGGCTTCTGGGTTTCTCATTCTGGAAGGCTTTGGTGTACAATTCACACTCCCTTCTAATGGATACCTGATTATTGGAAGGAACCCCGAAAATAATAAAGTCGCACTCTTTGACGGTGGGGGTAGTCTGGTCTTCGAGTTTCCAGTTAAGGATACATACGTAACACGTTACTCCCCCTTGAGGGGCAAGTTTGGCCACGCGAAGATTACATGCCGGGACGGGGAGTGCTTCTGGGAAGATTTAAACCCGACTAACCCTACCTTAGTAAATGGTAACAAAATAAGAGCTGGCGAGCCTTACCCTCTGAAAGAAGGTGATGTGATAGAGGTGGGGTATACCCGCTTAAGGTACGAGAGGCCGTTTCCCATGGTTGAAGAGACTATAAGTGAAGGAACTGTAGCCAGAGAGGAAACACAGATTCGAGAAGGAGCTACCAGTCCAACAGTTTCCCTTGAAGAATTAAACCTCCAAAGTATTGAAGGAGAAAAATCTAATTCGAAAGAATAAGCGTGAGTATTATAAACCAAGGAACTTCCTGAGACGTGCTTTACCGATTCTTAGCTCTCTTTTCTTGTCTTTTATCTTTGAAAAGCTCTTGTACACGGCCTCCAATGCGTCGTATGCGGCCTGCACGGCGTCCCACCCCGAGGAGGAAGCTGAGTGCATGCCTTTGTCCAGTTTTATGGAGGTGGCTACGTCGAACCTGCGCCTCTCGCCGGCCTTCTCCCGTGGCTTGACCACGACAGTCAGGCTCAAGAGGCTTGCCCTCTCAGCCACGTCCTTTGCTGTTTCAAGGGCTTTTTTCATTATGAGGTTCTGCTCTATGAAGTCGAGCCCCTCTATTCCCTCGATCCTCACCGGGAGCCTTGCCTCCTCTACTTGTGGTAGTAGCCTCCGGAGGAAGAGGTAAGGCGATATCACGCCGGCTACCCTCTGGTTCTCCAAGACGACTACACCTTCGGCGAGATCCTCTCTGCTGGGAACCTGGTCTATGGACAGTACCCTGCTTGTTGGGATCATCATCTTCGAGACGGGTTGCGAGAGGAAATACTCGGCCTCACCGCGAACCTCGCCCAGCCTGTCCCTCCTGAGGGGGGTGTTGTAGACGAAGTTTACCAGGTCGTATACTCTCACGACGCCTACAAGCCTGTCCCCGTGCACTACAGGGGCCAGCCTCAAGCCCACCTCAGAGATCACCTTCCTGGCCTTCTCCACGCTGTCTTCTGGTTTTAGCGGCTCAACGGAGTACATGAAGTGCTTAGCAGGGACGCGGGGGGCGAGATTCAGGGAGAGTATCACCCTCCTAGCCGAGACAACACCTATCACCCTGTCCCCCTCGAGGACGGCTAGGCCCGGTAAGCCTGTCTTAGTGAGAAGCCTAGCAGCGTGAACAGGATCAACCGGATAGGTTAGTGTGGGGGCTCTCTCAGCTACGTTCCTGAGCTTCGCTTCACCGTGAGCTCGAGTCTTTAGAATGGTGAATATAGAGACAACACCAAAGTACTTACCCTCGTCGTCGACTACTGGGGTAACAGGTACCTCGTAGCGCCACATCCTTTCAGCAGCCACAGAAACTGTCTGGTTTAACCCGAGGGGCTCCAGCTCTACGAGAAAATCCCTCTGGTGAGAACTGCCCATAGCGTTATAGATGATCGCGGGAGTCTTATAAAAACCTCATTTTCAACTAGTTGTAATCAGATATAATCAGAAAGTATTTTACATGGAGAAGGATTCGACAAGTGTGTCGAGGCTAGTCGTACAGGACGTCAATAAGTGCGTCGGGTGCATGTCGTGCATGTTTGCCTGCTCGAGGCGCTTCGGCGAAGGCGGGCTGGCGAAATCCGCCATACACGTTGCGAGCATCGGGGGAGTCGAGAGAGGCTTTAAAGTAGTTGTCTGTAGGGGCTGCGAGGATCCGTCTTGTGCAGCAGTCTGCCCGACGAGGGCGCTTGTGAGACGCAAAGGGGGAGGTGTCATCCTGAACGCGCAGAAGTGTATTGGCTGTGGGAACTGTGCCAGGGCCTGCCCTATAGGAGCTGTGATGTGGGACTATGAAAGCAACAAGCCTATAATCTGCGTGCACTGCGGCTACTGCACGAGTTACTGCCCGTACAACGTCCTAGCACTTTCAAGGTGATGGGGGTGGCCGTGCTGGGGTCTCTGAGCAGAGTGCTGTACATCGACCTAACGGGTAAGAAGTACTGGGTTGAAGACAGATCCGACCTCTTCGAAGAGTACCTCGGCGGAGTCGGCGTGGCGGTCAAGCTCTTGGAGGAAGAGCTCCCCCGGAACGCGGATCCACTGGAACCGGAGAACGTCATCGTACTTGCTGTAGGCCCCTTCAACGGCTTGTACCCTACTGCCTCGAAGACTGTAGCGCTGTTCAAGAGCCCGCACACCGGCAATCTCGGGGAAAGCCACGCCGGGGGTAGGAGCGCCATCGCAATACGCCTGGCCGGCTACGGCGCAATAGTGATAAAAGGTGCGAGTGACCTCCCCGTGTGGGTCTCCGTACAGGGCGACAGAGTATTCTTCAGGGATGCGCGCGCCCTCTGGGGGATGACTAGTAGCCACACTGTGGGGAGGATTATCCGCGAGGTCGAGCCGGGCTCTGGACTGAGAACGATAATGAGGATCGGCCGCGCAGGGGAGAGGATGGTCAGCTACGCGAACGTAATCACGGAGACTTACAGGCACTTCGGGAGGCTTGGGCTGGGGGCTGTCTTCGGCAGTAAGAAGCTCAAGGCACTCGTCGTCACGGGCAGGTCGTCAATCCCGGTTGCCGACAGGAAGGCCTACCGGGAAGCCTATGACAAGATATTCAAGCTCATAGTGGAGAGCCCCCTCATGAAGAAGTACCACGACATAGGCACGCCTGTGAACGTACTACACTTAAATGAACTCGGGGCCCTGCCGTCCATCAACCTCCTACAGTCGCGCCTCGAGACAGCCGGCAGAATTTCGGGTGAGTACCTAGCCGAGAAATACCTCGGCAGGAGGGTCTCCTGTGCCCACTGCCCCGTCGCGTGCATACACCTGGCAGTCCTCCGGGAGCCGTACGAGGAGGAGCCTTACTTCTACAAGACGACGTTCGTGGGGTACGACTACGAGCCCATCTACGCTCTTGGAGCCATGCTTGGGGCGCGGGAGCCTGAAGGCCTGCTAAAGTTGATTGACGTCGTGGAGGCATACGGCTTGGACGCTATGACCACGGGGGTAGTGCTGGCGTGGGCTACCGAGGCGTACAAGAGGGGAGTTATCACGAGGGAGGATCTAGGCGGGGTGGAACTGGACTGGGGCAACTACGAGGCTTACATCGAGGCCGCGAAGAGGATAGTCGAGCAGCCAACAGAACTCTATAAGGCTATGGCGCGGGGAGTTATGTACGCTTCGGAGCGCTTCGGGGGGAGGGACTTCGCGTTGAGCTTCTCCGGAAACGAGATGGCGGGCTACCACACAGGACCTGCCGCGTACCTTACCTACGCCTTTGGGGCAAGGCACAGTCACCTAGACAGCGCCGGGTACTCGCTCGACCAAAGGACGATAGGCAAGTCACTGCCGCCAGGAGAAGTCGTTAACAGGCTCTACGAGGAGGAGGCGTGGCGCCAGGTGCTATCGAGCCTAGTCGTCTGCTTCTTTGCCCGGGAAATATACAAGCCTGAAGTCGTCGCCGAGGCGCTGAAGCCAGTGGGGTTTGATTTGAGTGTAGACGACCTCGTAAAGCTCGGGAAGAAGATCTTCAGAGAGAAATACAGGCTCAAAATTAGAGAGGGGTTTAACCCCGAGGGCGTCGCATTCCCCAAGAGGATATTCGAGACGCCTACACCCCACGGCTTGCTAAGCCCAGAGTACATGGAGAAGGCGAAGAGAGAGTACGTCGCGCTTATAAAGAGGGTGACTGCTGAGCAGGGCTAGATAACTACTTCAAGTTCTTCCCTATCAAGCACCACTACAGAGGCGTCTGGGTCGTAGTGTATCGAGAAAGCCCTTACTTCAACCCCCAGCTCCACGGCTTTCCCCAACAGGACGCTTACCTCAGGGTCACCCTCCCTATAGGGCTTGAAGGCGCGCACACCGGGGAGTGCCGCAACGAAGACTATCATGGCTTTAATCCCTTTCTCTGCTAGGCCTATCAGCTCGGAGATGTGCCGCCTACCCCTCAGGGTTGGGCAATCTGGGTACATTGCGAAGTCGCCGTCCCTGAGAACTGCGCTTTTTAGCTCAACGTACTTATTGGTGCCCCTACACCTGAGCAAGTAGTCGAGCCTCGAGGAACCAACCCTGGGGGATCTCGATATAATCTCGCAGGGCGCCCACCTCAAAGCACCGGCCCTCAGTGCAGCCTCGAAGCTTTTCATCTGGAGGTCTGTATCTATTAGCGCCGCACCTGCTAAGTCTTCCACAGCTACTAGCCTGTAGTTAGTTTTCCCTCTGTTCGGGAGGCAGTAACCGACTCTGCCCGCTACGAGGTAGTCCCTGAGCCGCCCCGTGTTAGTTATACGTGCCAGGCTGAGCTTGCCTCCTACTCTAACCTCTACGACAAACCTGTTTAGCCTCTCAACTATGGTGCAGGCCTCTGGCCTGTCAAGTTTTAACAGCTCCATAGTCTACCTTCTCGGCTACACTCACTAGGACTCTTATCTTCTTCAAAACTATCTCCTCGTACTCGCGCCCCTTAAGGAAGCCCCTCAGCCCCCCGAACCCGCAGTCAGGCTTGAAGAATAGCAACGTGCCCCCGTATCTATCGACGGCATCCCTAGCCAGCGCTAGAACCTCCTCTTCATGCTCCACGGAAGGCTTTATCGGCGAGACTATCCCGTATGCTAGTTTTTTGTTAGAGCTTGCTAACTCTTCCCTTGTATAGTAGATCCTGTTAGCCGGGAAGTCGCTGTGCTCGTGGTCTAGGAAGTTAGCGTTCTGCAACTTCAAGAGGATCCCCTTCAGGAGGGGTGGCAGTTTACCGCACACGTGCACACCTCTGTACATTCCGCCTAACTCTGCCAGTACAGAATCCAGCGCAGAGCTTATCTCTTCGGGCGTGATCCCGTACATAACGCTACGCGAGCCGACAATTACGGAGAGAACCGGCTCGTCCACGCAGTAGACGTCCCCCCTAACCTCTCTGTGGAGTTTCCTGGCCATCCTCTTCACGTAGGCCACTGCCCCCTCCCGGGCAGACGCGTCGGTGAGCAGGGAGGTTGACATGTCACCCACCCTCCCGCCAGCCAGCGCTATCTTCGAGGCAATGGTGAAAGCGCCTGTGATCGGCACGCGGAACCTAACCCCCAACTCTCTGGCAATGTCAGTGGCCACGAGAATGTCCTCAGGGGGCTCTGGCTCTACCTCCTCTACGTCTCCCTTGAGGCGGAACCCGGGCCCCTCCTGCACAACAACTCTTCCTCTGATCATTGGCTCGACATACATGTAGACAAAGTCCCTTAACTGGGGGAGGACGGGGAAAGTTACCCCTAACTCGGCCTGATCCTCCAGGGCCCTCCTTATGTTAGACTCGGAGTACTCGAGAGGAAAACTCCCCACGAGTGTTGTAGCGACCATGGCCGCGCTCCACTCCAGGGCACCTTTTAAATAAACCTCGTGCCGAGATTACTGGGCTTCATAAAGTGGAAAAGACGCTTAAAGAGCCTCAATACGGCAAGGCAAGAACAGGTCGTGGGGCTCCTCCGGTCAAGCGTCCAGCCTTTACTCGGGGAGTTTCCTTGATAACTCATAAGCCTCTCTGATGAGCATGAGCAGTCTCTCGTCATCTTCCAGCACAACCCCGTACTCGAGGACTTCCTTGACTACGCGCCTACCACTCCTGGCAAAGTCCAAGATTTCGTCGAGGGTGTAGACAAAGGGGTTGACGTCTACGGTAAGCGTGGGGTCGAGGAACTCAGGGATCCTCTCGTGTGGCTTCTTGTCTGATGATTCGAGCACCACTACTACATCAGCATCAGAGTAGGCTGTGTAGTCGCCTCTAGCTAGAGAGCCTACTAGAACCACTAGCAGGGCCCCCTTTCTCAAGGCGTCTCGGGCATACCTCCTAAGCTCTGCAACGACTTTCTCGCGGTCAAGCCTATACAATCTTACTCCTGCAGAACTCCACGATTTCTCTGGCATACCTATTAGCCCTCTCTGCATCTGCCCTAGAGTAGTAATCCATTGGCGCGCCCTCGGGGTGAAAGTTTGGGTAACGCGTTGGTATGTAGTGGCGGTCGAGCTCCTTCGCCTTGTCTACCAAGTCTTCCGGAGGCCTCATGCCCTCTGGGAGGCTTGCGAGAAGACGAGTTATTGAATGCCCCCATACTTCTACGCCGAGCTTCTGGTATAGGGCTCTCACGGCCTTCTCTCCGGCCTGCTGCGCTGCAAAACATGCCCACTCGTAGTCTCCCGCATCGAGAGAACGCTGGGCATGCTCTAGGTCTCTCAGCGCCTGTCTAAGTCAGTCAGCACTCCTCGAAACCATAACACCCATCACGCTAGGTTTGCCGCTGCAATTTCCCGAGTAGAGTATTACTCATTGTTTCTTATTTTTTCCGCTATTTGAAAAGCTACTCTGGAAGTGGAGGGGTAGGGCCACTCCTAGATTGAAACGCTAAGCTCGACTCTCCTAGGGTTTTGCTCAACACCCTTTAGCGTAGCGACGAGCCCCAGAACAACGTTCCTGAAGACGTCTTGGACGAAGGGGTTTAGCTCGACGGGCCTCCCGTCGACTGTGAGCTTTACCCGGCTGGCGAGCACGGTGCACTCTCCATACGTTGCCTCTCCCCGCATTATAGCCTCAGCAAGGGCCAGACAAGAGCCGTACCTGCAGAAGCCGCAATTTAGAGCCGGTAGGGGCTCAATCGACTTTTCCAGAGCAATCTCCACGAGCCTCTCCGGCTCCCTTTCAAAGTCAACAACAGGCGCGGGAAGGCTCGCATCAGTAGCCTGTCTCGCGACACCGCCAGTATATGCTATCACAAGTGAGTCCGAGAGTTGCCTGGCTTCTTCTACGTTCCTTGCAACCACTATCCTGGATCCTGGGAAAACATCCTTGAAGCCCTCGACGACGAGAAAATCGTAGCCCCTGAGCGACGAAATGTACTGCCAGAGAGCTGGCTTCCCGCGCTTGTACTCCACGGCCTCTTCCTCAGATAGGGCCACTGACACGTCAGCGCCAGCCTTGTAAAGCCTGCTCGAATCGTCGTTATATGGGGTTATACCGCCGTGCGCGTGCTTCAGGGCTGCTACACGTAGACCCCGTGCTTTGAGCTCCCTAACGAGAAACTCTGCTACAGTTGTCTTGCCCGAGTTCTTAAAGCCAATGATCGCTACAGCCTTCACGAATGCCCTCTCCGCTACCAGAGCTAAATTATTTACTGTCAAACACTAGATATACAACTGTGGTGCTAACAAGCGAGGAACTAGAGAGGTATGACAGGCAAATAAGGATGTGGGGGGTTGAAGCCCAAGAGAAACTGAGAGGGGCGACGGTAGCCGTTGTAGGCCTGGGGGGCCTGGGTTCGCCTGTCGCGACTTACCTAGCTGCAGCCGGAGTTGGCAGGCTTATTCTCGTGGACTCCGAGCCAGTGGAGCTTAGCAACCTCAACAGGCAGTTCCTCCACTGGACCTCAGATATAGGTCGCTTAAAGGTCGAAAGTGCAGCGGAGAAGTTGAGGAAGCTCAACCCCAATGTCCAGCTAGAGGTATATTCCAAGAGGATAAATACTCTCGAGGACGCCCTTGAAATAGCGAGTAAAGCTGACGTTGTGGTAGACTGCCTCGACAACTGGAAGACGAGGTTCCTCCTCAACGAGGCGTGCGTCGCGCTGAGGAAGCCGCTAGTCCATGCGGCAGTGAGGGGGCTGTACGGCCAGCTCATGGTGGTGAAGCCGGGTGAAGGCCCCTGCCTGCGTTGCGTCTTCCCGACAGAGCCGAGAGAGGAGAGGCCCTTCCCTATAGTCGGCCCGACGCCCGGGGTTTTCGGCTCACTCGAAGCCCAGGAAGTCCTCAAACTGCTCACTGGGTACGGAGAAGTCGCTGTCGGGAAGTTAGTACTAGTAGACGGCGTCAGGCTCTCCTTCGATGTCCTAAGAGTTGAGAGGAGGAAAGACTGCCCGGTTTGCGGCAGGCTAGGCTAGAAGAAGCGTCTCTTCTTTTTCTCTTGTTTCTCGCTAGCCTCTAACTTCTCCGCTACCTCCTTCAATGCCCTCTCCTTGTCCTCTACGCTAGACTTTTCCGCGCTACCACTAGCCTCCCTCCTGATTATATCTGCAGACTCCTTCAAGGCTTTAGCTAGCTCGGGAAGCTTCCTCGGGGCGAACAGGATTATAGCGAGAAGTGTGAGTAGCAACAGTTCAGTGGGGCCAAGCCCTATGGAGTACACGGATATGTGTTGTGAGACGGATATTGCCACGTATAGGGAAGTGTATAAGTTACACATATACTTGTCGGCTTGTAGCGCGTAGAAGCGGCCTAAGTGGTCTACGGCTGTTTACCTCGTGCAAAGATAGGTAAACCCCCTACAATCCCCCGCTGTCATCACAAATCTGGCCAGAGAGCAGCAAACTCCCTACGGGAAATCCTCACGGATGACACCTGGCCCCTTCTCCGCTACTAACTGCAGTCTCCAGCCACCTCAACTTTTCGTACTTAGAAAGTTATGACGGTTTTAGGTGAAGTTATCGTTTTTAGTGAAAGTAAAAGAATATTATGTGAAAAATATTAGAGAGGGAGGACTGTACCTGGTTTGCAATGCCCGATCTTTACGATCGTTACCTTGTCCTTCTAACTCCCTCAGGTTACTTTTTCAGGAAGCATACTGTTACTCGAATAGTTCTGTTGAGAGATATTTTAGCCCGCTGTCTGGCAGCACGGCAACGACGACCTTCCCTTTCCCGAGCTCGCGGGCCTTCCTGACGGCTACTAGCATTATTGCCGCGGCACTCATACCCACCAGCAGCCCTTCCTTGCTTGCAAGCTCTCTAGCTAGCTTGAACGACTCTTTTCTCTGCTCCTCGTCGACCTCGACTACCTCGTCGAAGGCCTCCCGCCTGAAAAGCTTGGTGGGGTTTGGCTCTCGGGGGTGCCTGAGGCCCTGTATCGACAGCCCGAGTTTCGGCGTAACGCCCACGACCCTGACTGATGGCTTCAGCTCTTTGAGACGCATCGAGACCCCTACCCCCGTCCCGGCCGTCCCTATGCCGACGACGACCACGTCTACCCTCCCCTGTGTCTGCTCCCATATCTCGTTGGCCGTCGTGTGGTAGTGGGCTAGGATGTTTGCCGGGTCGCTGAACTGATCCAGGTCGACGTACTTGTCGGGGTTCTCGCTTAACAGCTTCTTCTTGAGCTCTATTGCGCCCGCTGTGCCGAGGTGGCCTGGTGTCAGTATTAGCTCTGCGCCGAAGGCCCTGATGATCTTCCTCCTCTCCACGCTGACAGACTCAGGCATTATTATCGTGCACTTGTACCCCTTTACAGCGGCTATCATCGCAAGCGCTATGCCGGTGTTCCCTGAAGTTGCCTCAAGGATTATCTTGTCCTTTGTCAGCTTCCCAGCCGCCTCGGCATACTCGATGAGATACTTCGCCATCCTGTCCTTGACGGAGCCACCCGGGTTGTACCACTCTAGCTTTGCGTAGAGCTCTGCGTCTTCCGGCGAGACCAGCTTGTTTATCCTGACCATAGGTGTGCGCCCAATTAGATCGATAACGCTCCTAGCCACTATCAACTACATCACCTTAGACTACTAATTGGCAGGTTAACCTCTACTTCAAACTCAGATATATGGACATACCTACTACCAGCTCTGACCATGTGCCGTGAGGTTTTAGGCGGTAGAAGCCTCCCGCTTAGCGCGGCGTAGAGGACGTCTTCCTTGGAGACTCTGGGGGCCCCCGGGTAACTCCACACTTCTATTAGCCCACTACGATAGTCGAAGAGAGTGCAGGGTACGAGCTGGCACCCCAGTAGCTCGAGTGCCTTGAGCCTATGGTGGCCGTCTAGGACAACACGCGTCTCAGAGTCTATTGCCACCGCCCTTCTCAGGACTTGGTCTCTCCGCAGTCTATGGAGGACACTCTCCAGGTTTAATGGGTCTACACTCTCGTGAGGCTTTAGCTCTCGTAAAGGGAGTAGCACCACCCCCTTTACAAGGGAGGCCACTAGACTAGGGCCTTGTACAGGCATGGCACCTTCTGATATGACGTTGTCATATATATATCTTTAACTTGTTATATTTGGAAAAATTTCAGGTGGTTATTTTCCCGACTTTTTTATTTTTGCACAGGATAACTTTTCTTTTTTATTCTTATCGCTGTATTATGCTTCAGATTGAAAATAAGAGTACTTATATCATTGTTTTTACAGATTGTGAATGTATGCCGCTCTTAATAACAGACCCACTAGACACGTGGCTGATGCTTCTCGGCGCAACGCTGCTTGCAGCGGCAACGTTCGTCTACTTTAACTTCATTAGGCCTTTCAAAGAACTCGAGAACCTAAACAGAGGCTATGGCGTGTTCTTCCTTGTTGTTGGCGTCTATGCACTGGCGACTGGTGTCTGGGGCACAATTACTTGGCCGATGCCAGGCCCCTACAACATTGTCATCATGGACGAGTGGCCTATATTCGGCATTGCGTGCCTAGTCCTCGGCTTGGCACTACTGCTACGCTTAGACTTTGCCTTCACTTCAATACCGTTCGCATTCATAGGCATTTTGCCGGTAGTCCACGGCGCAGCCATAATCGCTTTCCGCTTGACCAAGCAACCCGAGGTTGCAGGCCTCATGTATATTTTGACTGGGCTCTCTGTCCTCCTTTCACCACTCCTCTTCTACAAGAAGAGGAGGGAAGTCGCGTGGCTCGCCTTGGTATTCCTAGTAGTAGCAGGACTCATCGCTCTATACATAGGTTACAGCGCAGCTTTCGAGCACATACCTCGCTGGGCTAAGTGGAGGCCCTGGTACGGCGCCGTAGAAATCCCATAAAGTATTCTTTTTTCTTTTAACTGTTCATTGTTTCTTTTGCCCTCAAAGCAAGCAATCCCGAGACTAAAGAAGCTACGCTGAAAAGTGCGAGTATATGTACTGGATCCTTTACTACTAGGCCGAGGCTCTGGTAGACTGCTACGGCCAGGAAGCCCACCATATTTACGAAGGCAAAGGTTGTCCCCGAGAATTCTGGGGGGTAGGCTTCTCTAGCCATTGGCGAGATTACCATGTGTGTGGACGCTACTAGGCCTAGGACGAGCATGTATGCGTTTACCGCGGCTCTAGAGCTGGTAGCCGGCAACAGGATGGCGGTAAACCACGCCGCCGAGTGTAAGAAGCATCCAGCTACCAGGATTGGCTTCCTCTTCTTGAGAATAGAGTCGCTAGTATACCCTACTAGTGGAACTGTAGCGAGGAAGGCTAGTGCTAGTAAGAGGAGTGCCTGCGCCACTTCCTCCTTAGACATTCCAAAGTTCTTCTGCAGGTACTCGTAGGCCCAGTAGGACTGGAAGGCTAGCACTGCTGAGTACGTTCCAGTGTAGGCCAATGCTACAGCTATTGAGTGGTAAGAGGTAGCTGCAATCTTGAGCTGCGAGATAGTCTTCTTGAGGCCTTCTACAACTCCCTTGCTGCCGAGGCCTTCATCCGCGATCGTATGCGTTGGAGCTATTGTTAGCAGGCTCGAGGACACCGCTAGTACCACGAAGAAGTTCGAGAAGCCTAGCGCGTCGATAACGACTCTTGAAGGAAGGGTTGCGAACAAAGCACCTATATTCCCTATTGACAAGGCGAGGCCTGTAAGTAGACCTCCTCTGTCCTGCGAAGCGTAAATCCCGATGACCCGTTGTATCGAGACATACACGGCGGCCGCCCCAGCTCCTATTAAGAGTCGGCCTAGCAGCATTAGTTGAGGCCGTGCAGACGCGAATAGGAACACGCCTGCCGACATTATCCCCGCACTTATGGACACGTACTTTCTGACGCCTAGAGCGTCTGCCAGGACGCCAGCTGGTAGTTGCATCGCAGAGTACGCATAGAAGTATGTGGATGCAAGAGATGATGTAAGAAAGACAGCGTCCAAGCCGTATAGCCCGGCTACCTCTGTTAGCTCTGGCTTCAGGACGCCAGTTATTGTCCTGTGAACGTACACGAGGAAGTACAACGAGTAGAGAGTCGCGAGAGCCAAGTACAGTCTGTTTCTCTCCATGAGCTACCGCTTACTCAAGATGTTAAAGATTTTTTAACTTATTCATCATAAAGGCTCTCAGACCCCTGGCTCTGCTACTCTCCCTGCATTCTCCTGCACCAGGTCTAGAGATCACGGCTCGCTTTCCGCCACCTGCCCCGGGGTTCGCCTATGTAGGCAACGGTCTTCATCTTCACCGCTACCAAAGAGTACAGGGGGTTTCCCCAGCTACTGCGCAACCACACGGGTTCGCCGTAGAGGATATGGCGTGTTGGTCACTGCTAGTATGAGGCTACGTCAGCGTAAAGCACGCCTCTTAGCACTTAATGGCTTGTGGACACGATGTAGGGCCGGTAAAGCTCCGGAAAACAAGTGCCGGAGTTTTAAAGGTTCTGGCTTAGTGCTCGTGCCTGTGCCACTCTTCCGGCTCGTGGAGGTGGAAGAACGCCCTTTCAACTACCTCAGAGAGAGCGGGGTGTATGTGCATACCTCTGAATATGGGTTCTGCGGTCTGGCTTTCAGTGTACATTAGGTTGACTATCTCCTGTATGAGTATAGAGGCCTCAGGCCCGACTATGTGGGCTCCGAGGATCCTAAGTGTCTCCTTGTCTAGGATCACTTTCACAAAGTAGTCTTTCACCATCATTGCCTCGCCTTTAGCAGTCTCGTCGTACATAGCATAGCCTACGAGTATGTCGTACTTCTTTTTCGCCTCCTCCTCTTTCATCCCCACGCTTGCGACCTCCGGTTCAGTGAATGTTGCATGCGGAACAGCGTGGTAGTCTGCCTTGACCTCTTCCCCCAGGAAGGCATTGTAGTACACTATGATGCTCTCGTAATTAGCTTTGTGCTTGTACATCATCCTGCCAGTAGCGTCACCAAACGCCCATATGTCCTCCTTGGAGGTGCGCAGGTACTCGTCGACTATTATCCAGCCCTTCTTGTCTGTCCTCACTCCTGTCTTCTCTGGCCTAGTCACGTCGCTGTACGAGGCCCTTCCAGCAGCGATTAAAATAGCGTCAGCCTCAAACTCTACGTTGTCCCCTGTAAGCTTGTTCTCCGCCACGACAATTTTCCTGTCCCCGTTCTTCCTGAACTCTACGACTTCGTGGTTGGTTCTAATGTCCATGTATTGCGAGAGGTCTCTCTGGAGGAGCTCGGAAACCTCGGGCTCCTCCTCGGGGAGTATTCTAGACCTTCTACCAAGGACTGTTACCTGGCTCCCCATCATCGCCAAGAAGAAGCCTAGCTCTAGGCCAACATAGCCGGCGCCAACGACCACTGTTCTCTTAGGCAACTCCCTGAGTTCGCGGAAGAAGTTGTCGTTTGTGTAGTAGTCGACGAGGTCGATTCCTGGAACTTGCGGGATCCTAGGCTTCGAGCCCGTAGAAAGCAGGACTTTTTCTCCCTCGATCTCCCTCCCCCCTACATCTACCGTGTAGTCCCCCACGAACACCCCGTCGACTTGGTACAGGTCGACGAGGGAGTGGTGCTTCAGCGAGTGTTCTATCTCCTTGCTCTCACGGTATATCCTCCTCCACACCCTCTCCATGACGCCGGTAAAGTCTATGGACTCGATCCTGGCATTTACGCCAAACTTGCCGGCTTCTCTTATCCTCCTAATGTTCCTAGCTACCTCTAACAGTAGCTTCGAGGGTATACAGCCTCTTGTAAGGCAAATTCCTCCGACCATGTTGTTCTCGATAACTGCGAGGCGGAGGTTCGTGCCCCGGTTTATCAACTCAGATACTATGTTCATCGCTGAGCCTGTACCAAAGACTATCACGTCGTAATGCTTCACCATAACCTACAAAGGATATTAGTTGGCGCCGCATATTTTAAGTATGTCTCAGCAGCCAATAGCGAGAAAGGGGGTCAGGCAAAAGCTCCCCCTATTGCTGATAGCCGCTGCAGTAGTGGCTGGCGTACTGCTCTCCGTGTTCTACTCCACCCAGCAAGTGGCCCTAACCCCACGCATCGCCAAGATCGTAATAACCGGCCCAATCACCTACCCTACATCATCGCTATTCGGGGCATCAGTGGGCGTAGAAGAGTACATTAAACTGGTCAAGCAGGCCGAGGACGACCCGACGGTGAAAGCCGTAGTACTGGTCTTCGATAGCCCAGGGGGGACTGTCTCGGCCTCATACGACCTTTACACTGCAGTCAAAGAACTGGCTAGCAAGAAGGTCGTCGTATCGTACGCTAGAGGCACGCTGGCGAGTGGAGCCTACATGGCGGCGTGCCCGTCTGCTAGGATCTACGCGAGCCCGTCGTCACTTATAGGCTCTATCGGCGTCTACGCGTCGGTTCTGAGCGTAGAGGGGCTTCTAGGCAAGCTTGGAGTAAGAGTATACACGGTGAAGACAGGGGAGTTGAAGGATATAGGGTCGCCGTACAGGAATATGACCGCGGAGGACTTGAGGGTCATGCAGGAGATAGTAGACGAGTACTTCAGTCTCTTTAAGAGCATCGTCCTCGAGGGGAGGAAGAACGTGAGCAGCGAGGCTTTCACGGGGAGGCCGTACGGCCCCCAGGAGGCCCTCAAAGCGGGCCTCATAGACGGCATTACCACATTTGAGGAAGCCTTGAATAAGACGAGGGAGCTCGCAGGCCTCCCACCCTACGCCCCGGTCGTCGAGCTCAAGCCACCACAGCCGGGGCTACTCAGTCTGCTGTTTGGGGCGCTTGGTTCTAGGACGCCGCTGAGCGTGCCGAGTGTGGTGTACCTGGCAATGTGGCCAGAGCCTCAGTACATCGTCTTGCCGTGAATTAGAGTTCTAGCCTTAGAAGACTGTATGCTGCTGCAACCAGGTAGGATGCTGAGATTACGAGCGTGTATATGTTCCTTGTTAAAATCGAGAGAGTTGCTCCGAGGAGCGACCACGCGAGTATCAGGAGGGGGGTCTTCTCCTTGGGCAGGGCTCTCTCCTTCTCGCCCTTTGGCGTAACCTCCCACTTGAAGCCAGCCCTGAGGAGCCCCCTCAAGGCGCTTATGGAGAGGTGAGGCGAGAGCACGGCGAGTATGGCCGTGAATCTCCCGAGGTTTACCAGGTAGTGCTTCAACCCGTTCTCGTAGACCTCCGGTGCAAGTCTGAACATCATGTACCCGTACACCGCATTTAGGGCAACAAGGGGAGCAACTAGGACTAGGAGGTTTACGATCTGGATGTTCACAGGATCACTTGCAGTATGAATTAGCGCAATTAATGGCGCAAGGACGAAAGCCATGAAAGCCGGCAGAGTTTGCAACGGCTGCATCATGTAGGCTATCATCTCGAGTCTGGTGCTCCAAGGCAAGCTCGCCTTGAGCAACCGTGGAAGGCTCTTTGAAAGCACCTCGCTTGTGCCGTACGCCCAGCGCGACTGCTGCTTACGTAGAGTGTGTAGCCGGCTTGGCACGAGCACTTCTATTGACCCGTCCTCGAGTAGGGCCGTCCTATGCCCCGACGTGGAGAGTTTCACGCCCATCCATATGTCGTCCTGTATGACATTGTCCCCCCACCCTCCTACCCTAAGAACTGCAGAGCGCTTGTACGCTGTCCCAGAGCCGAGGGGGAATACGTAGAAGCCGGCAAGCCACCGGAGCCTGTAGAGCAACGACGAGCCTAGGTTTACGGAGAAAGCTGCCGCTTCTGCCACTCTCGTCTTCTCGTAAAAGTAGCCCCTCCACGGAATAATGTATGCGTCTGCCTCGCCCAGCTCTCTGCAGAGACCCTCGAGCGCCCTGCTTCCAACAACACCGTCCACGTCTAGAACCAGTATGTAGTCCGAGGAGGAGGAAGCGAAAATCTCGTCGAGCGCTCCTGTCCTGCCGCCTCGTGGGTTATCCCTCCTGACTACCTTTACTAAGCCATTTTCGCCTATCCCCCTCTCCAGTTTCTCGGCGTAGCCCGGGTCGTCGTCCGAAAGTATGACAACTCTCTTCAAGCATCCCGCTGAATTGAAAGCCTGGAGGTTCTTGAGGACAGTGTCTTTAACTACAGCTATGGGCTCGTTCTTTATTGGGACTACTACCTCCAGTGCACAGCCACTGCAGTTACTACTGTCAGACACCCCTCTGCGCTCGCGTGCCCTAAACGCTCTAAAGAGGATTACGAGGTAGTAGGCAGTGAGGAGGTATAGCGGGGCGAAAAACAGTAGGAGGGCCACATAGCTCGGGTTCATGGCCTATCACGCTACTCCGGCGGTATCTCCTGCTCTGCCACCCCTCGCGATAGTGTTTCGCGCCTACGGCTCCTGAGCAAGGCCACAGCCTCCTCTATGTAGTCGCCAAAGAGCGCCCAAAACGAGAAGACGCCTATGAGGAGCCCGACGCCCAAGGCGAGCCCTGCCGTTAGGGCTATCTTCACCTCATTGCTTAGCGCAGCTAAGTCGACGACCAGGATCACCAGCAGGAGAGACGTGAGCATTACGAAGAACCTCTCGGTCTTTCTCTCGAGGCGCATCGACTTAACGACAGCGTCTACCATGACTAGTGCTAGTAGGGCGAGAACGACGACACTACCCGCTCTCGCGAGGTAGCCGACCAACTCCCGGTAGAACGGCGTCCCTTCTGGAACATAGAGCTTTATCAACGTTGCAGAGGAGGCCACGAGTATCGCAGCGTCTGCGAGAGCCGTGAAAATTGTTGTCAACGAGATTCTCGTCCCTTCTGGAACTATTCCGCGGATCACTTCCTCAAGCCTCCCAGCAGAAACGAGCCACTTTACAGCTCTATTTACAAGCCTAAGTATAATAAATGTAGCAAGAATAATCACGGTTGCCAGGAGTACCCTTGGCAGGGCTGACACGACGTCCTGGAGAGCGAGGAGAACCTGCGAAATTATGTCTGCTTCGGGCGGCATTTTACAATCCCACAATTATCCAGCTCAACCTGTATATAATGTATAGCAGGGTCAGTAGCGCCGCGAGGGCAAGGGCTTCTATCGAGGTCTTGAGAAGCTCTCTCGAAGCCTGCACAGTGAATGTATAGCCGAGAATGCTCGTGGAGTATATCATGCGGCTGTACTCGTAAGCCCTCCTCTCCGGGATAACGGCTGTCTCAGGGATAGCGAACATGGCCAGTAGGACGCCGACGAGCTTTAGGAATGCCGCGAGTACGAGCCCGCTAAACGGAGTGAGGAATCCTAGGGACGAGAACGCAGAGGCAACGAGCAAACCAGCATAGTTGGCAGAGACCAAGAAAGCTGACGCGCGGACACGCCCGAGCCTCTCGTTCAGTTCCGCGAACACCTGCATGCCGAGGAGGTTTGCGCCTGCAAATGTAAGTGAGGCCGCGAAGGAGAGAGCGACATGTGCAGGCGGGTACGCGACGTAGGGTATCAGTGCTGTGACGAGGGCGTTAAGAGCTATGGCGACCAGGTAACCCCTGTACGACCTCCAGAAGTAGGCTCCCACGAGGCCCCCAACGTTGCCCGCAACAGAGAGGGCGAGCGGAATATATACAGGGGCTCCGAGCTGTCTCAGGAGAGGGCTCCAGGCTATTCCTACAAGGTTGCTACCCGCGAAGAAGAAGGCGAGCACGATAAACACGACATTGCCTCTTATCCTGGCTTCCTCGTGTGGTGTAACAGTTCTTTCTCTCTCTGGGAGGGCCTGTGGGATACCGGGCGTGAGGATTAGCGTAGCGGAGCTGACTAGACCAGCGAGGAACGCTGTAACGTAGGAAGTCACATATGCCATCGGGGCAGACTGAACCGCCGTAACAAACGTCATGAAGAGAGAGCCTAGGATGCTCGCCGCCGCGCCCGCAGCCGACCTGTGAACCGAGACTTCTATAATTTCCCTTGTCGGGAAGAGAGAGTATATGAGGATGCCGAGCAGTATGCTTACCAGAACCGAAACCACGTTCCCCGCTAGGTAGTCTAGAGAGAGGAGGTAGGGACTTGACAGGAGGACGGGCGGCAGGAGCCAGAGGATTCTCTCAGATACATGTGTTGAGAGAAGGAGAGAGCGGAATTTCCTCGTAATACTCCCAGGCTTCCTGTAAAGCTCGTGGGCCAGGAGTATGCCTCCAAGCCCCGTCGGCACCAACACAGCTGATAGCACGTCTAACCGGTATCCACTATAGGCCAACATTGGTACGAATAGGCCCCTAGTTATGGAGACGTAGAAGCCTCCGAAGAAAGCCTCCGCTACTAGGAGGATCTTGGCTAGTGTCCTCTGCTTCGGCCTCTCCATGAGAGCACCAGAGCATACGTTGGGCGCCGTGTAAAAAATTTTTAGTCTACTTGTCCCCGAGGATCCCTAGAACGTCGGCAACAAGGTTATACCCCCCGCTGTGCTTGAGCGAGAGCACCATTGCCCTGAAGAACGCCTCCCAGGTGCCCACGTCGACCCAGTCGGCTGTAGACTCATACGCGTAGAATTTGAAGCCCCGGCTCAGCAGTATCTGGATAGAGTCCGTAACTTCTATCTCGCCGCGGGGGCTTGGCTTTGTCTCCTCGATCGCCTTGAATATTTCTGGGGGGAAGACGTAGAGGCTTGCGTTCGCGAGGTCGGAGACCGGCTTTGTAGGCTTCTCAACGATCCCTTCAACCTCGTATATTCTTTCTCCGACACTACGCCCTACTATAACCCCGTATTTCCTCGGATCCCTAACGCGCTTGGCGGCGAGCATGGGGGATCCGTGTTTCTCGGAGAAAGAGACTAGCTTTAGGGCAACGTTTTCACCCAGGAATACGTTATCTGCCGCTGCTACTACAAAAAAGTCTTCCCCCACGAACATCCGGGCAGTGTAAACTGCGTGTCCCGTACCGCGTGGGATTGGCTGGTTTACCCACGCTATGTAGGACGACTCGATCTTCCTGTAGAACTCTCGCAAAAGAGCCGCGTACTCTTCCTTGCCTGTTCTTTCGAGGTAGTCTACGAAGCCCCAGTCAGGGGTGAAGTGGTCTTCGATAACTCTCTTACCCCTACCCACCACGAAGCAGAACTCCCGTAGGCCAGCCTCGTAGAGTTGCTCGAATATGACCTGTATAACTGGCTTTAGGAAGACCTTGCCGTTAACCCCCTCGAACACTGGTAACATTTCCTTCGGCATCTCCTTGCTATACGGGATGAGCCTAGTGCCAAGACCTGCTGCCAGCAACACGCCTTTTGCGAGCCTGGGCAACAGTAACACCTACTAGCTTTTGACTACATTCAAGATAAATTTACGTTGTTTGCTAGACAAAAATTTTATTTTCCGCTGCAAACACTATACCCGTGAGGAACATGACAAAAAAGTTTGGAGACCTTATCTACACACCTGAAACCGCGTCCGGCGAGGCCATCTCCAAGGTTGAAACGCACACCCCGAGGATAGAGGCACCCGAGCAAGTTAAAGCCGGGGAGCCCTTTTACATCAAGGTAGCAGTTGGGCCGCACCCCAACACTGTACAACACTCTATCCGCTGGGTAGAAGTGTACTTCCAGGAGGAGGGGCGCCCCTTCAACCCAGTTCTCCTCGCGAGAGTAGTTTTCGAGCCGGAGTACGCAGAGCCGGACATCACACTAAAGGTGGTTTTGAAGAAGAGCGGGGTAATACACGCTGTAGAGTACTGTAACCTCCACGGGCTCTGGGAGGGTAGAAAAGAGATAAAAGTAATCTAAGTTTTCTCTTCCTCTTTTAGAAATCTCTCCTCGATCACCTCGTATAGGGAGTCGAAGACGTTAGCCAGGTATGTGAGATCGCTCTTGTCGAGCTTTCTAAGGATTTTCCTTACATTCTTCTCCTCGATCTTCCCAAATCTGCGATCCAGTCTCAAGACTCTCAGTACAGCCTCTATCAGCCTATCCTTCTCCGGGAACTCCTCATCTACTCTGGGCTTTTCACCCATCTATGTTGGTCTATCCCCGGGGGGCAACTAATTTTTTTCTCCCCTCACGGGTAAGCATCGCTACACCCGCTCCTAAGTGGGCAGCGGTCACATAGCCTCCTGGAGCAATAAGTCTTGTCGTGCACGTAGAACACTGTCTGAACCCAGCCTGCGAGCTCGCCTAGATCCCTCGTTGCACGCCACCTAATACACTTGTCGCGGAGGGGGCAGTCTTCGCACCTGTACTTCGAGCAGTACTCCTTTCTCGGCGGGTGGAGGCCAGCGAACATCCCGAGCTTAGAGGCCATTGTCACGAAGTGCCTGTCGACGGGCGGCGACGTCGGGTCTGCCAGGGCGTAGAGAAGGAAGGCGTCAGCCGTCTTTGGGCCAACGTACGGGCACTGTACGAGCTGTCTCCTAACCTCGTACCTGTCGCCGTTGAATACCTGCGGGAGGCACTCTATGGCTTGCGGTAGTCTCTTCACCTGGAAGCTCGAGAACACCCGTGAGGCCAGCGTAGCCGCCTCGAAGGGGTCGTTTGTCTGGAACCACAGGCGCCTAGTCCACGAGAGAACGTTCGCGTGGTAGTTCGTCGTCTGGCTTAGGAAGACTGCGACGAACACATGTAGGGGGTCGAGTGGGTCGACGGATAAACTCAGGGGGGAGTACACCAGGCGCAGTGTGTCGATAACGCGGCTCATGCTTCTCTTAACGCTTGCCCTCTCGAAGACATCTCTATACCATAGCCCGCTAAGGTAGCTTGTCAGCTCCTCCCCGCACGAAGACACCACTAGTCCGCCTGTCTGCCTCAGCACGCAGCCTCTACTCCTCCCAGCTATCTTTACATAGCCGTCCCCAGTCTCTTGCAGTAAAGAAAGCACAAACGACGGGTAGAGGGTTAGCCTGAGGTCGATGCCCCTGTCCTCTAGTTCGACGTAGGCCTGCATAGGCAGGCTACTCGTCATCGTGGTGCACGTGCTTCTCCGACGGCTCTACGAGCTGGAACATTATGTCGATTACTCTTGCGAACTCTCTTACCCTTATGACTGAGACCTCCCCCTCCCGCTCGACCACTATGTCTCTGGAGGCGTCAACGCCGGTGCACTCGCTGATGCTTTTCGCCCTACAAACCTCCTCCGTTATCACGACTAGCGGCTGAACTCCTGCCTCCAGCAACTTGTTCATCTCACATGGATCTTCAATTGCCGTAACAGCCTCTTCAGCCCTCGTCTCGCGCATGGCCTCCAAGACCTCCTCGGCTCTTGAGAGCGGGCCTACCCCGACGAAGACCACCTCCTCTCCCAGTTGCGATGACAGCACGTCCTGTACGAACTTGTTAGGCGTGAAGTCGAGGGCCCACACGACGATTTTAATGAGGCTCACCCTGTGAGGGATAGGATGTCAACGACTTTCAGGTAGTCGTGGACAACCTGCTTTACGGCGTCCGGGAGGGCCTCCTCCCGGGCAGCGAACTCCGAGAGTATGACGTAGCCCTCCTCGTTCACGTCAACCCTGCTCTTGACGACTTTCTTCATCCTGTACTGGAGTGCCTCGTCTATGGGCGAGAAGTCCCTGGCGTAGATAGGATCAGACTCCACGATGAAGCCGTAGTCCTCCACGAACACTTCAAAGCCCACCCTGAAGTTGTGCCGGGCAAAAGCCCCCGCAACGCTCTCAGCCCCGCCCCAGCTCCTCGGCGCGGCGTAGAAGCCGTGCCCGTTAAGCAACTCTGAGGCCCTCCTGAGGGGCTCCGGGTACGCGGCAGGGTCGAGGGGCTCGAGCCTAACTTCCTCCTCGCCGCCTGCGTGCTCCTCTATGATGCCCAGGATGTAGTGTTTAGGCCCCAAGAGCCACCCCAAGTGTACTACCGGGCCGTATGGCTGGTTCGCCCAGGCGAAGATGCATAGCGCTTTACCCGGTGGCCAGTAGGCCAGCGTGCCGCTCGTGACGCGCGTCGCGGCGTCGCCCATGAAGTCCACGCCTGTTTCGAAGTAGACCTCCTCCTTCCACGTCAGGAGCTTCGAAGTTATGGGTAATAGCCCCCTGATTTTCTCGTAGAACTCGTTGCTCGTCACCACTACAGGCGCCTCGAAACCTTCCCCGAAGACGACCTTCAAGTACATTGTGATTTAAGGGATTTCACGACTAATTAAGAATTTCCCTTATCAGATGCCAGCGTTTTCTGAATTAGAGGCAGAGCCCTTAGCCGTGTAGCCGGTCTTCTCGGAGGACAACATTGATACGTAGTCTAGCAGGTGTGCATAGTAGAGCGGGGCAAGAGCGCTCCCCTCGGCAACTTTTAGGGCGGTCTGCAGGCCTCTATAGTGGTAGAGCACTTCTAGAATGAGCTCCGCGAAGTCTAGTGGTAGGACGTCTATAGGCGGGAGGCTGGGGAACATGACCTCAAACCCCTGCCTGACTGCTCCAGAGTACCCAGCCTCTGCGAGGTTCCTCGCTACCAGGAGCGACAGGTACAGGTCTTCAAGAGCCTCTCCCAGAGGTATTTTCATTGCAAGATCCTTGACACAGGGGGTAGTGGCCTTACCGTATAAAGGGTGCCCCGCCAGCCTGGAAAATAGCACTACTTTCTTCTTGCCATCCCTCAGTCCTCTTATGAACCCGGCTGTGCGCGTGAATAGCCTATAGTCTTCGGGCCTCGCGAGTGCAAGCTCCACGTACAAGGAGGCCCTTCTCGACCCGCTGTAGCTGTCAGCAATGCCCTCGGCTCTGGCGACCATTCTGCACCGCGAGAAAGCTATTGCTAGGCGCGCCTTCCCAGAATACCCAACTGGAGTAGAGTAGTTCTCAGCCACGAAAAGGTAGTGTTTATAGTCCTTTCGGCCGAGAGCGCAGAGTGTTTCTGCCAGCCTGGCTAGGACGTACACTCTCCCAGCATACTTAAGGCTCGGTAGAGCCTCTAGAACCTCCTTTACAGTGGTGTCGAGCGAAGGGGGGTCGTAGAGGGGCATCTCTGCCAGCACGTAAGATCTAAGGTAGGTACTCCTCACCCTCGATGCGAGATCCCTATACCCGTAGCCAAGCCTCCCAGAGGCCCGTGCCAGCGAGGCATAAGCATAGTCCCTGTACCTCGGGGGCAGCTGCGCTATCTCTCTCAGGAGAGAGTCCTCGAAAAACTCCGGCATCGCTGGAAGGCTGCGCCGAGCCGTACATTTATCCGTGATGCTGCTAAAAACATAGGCTACAGGAGTAATCCCCTTATACGACGGGGGCTCAAGCCCTGCCCTCCAGGGCGAGGACTCAGAACCACTAAGGAAATAAAGCCCCGACACGCAGAACCCCCGATGATAAAGCTAGAGGCATGGGTCGTCGAGCTACCGCTGCCGGAGCCCTTCCGGATATCTACGGGCGTCTCCGAGAAGAGCAGGACTGTGGTCGTGAGACTCATAACTCCTGAGGGCCTAGAGGGCTGGGGCGAGGCATGCCCCTCGAAGAGCGTTTTGGGCGAGACTCTCGAGATGGTTGTAGAAGCCGTTAGAAAACTCGGCAGGATAAGCGTTGACTACACGAGCATCGAGGCTATACACGAGTACACCTGGAGCCTCCAGGCCCCAAGCTCTCTGGCCGCTGCCCTGGACATGGCGTTGCTAGACCTCTACGGGAAAACAGTCGGCAGGCCTCTCTGGCGCTTGCTAGGCGGCTACAGAGACAAGATAGAGACAGACATAACCATCGGGATAATGGAGCCCGAAGAGCAGGCCAAGAGGGCTGTTAAGTACGTGGAGGAGGGCTTCAAGATACTCAAGCTCAAGCTCGGGCTCGAGCCGGACAAGGACGTCGAGAGAGTACGGAGAGTCAGGGATGCCGTGGGAGAGGGGGTCAGGATACGCGTGGACGCGAACCAGGGCTGGAGCGCCGAGGAGGCGGTGAGAGTCATAGACCGCATCGCGTCGTACGACGTCGAGCTCGTAGAGCAGCCCACGAGGTGGGACGACTGGGAGGGGCTCAGGAAGATCAAGCGCGAGAGCCCGCTCCCGATAGCACTCGACGAGAGCGTCAAGACGCCAGCAGACGCGCTGAAGGCCGTCCAGATGGAGGCCGCCGACATAATAAACATTAAGCTCATGAAGACGAGGGGGCTTACAGGCGCACTCAGAGTAGCCCACGTGAGCGAGGCAGCAGGCCTGAAGAACATGATAGGCTGCTACGGCGAGACTAGGCTGGGCATGACTGCGCACGTCCACGTCGCCCAGGCACTGCGGAACATAGCCTACTACGACACGGACTGTGACCTACTGACTGTCGGCCAGGCGTTCACGGGCGGGGCCAGCATCGAGAAGGGCATAAGGCGCGTGGGCGAGGAGCCGGGCCTAGGCAGGCTAGCCCCAGTGTGGGACAAGTTTACAAGGGTTCTCTAGGGCCTTTTCAGCCACAGCACAGCCCTGAGCCCCACCTGTACGCTGTCGGGCAGGTATACTGGCTCCACGACGTCTAGGTAGCATGTGCTCGCCGAGCCGGGAAGTGAGGCTGAGAGGTACCAGTAGCCCGCGAGCCAGCTCCCAGACCAGCTTGCGGGCGGGGACATCGAGACCGTGCTTGTAGCCCAGCTCGTGACGCTCGGGCCGCTGACCTGTATGGGCGTAGAAGCCGAGCCACTGCTGTTGTACAGGTAGAGGCTTACCGCGGAGCCACTAACCGTGCAGTTCGTCCCTGCCAGGACGAGCTTGCTCGTGAAGGAGGCTGAAAGATTGCTTAAGACGTTTAGTACTCTCCCTGCAAAACCCCATGAGAATCGATAAACGTCTCCACCGACAACGTCGTCTGTGAACTGTTTACTTATGACTATGTTCCCGTACTCGTCGATTATATCGATGTAACCGCTCTTAACGATGAAGGCATTTACATAACTCGTGATCGTAGGCCAGAGTTGGAGTACTACGCTTCCATCGCTACCGGCTACTCCACTCACGACAGTTTGCCCCGTGCTGTCCCTGATCCTGGCAGTCCACCCTGGTTTTAGCCCGACGACTTTAACCTCCCATGCAGGGTTGTCAACGCTTATCACTAGGTTGTCAAAGTTTGCTTGAACAGTTGTCCCAGTGTCTATGAGGTAGAACCCGACTCCTGCTCTGCTAGGCGAAAACAGGTAGCCCATAGGTGTGGCATATATCCTCGTACGGTTCCACTGTTCAAGAGTCTTAGCTGAGAAGTCCGCCACACTTGCTATCTCGTGGTAATAATCGTACTCAAAACCGAGGCCCGGAGGTGCTACCTGGACGCTCGCTCTCTGAACCCAGTTTGTCCCATCAAAGTAGTATGCTGTAGCATCCGTAATGTCGCCTGTCTGTCCTGGTTGAGGGTAGTTCCAGTAGCCTACAGTGTATATTCTCTGGGTAAGCGGGTCAGTAAAGACAGTATCGTAAAAAGCTCTGATCTGAAGTGGATATCCAGGCCTCCAGGCAACAACGGCAATATAGATTCTTCTCCCCTCAGACACGTATCGAGACAAGTCTATGTTTGCTACAGCCACACACTCCCCGCCGTAGGTTGTGGGACGGCTACTCGTTGAAATATAAATGTACCTCCCTGTGCTACTGTATCTCCATGTGCAGGATAGCTGAGACATTCTTCCCGCAGTGAATGGATTTGTATCAAACGTGTCGTAATATATAGCTCCACGTTGAAGCCTGGTAAGGTTAGCAGTCAGAGTAGCCGTGGATAGAGCTCTGGTGTTTGAGTCATAGAGAGACACAGATACACCTGTAGTTGAGGGATCCCCTAGCCACACTCTCGTCGGGCCCGCGACCACGACCCACACTACCCTCTGCTTCACGCTGGCTACACCTGCCCTGTACGCCAGCCACGTGTAGACTCTAGCGACTTCCTGGCCTGGTGGCACGTAGCACGACGAGCCTGCAAGGGTGTTGAACAGGCCCCTGGAGCCCGCAGGCATGGAGACGGCCGTTCCAGTAGCCTGTACTACCCTGCCGTTCACCACCACGACCTGGGTGGTGGAGTTTAGGTGCAGTGTTAGGTTGAGGCAGGAGGCGTAGCTACCGGTGATGGCCTCGTACTCGAGCCAGGCCTCTACGGGAATCTGCGGTACACCGTAGAGCGCGGGGTTGAAGGTCGCGTTAAACCACTGCCCTGTCATAATACGAAGCCATACAATCGTCGCGTTTAGCCCTGAGTCGGTGGCCCAGGTGGCGCTGGCGCCCTTCACGCCGTATGACAGGTTGCCGGTGTCCCAGCCCTGGTACTTCGTTAGAGGGGCCTGCCTCGCGACCACCGTGAGGACGGCGATGTTTGTCAGCACTACTAGTGCGAAGGATACGGAGGCGACTAGGAGCAGGAGGAGTATTGGTGGCGTGGGCCTAGGCGGCAAAGTTCCTCACCGCGACCTTTAGGCTTTTAACTTGTGCGAGCGGAGAGCCTGTTGTAGTTAGAACTGCGCTACCGTAGTAGGCTGGTGTTGCCGCAGTGCCGCCCGAGAGGTAGTAGTTGTTGCAGAGCAGGACTGTTGCACGGCCAGCATCCCCGAGGAGTTTGACTGGGAGCCTCTGGCAGAGCGTAGCACAAGTAAACTCTACGGTATAGGTTCCGTTGCTGGCCCAGGAAAGGAGGTACCATTCTAGCGCGATACCGGCCCTAATGCTCCCGGGCCACAGGTACGTCAACGTTATGTTTGACCCAGAGTAGGCGGTCATGAAGGCCCTGGAAACATACCCGGAGACGCCGCTCGTCCTGTACTCCCAAATCCCCCTAACGGGGCCAAGGAGAACTCTACTCCAAGCCCCCGGGTCGCTGTAGTACTCTTTCTCGGCTTGGTAGGGCCAGGCTATAGAGCCTGTCAAGTTCACGGTTAAGCTCTTGGAGCTGAAGCCCCACCGGGCGAGCTCGATCTTAACTGCGCCGGTGTCTATAATACTGTTGCTCTCCGAGACTAGGCCTGTGAAGTTCAGCCTCCGAGTACCCCCGGTGTATACGTGGATGAGAGTGGTGTTTGATATGTAGGCCACGAACACTAGCCTGTCGTTGGCCCCCATAGCCTCGCTGGGCTCTAGGAGCCTCACGGGCTTCAAGACGCCAGTAGCCTCTTCGACCCGCCATGCTTCAACTTGGAAGACGAGGGGGTAGTCGACCCCCTTGACCCTCTCTACAACTAGTATGCTCGATGCACTGGCGCCCGCTATTGGGGGGATCCTGCCTGCTAGCTTCCCATTCACGTATACTTCCCCGCCGCCCGTCACCTCGAAGATAGCGTAGCCCTCGCGCGCCACAGTAGGGCTCAGCTCTATTCTCAGGGGGTAGGTGTTGTCGTACCAGTCGGTCAGCCTGATGTCGAGGAGCACTTCACTCCTCGTGGCCTTCTCTTTCTCAGGTGAAGACTTGTCTGCGACAACGAGCCTCGCTACCTGGGCCTTTCCGGCTTTCACGCACACTGTTAGGGAGGCTGAGGAACCCGGGGCTAGAGCCAGGGCTCTAGCCACTGTCTTGTTGCCGCTGACCAGCAGTAGAGTCTCGTTGAGGCCGCGGAGCTCGAAGTAGCCTTCAAAGCCCCTGAGCTCGAACGCCAGAGTGTACGTGAGGCCCGCCCCGCCCAGGTTCCTCACTGTCAGGGCTTGGGGGTAGCAGAAGGCAGTGTAGTTGCCCACTGCCAGCGTCACTGCACGTAGCTGCTTCCCCTGCCACAGGAGCTCTACGTCGTGTACACCGCCTGTAAGTAGGGCTTGGAGCCCGAGAGGGTACTGCGAGAGGAGAACAAGGAAGACTGCGAGCGCAACGCCCACAGGTATGCCTAGTTTAAGCTTGCGGTTCAAGACTGGGCACCTGTTTTCGGGAGAGAGAAAAAAATATTTAAGTTTTCTAGTTCAAACCTAGCCTGTTGACTCGACGTCGACTTCAATGGTTATGAGATTCGTGTTCGTTGGCGCGTCTGGCGTTACGAGTACTTCGACCCCGATGTCGCTGGTGCAGCTGCCAGGGTCTACTGTTCCAAGGGTTATTGAGGTTCCAGGGCTAGTGGTGCTGTCGATTGTTAGCGTTGACGGCGGGCTCGAGCCGGGGTAGAGGATCTTTATGTACTTCACATAATTCCAGTTCCCGCTCAGCAGCGTTTTGTATACCAGCGACACTGATACAGGCTTTGAGTAGTTCTTGTTGCATATCTTGAGCACGCTCGTGTACCTTGTAATGTCTCCCTTGAAGCCGACGACGGTGATCGTAGTCCTGTTCGTGCCGTCGGTTCCTGTGTACGTCCCGACCGCAACGTAGGTGCCGTCGGCGTCACTGCCTGCTACCTTGACCACTGGTGCTCCTTGGGCCTTCACAGTCCACTCAGTGATGTTCGTGATTGTTACGGCTGCGGCGAAGGCTACTATGGCTAGTGCTACTAGTAGCGTCGCTACTATTGTGCGCCGCGCTGTTTCCATGCTTCCACCGACAGTGCACAAGCGTCTAGGGGTTTATAAACTTTTTAGTTCAAAACAAGAAAGGGCTCAGGGGGCTTGTTGGCTTCTAGCTCGTGGATGCCAGCAGGGCTTTGAGTTCCGCCACTGTACAGCCCTTCGCTAGTAGGACACGTATCCTGTACTCGTTCCTCTGGACGTGCTCGGGCCTCACTCTTATCCCCAGCTCCCGCCTGGCGAAGGAGGGTAGCCACTCGTGTAGGGGCGTTTCTGCCGGGTAGTACAGTGCTCTCTTCACTAGGCTGGCCCTGGCTACCAGGCCTACGCGCTCGAGGACTGAGAGGTGCCACTGCACTTCGCCGAAGCTTATCCCGAGCCCCCTGCTTATGGCCCTCGGCCCCACGCCCGGGTTCCTCCTTACGTATTCGTATATTAGCCTCCTCCTGGCGTTCCTGAGGGCGTTCTCGCGGTTCACCAGGGCATACGCTACTGGCACCGAGGCTACCCTGAAGACTATGTCTCTGCCCTTCTCGGTGAGGGACAGGTATGAGGCTGCCCCCACGGCGGCTACCGCTACCAGGAGAGCAGCTGGTAACTGTTCTGTCTGCCCCTGCAGTAGGGCTGCGTGGACGCGTACTTCCACTGACGTGAATTGAGGAGTAGGGTTCACCGCTGACGCGTATATGCAGTAGAGCCCGCCCTCCCTCCTAACCTCTAAGGATAACCCCGGGGCTGTTGCCTCGACACTTGAGGCGTTTGCGATACAGCCTAGGCGTGTCTTCTCTAGTTGCGCGTACGGCGGGAGTGAGAGTACGAGTAGCATGTCTGTCGAGTTGAGGGTCTTGAACAGCGTTACCCGGGAGTCTAGTGGGAGGAAGCTAGGGCTGGCGTATACAGTGGGCTGGTAGTAGAGGACTAGGGCGATGCCGAGAGCTACGGAGGCGAGCAGGGCCAGGGCCGCTTCGTGACCTGGTGCCTTCATTTTTCCGCACCTAGTAACCTATGGGCTACTTATATTCGTGTTAGTTCGAACTCCGGGGAGGCTGACAGGCTTCAGCTCTGGCCACACCTGGTATGCCGCTTTGTGTAGTACGAGCACGAGTCGGAGCGGGTCTCTCTGGAGCAGGAGGTACGGCGCAACGGGTAGGGGTTGTGTGGACACCTCTATATTCACGTCGTGTTTCCTCAGCAGCTCGTATATCCTCTCGGCTAGTAGCGGTAGTGGAAGCTTGCCGCTCTCCTCTAGTAGCGTTGGCGTGTACTTTCTGAGGATGTCGCTCGTCAGGGACGCCAGGATACTAGCCCCGGAGTCTGCCTCCCGCCAGATCCACGGCTGCATTGCTGCCACCAGTTAGTAACGCGCCATGTTAACGTCAAAAAACCGACTTTTTAACTTATCTGGCATGATAAAAGTAATAATGGAAAAATATTTTAAAATATTAATGCCAAAGTCAAGTCCTTGCTTGGCGGTGGATTAGGGGCGTCGAGATTATCGTGACTGCTACGGCCAGGTACGCGGCGAACTGCAGTGGGGGCGGCGCTGCCTTCGCGGCGCGCGTGAGTGCCATGGCGATTGCAAGAGCTAGTAGCGAGAGAGCCGCTCGCCAGGCCAGGCTCGAGGCTGGTTTTACCCTGTCTCGTAGGAGCGGGTACGCAGAGGATCCCGCGAGGACTCCTGCTACCTTCACTATAGTCGGGTCTGGCTGCACCCCGTAGAGGAGGGCAACGAGGAGAGAGTAGAGGAGTACTGCCAGCGACGCCTTCCTCTTGTCCGCCCTCAGCAGCCGTTCTGCTGCGTAGTAGGTTGCCAGTGACACGGCGAGCCCTATAAGGACTCCCCCGACGACGTCCCGGGGGTAGTGGACGCCGAGCTCGAGCCTGGAGACGGATATGAGGGCTACGAGCACCGCGCTGAAGGCAGCTAGCGCCAGGCGCCTGACTGCCAGGCACGCCGCTGACCAGAACGCCGTAGACGTCTGGGCGTGGCCGCTGGGGAAGCCGTAGCCCTCCTCTGGCACCTTCCACTGCTCTGGAGGGGGGCGCGGCATCGCAAGGGCGTTTTTGAGGTAGACGTTCAGCCAGGCTGACGTCAGGAGGGAGAGGAGCGTGTAGTAGCCGAGCTGCGGGGACACTGCCACGAAGATTACTACAGCAAGGGCGACGTAGGCCTCCTCGTAGCCCAGGGCTGTTACGAGCTTCCAGTAGGGTAGCCACAGTCCGGTGAGGTACGCTAGCAGGGGAGACACCAGTAGAACTGCCGTGGCGGCGAGGGCCACCTTGTCTACGAGAAGCTGCTTTTCCACGGGTCTAGCGTTTGTAACACGCCTATATCTTGTTTTTGGCCTGTTGCCAGATCTGGGCCAGCTCTTTCCGAGCCTTCTCGTCTACGTCTACTCCTATCTCCCTCGACCTCCTCGAGGCCTCCTCGACAACCCTCATTAGCGCGGCTTTAACCCCCTCAGACTCGAGCACCGTGAGACCTCTAATCGTTGTGCCAGCGGGTGTTGCCACCTCGTCCCGTAGCTGTGCCGGGTGTACGCCCTCCCGGGCCTTCAGTAAGAGGGCCGTCCCCTCCATGACGTCTAGTATCGCCCTGTAGGCTAGCTCGCGGCTCATGCCCGAGGCCACTGCGCCCATCGCGAGGGCGTCAACTATCTCCGCTAGAAACGCTGGGCCGCTCCCGGCCAGCCCCGTCCACACGTCCAGGTACTCCTCGGGAACCCAGTAGGTGTAGCCGACGAGGCTGAAGAGCTCTTCGACTAAGCTTCTGCTAGAGCCGGAGCCGTTTTCGGCTATAGCTGTCGCCGACTTGCCGACGTAGGCGTTCAAGTTCGGCATAGCCCTGTACACCTCTGCTCCCTCTAGGACGCTCTGGAGGGTTGCCAGCCTGACGCCCGCCATTACGGACACCACTACTTTGCCATCCCACACGTCAAAGCCCGTCTCCCTGAGGAGCTGGGGGAAGTGGTGCGGCTTCACGCTGATTACTACGAGCTCCGCGGATTCTACGGCCCTCCTGTTGTCCCTTGTAGCGTGGGCCCCAAGGCTCTCAACTCTCCTCAGAGTCTCCGCGCTCCTACCCGTGGCCACTACACGCACGTCTTGGGCCCGGCTCACGAGCGCCTTCACGATGGCGCTACCTATCTTCCCAGCCCCTAGGACAGCAACGCCGGTGACTTCGAGCATCCCAGCTCCACTAATAAAACGGGATAAATGCCTTACTGCTCTAAAACTGTAAAAAATGCAGTAGGCCTGCTCTAGTCCCTTGGATTTTTGTAGATGGCTATGACGCAGTAAGTTCCGTCCTTCCTGGTTCCCTCGAGGTCGGGCCTGAGGCCTGCAAAGCCGGACAAGAGCCCGGGAAGGGGGCAGAGGCGCCCCGGGAGCTCTAGGCCCCCTACAGCCTTAGGGCATACCCTGCAAGTCCTCGTGGCCACTCGGACGTAGTAGTGGCCGCCGCGGTCTTCGACCTCTACCCCTCCCGCGAACTGTAGGAGCTCGTGGGCCCGCCTTAGAGCTTCGAGGGGGTCTGGGGGCCTGCCGTACACCAGGGCTAGCCGCTCGCCGGCTTTCTGCATCGAAGACGTGACTAGGGCGTAGTTCAGGACTCCCTCCTCTCTAAACGCCGCTAGGGCAGATGCCACTAGGACGTGGAGGGGTGTTACCCCGCGTTCCTCCAGGCCAGAAGACACAATACATTACGGTTAACGGTTATATAAATTAATAATTTTCGGGAAGGCTCTTCTAGATGCTCTTGAAGGAGTTCACTGATTCTCTGTCAAGCCTCTTGATGAGCTCTACCACGAGTTTGACCGCGTTCTCGACGTCTGCGAGGCTTACTATGCTTACATGGCTGTGTATGTGCCTCGTCGGCACTCCTATGACAATGCTAGGCCTCCCGCCGCGGTAGAGGTGGAGCCTCCCGGCGTCCGTCCCGCCCGACACGGCTGAGAGCTGGTACGGGATCTTGCACTCCTCCGCTACCTGTATTACGAACTCCTTCAGCTTCTGGTTCGGTATCATCGACCTGTCGTAGGTCACTATGGTCGGGCCTTTGCCGAGCTTGGCCTGCGCCTCGTTCGGCTTTATCCCCGGCACGTCCCCTGCTATGTCGACTTCCGCAACTATGGCGACGTCGTGGTCTACGACCCAGCCCACAGTCTCGGCTCCTCTCAGGCCCACTTCTTCTTGGACAGTGGCCGCAGCGTAGTACGTGTTCGGGTGGTCTATGTTCTGCTCTCGTAGGACTTTCAGGACTTCCATCGCGATGAATGCCCCAATTCTGTCGTCGAGCGCTTTGGCCATTATGCGGTCGTCGAACTTCGTCCTGGTGAAAGGCGACCACGGGGCTACGGGGTCTCCCACCCTTATCCCCAGCTTCTCGACCTCCTCCTTGCTGGTCGCGCCGACGTCGATGAACATCTGGCTGAACTGGACGACTTTCTGCCTCTCCTCCGGGGTTAGCAAGTGTGGGGGCTTGCTCGCGATGACGCCGGGGACTTCGCCGTTCTTCGTCTTGATAACAACCCGTTGTGCCAGTAGTACTTGCTCGAACCACCCGCCCAGCGTCGTGAAGTTCACGAAGCCCTCGTTTGTTATGCCTGTTACAAGGAAGCCTACCTCGTCTACGTGGCCTGCCACGAGGACGCGTGGCGTCTCGCTAGAGCCTCTCTTAACGAGTACGAGCGAGCCGAGGTTGTCTCTCCTGACTTCGTCGGCGTACTTCGAGTAGTGGTTTTTGAAAAGCGCGAGGACAGGTTCCTCGAAGCCCGAGGGGCCTACTGCTTCCGTTGCCTCTTTTAGGAAGGAGAAGGCTCTATCATCTATTTTGTAGTTTATCACGGTTCAATTCACGCGTGAAAGTTTATTAATCTATCTACGTAGCGCTCCTCACTTCAGGAGCTGTGCGTTTAAGACTACTATCACGTCGCTCATGCTCATTAGCAGTGCTCCCATAGCAAGTGATACTACAACCCCCACTGAGCTCAACACGCCTGCTGCGAGAGGCACTGTTACAGCGTTGTAGCCGGCAGCCCATGCTAAGTTCTCCTTCATTTTCCTATAAGTCTTCTTCATCAATTTGAAGAACTCTGGTACAAGCATAGGGTCGTCCCGGACGAGTACTACGTCAGCACTCTCTATCGCGATGTCTGTTCCAGCCCCCAACGCTATCCCGAGATCCGCCTTTACGAGCGCAGGCGCGTCATTGACGCCGTCGCCAATCATTGCTACTACATGGCCTTTCGACTGCAACTCACTGATGATGCTCACCTTGTCCTCCGGGAGCAGCTCCGCGAAGTACCCGTCTAGTTCAAGCTCCTCTGCTACTCTACGTGCCACCTCCTCCCTGTCGCCAGTAAGCATGTACACTCTATACCCCATCTTCTTGAGTTCACCTATAGCCTCAGCGGCCCCGGGCTTTACCTGGTCTCTGAGCACTATAACTCCAGCCTCAACGCCGTCAACGGCTACGACGACTGCAGTCCCGCTCGTATCTACCCACGGGTCGACGCCGGAATATCTTGGACTAGAGACCGTGACTGTCCTGCCGGCCACGCGCCCTCTTACGCCTACACCGGGGACAGATGTAAACTCCTCAACGCTTAGCAGTGCAATGCCCCTCTCCCTGGCTTCGCTGACTATGGCCTTTGCTATCGGGTGGGGTGAGAAAGCCTCCAGTGAGGCGGCCAGTCTAAGAACTTCATCGGCAGCGTGGCCGTTCGCGGGTGCAATTTGGACGACTTTGAACGCCCCCGTCGTTAGAGTGCCAGTCTTGTCGAAGACTATTGTGTCTACTCTTGGGGAGACGTCGAGTACTTCCCGCTTCTTAATGACGATGCTCCTCACCGAGGACAATGTGCTCACGCGGTAAGCCACCATTGGAATCGCCAGACCCAAGGCGTGCGGGCACGCTACCACGGCGACTGCGGCCATCCTCTCAACGGCGAAACTAAGGGGGGCGCCGCTCATCAGCCAAGCAATGAGGGTGAGGGCAGAGACACCTATTATCGAAACTGTAAGCCAGAAGGCCACCCTGTCGGCTAGCCTCTCGATGCCAGATTTCGACAGCCTGAGCTCCTCCATCAGCCTGGAGACGCGCGCTACATAGGTGTCTTCCCCAGATGCATGGACTACCACTTTTAGGGCACCGTCTATGTTCAGGGAGCCGCCCACTACTCTCGACCCAGGTTTTTTCGGGACGGGTTGAGACTCGCCAGTGAGTAGAGATTCGTCGACGCTAGACTCCCCCTCGAGTACAACGCCATCCGCCGGTACTCTCTCACCGGGCTTGACTAGAACTATTGACCCCTTAGTAAGCGAGCGGGCCGGCACGTCCTTGACTTCGCCACCGTGCACTAGGTGTGCGGTATCTGGCAACAATTGTATAATTGAGCCTAGTGAGGACAGGGCTCTAGAGAATACTTTAGACTCGATGTAGTGGCCTAGGAGCATCACGTCTATCAACATTGCTAGTTCCAGGAAGAAAGTCTCCCCCATACCGGACAGCAAGGAGTAGCTACTATAGAAAAAAGACACGGTTATGCCCAGTGACACTAGAACCATCATTCCAGGGCTACGCCTCTTCAACTCTCCTACTGCACCCCTCAGGAAGGGCTCTCCGCCCACGAGGAATAGTAGCGTGGAGAAGAGGAGGAGCGCAGCATCCTTCGATGGGACGTCTATGCGGACACCTAGCTGTTGCACTAGGGGCGAGAAAAGGACTATGGGTACTGTCAGTAGGAGCGAGTAGAAAAGCCTCTTCCTGAAGTCTGCATGGTGGTGCTCGTGGGCGTGCGTCTCCGCCTTCCCCGCTGAAGTGTACTTCTCCGGGTTTTTCGAGAACTCTTCGAGGCAGTGTTTCGAGCAGAAGTAGTAAACCCGCCCCTTGTACTCTAGCTTGTGCTCAGCTTTCTCCTCGTCGACTTTCATCCCACAGACGGGATCGATAGCCATTTCCTATCAATTTCAGATAATCGCTTTTCCTAGTTTTTATGAAAAACTATTTCCAGAATGGAAGATTATTGGTGGCCGCTTTTCCTAACTTTGTCAACGAATGCCTGCTTGCACACGGGACAGCAGAAGTAGTGTTTCCTGTTACCGTGCGTGTATGTAAACGGAGTGCCCCTTATTAGAGTGCCGCAGGTTTCACAGTGAATAGTGGCCTTCCCACTGGCGATGATCCTCTCAATACTCCTGTCTACCCGGATAATGGAGGTTACGAGTCTGAGCTCCGCGAGGGGGTCAAGTTTCTTAGCGAAGTCCAGGATGTTTGCCAAGAAGTCTATATCGCTGGCGTGCAGGAATACTAGGAGATTCTGTTGTCCGGGCGAGACGTAGACCTCGTATACCCCGCCGAAGCCAAGGATTTCCTTTATAGCTTCGTCGGCGTTCTTCACTGACAGTGTGAGCAGGAACGTCCTGCTACCCATCTTCTCTTCGTCTAGTTCTATACGGAAACCCTTCACTATCCCGCTCTCGAGTAGCTTTTTTAGCCTCGCCCGTACTGTAGGCCTGCTAAGGCCTGTCTCCTTGGAAATATGGGATATCGGTGCACGGGGATCGTGAAGAAGAACCTCTAGTATCCTGATATCGAGCTCGTCCAGCATATTCCAGTAGATTAAAAGTTAGTTGCAAATATTTATCTTTGTGCATTAGGAAAAGTATAAATCTATTTTTTTATCACTTGAGCCTTGTGATAGCAGAAGTCCTACAAGCTTTGTTAGCTGTAGTCATTGCCTTCCTAGGGCTCCTCGTGGTTATATCGTACATTGCTTCGAGTAAGATGCTGAGGCCGACGAGGAAGGTGGGCTCGTGGAGTCCCCACGACCTCGGATTTGAATACGAGAAAGTAGAGGTTAGGACTCAGGACGGCGTCATCCTCAGGGGCTGGCTGGTGAAAGGTGGGTCTGACAAGACTGTCCTGGCTATCCACGGATACACTTCAAGCAAGTGGGACGAGGGATATATGAAGCAGATCCTCGAAATGTTAGCGAGGAACAACTTCAACGTTGCAGTTTTCGACATGCGGGCACACGGCGAGAGTACCGGTGAGTACACGACGCTGGGTTTTAGAGAGAGTGAGGATGTTATGCGTATAATCGACTGGCTGGAGGAGAGAGGACTCGCCTCTAAACTCGGCCTCATCGGATACTCTATGGGCGGGGCTATAACGCTGATGGTCTCTTCGATGGATCCGAGAGTGAAGGCTGCTGTTGCCGACAGCCCGTACATCGACATTAGAAGCTCTGGTAAAAGGTGGATTGCCAGAGTTAGAGGTGTAACGGGCTTACTGTTACGCGCCTCCTACCCGCTAATCGTGTGGCTTACTGCGAAGAGGGCCCGCATCGACCCCGAAAAACTCGTCATGTACGGTTTCGCCGACAAGATAAGAATACCCCTCCTGATCGTGGCAGGCGAGGGGGACGACTTGGTTCCGTTGGAGGAGATCAAGACGTTCTACGAGAGAGTTAGAAAGGTCAACGAGAAGGCGGAGCTCTGGATTACTCCTTCACGGCACGTCTCTACTATTACCGACAGCCCGAGAGAGTACGAGAGTAAAGTATTAGAGTTCTTCAATAGGTGGTTAGCATGAGCGGGAGACGCAGTATAGGCCTAGTCATTGCTTCTCTCTCGCTACTCGTCCTCTCCTACTTCATGGGCTACTACATGCTTAACCCCATCATGCGCACACTACACGAGGAGGGCCTTATCCCCGGTGCCACTGAAGAGGAGTGGAGGTACTACGGCGGCCTGGTAGCCACTGCATTGCAGGGTGTAGGCCTTGTCCTGTCATTCGCGTGGGGCGTTCTAGCAGACAAGTACGGGAGAAGGCAGGTGATATTCCTCCTGGCCCTCATCATGGGGGCTGGGATGATCCTGGTCTCAACGGCTACGAACTATACACAGCTGTTAAGCTTCTTCCTCCTCTTTGGAGTGGGCTATGTCGGAGTAGGGCCGGCGATATATGCCTTTATCTCGGACGCCGTCCCTCCCGAGAGTAGGGGGAGGGGCTATGCCTCCTATTACGTCTCTAGTGTTCTGGCAATGATCGTGGCTATAATCACAGCAGGCGTTCTTCTCCCGTGGAGATTTGCCTACACGATCTCTGGGGCTCTGGTTCTCGTCACGGCCACTATACTGTATTTCTCTTCAAGAGGGATAACCGTAGGGTTCTCGGAGGCGGGAAGAGAGATTAGAACTTACAAGTTCAGAGAGGCTCTGCCGAGCCTGAAGAAGAAGACTGTCTTACTAGTTCTTCTGATGATTGTTCCGTGGACGATACCCTGGGGGATGCTCAGCGTATGGTCCATAGACTACATTCAGACCAGGTGGGGCGTGACTAAGGGGACAGCCTCCCTAGTAATTGCACTAGCAACTCTCTCCATAGCAATTGGACATATCGTCGGCGGGAGCCTCAGCGACAGGCTAGTAAAGAGGGGCGACTTGGGCGGCAGGACTAAAGTATCAATCTTAGGCGTTGCTCTCGGCTATGTAGCCATGTTATCGATGATCTGCTACCCTTACCCCCATGGAGACGCTAATTTTACAGCCCTCCTGTTACCTGCAAGCTTAGCAGTGTTCGGAATGACGTTCACCACCTTCGCGTACCCGAATATAAACACTATCCTCAGTGAAGTTGTAGTTCCGGAGCATAGGGGCACAGTCTTCGCCGTCTACAGTATCCTAAACAACCTTGGGTGGACACTGGGCCCCACGTTCTACCCCTGGCTCATGGGGGCACTGTTCAAGACAGGGGACGTTGTTGTCTCGATGACTCTCGCTGCCTCTGCCACGGTGTCTCTATGGCTCCTTGCACTACTGATGTGGGTTCTAATTCACAAGTTCTACCCAGGCGATAAAATCTAGGTTCCACTACTGAAAAACTCACGTCAGTCTTTCTACTTCGACTATCTCCAGTCTGCTCTCCCACTCGTCGTAGTATAGGTTCCTGTCGTCGCACTCTACCTCCCCTTGCTGGTTGTCGACGGGGTCAGACCTGAAGTGCTTCTTCGGGGGGTAGAACTGCGTCGAGACATCGATGTTTGCCGCGAGCCTGTAACCCTCAATTGACCCAAAGTAGAAGGTGTTGCGCCACTCCTCCCCTCTCCTCTTGTTCCCGAAGCTCGGGTCAACGTAAACCCACCCATACGGCTCGATGTACATCTGCGCCCAGTCGTGCATGCCTGGCCTAACTGGATTCATGTACCACCCAGACTGCCAGCGGGCAGGTATACCGGCGATCCTAGCCATTGTTATGAAGAGGATTGCTTGCATCCCACAGTCGCCTCGCCTGTTCCTCGCCACGTATTCGCTTATGTTGTCGTAGAGTGCGTAGTCCTGGGCATAAGTGTATCGCACATTTGTGGTTATCCACTCCCATATCTTCTTGGCCTTTAGTAGCGGGTTTTTCTCGTCGCCCACAATACTCCTGGTTAGGCTCACGAGGTAGCCCGTGAAGACAATGTGCGGCGGCTTCTCTACAGTGTACTCCTTGAACACCTCGCTCGACTCGTCAACGTACGCCTTGTTGGAGTCGAGCTTCGCGTTGAAACCATAGGATGTGTACTCGTACGTTAGGACGACACTATACTCGTCCTCCAGCTCGAAATAGGCAGTTCTCTGGGGGTGGTCTGGGGGCGCTATAGCTTTAGGCCGGGGCTCAGCCTCCAGTATTCTCACTTCACGGTTGATGGAGTCCTCCCTAGGAATTGGAACCCACACTCTCAGCTTCCCGCTGCAACGCTCGCGGGGCTTGACTCTCAAGGCGAATCTCACCGTGTATTTCAGCGGTAGAACATACTGAGGCTCGCCGCTAGAGGCTTCTGCAACCCGCTGCGCCCTGTTTCTCAACGCCTCTCTGGCGATCTCCTCTAGCTCACTTGTTTTCCGCCTCCTCCTCTCTTTAAGTTCTGGGCAAAGCCAGAACATGTTGGGGATGAAGCGCCGGAATACCAGGAGGTGGCCGTCTACTCTCATGTTATCAACGCAGCCCCTAGATATGAGGGACTCGAACTCCTCACGCGAGAGCGAGGGTACCTCCTCCGAGGCAAGGGCGAATGCCTCGTGGAACGAGTACGGGTACTCTCTCCCGAGCCTCTTCATCCTGTCAAGCTCGTACAACAGCCTTAGCCGCTTGGATCCCTCTACTTCTGGTAGGATCTTCTTTATCTCTTCAGAAGCTCTAGTGAACTCGCCCGATTCTATGAGCGACGCTATGCGAGGGGGTAGTTTCTCGGTCATGAAATACAGGATATTCCATTCATCTACTGTTTTCACGTTTCCTACAATTTAGACTCCGTCTTTTTAACCTAGCTTGAAACGTTTACAGATGCCCGAACACAACCCTTATTACTCCGCGTTAGGACACTTAACTAAAGGGTGGAAAGGATAAGGCTAACTCTCCTAGGACCACCCGGTGTTGGAAAGGGCACGTACGCGGCGAGACTCTCTCAGCTATTCGGCATCCCCCATATCTCCACCGGTGAACTGCTCCGGCGTGAAGTTGCAAAGGGTTCTCCTCTAGGAGAGGAAATTTCGCGTTTTATGTCCCAGGGGGCTCTCGTCTCAGACGCTATCGTAAACATGATTCTATTCGAGAGGTTGGCAATGCCGGACTGCAAGCGCGGTTTCGTCCTCGACGGTTACCCACGCACGCTAGCCCAGGCCGAGGCCCTCGAGGAGAGGTTCCCCGTAGACCTCGCCATCTTCCTCTGGGCCCCGCTGGAAGTTGTAGTGGAACGGCTTTCCGGCAGGCTCTACTGCCCGGCGTGCGGTGAAGTATATCACGAGAAGTGGAGGCCTCCGGTAAAGCACGGAGTTTGTGACAAGTGTGGGGGCACGCTCACCAGGAGAACTGATGACAGCCCTGAAATTATAGCGAAGAGGTATAGGGAGTACCTTGACTCCTCTAGGACTCTCGTAGAGTTTTACGAGAAAAGGGGGAAGTTCATCTTCTTCGACGCGAGCGGGGATTCCCGGGCCCTTTGCCCGCTCCTAGTAGAGAAGGTAAGTAGAGCCCTGCGTGAAGGCGCGATATCAAGGTTATAAGGTCTTGAGAGGTTGCATTTTATGGGTCAGCCTATGGCCGCCGAGTCCAGGTTGGGGAGGTTCCAGGTGATGGCACTGCTCCAGGCAGCCAGGTACTTCGTGCTAACCGGGGATAAGGAGAAGGCTTTTTCCTTCGGGCTTAATAGGGCAATATTCTACGCGTGGGCAAAGCGCAGGGGTGTTCCCGTTGCTGCTTCGCGCGAGAGGGTATCTAGGGGGGTTGAGGTCACCCGCGAAGAGAATAGAATTGTGGCTTACGTCGGGGACGAGCAGGCTTATGTCAGTAGCAACGGGTGGTTTACGATAGGTGATGAGGAGCAGAGGCCGGAGGACTTCGAGAGGGAGGTTATAAGGAGGGTCGAAGCTGTCATGCCGTTTGAGGAGGCTTGGAGGCTTGCCGTGGAGTATGTCTCGAGCTTTGATAGGAGAGTGCTGCTCTCCCAGAGGGACTTCTACGAGAAGGTTTACTTGCCCGTAAGGGATCTTTTCCCGAATATTAATATTAGGAAGAGCGGAAAACAGACGACACTATTCTAGCTTTCAGCCTCCGCCGTAAGCCTCACCCATCGGCCCTAGCAAACTTCATCCTCAACGTTTAGCAACAATGACTAGATTAAATGTATTTCCTCGTCGTCCTCGTCCATCTTAAAGAGGTTCAGGAAAGCGCCCCAAATGAGTAGGTTCTTCTTGGCCTCTTCTACTCTCCCAGGGTAATACTTCTCAACGATGCTCTCGAATTCCTCGACGCCGATTTTCCTCCTGTGTTTTAGTATGGTTACCAGCTCTGTAAGTGGTTCAGTTCTTGCAATAGCGTTCTTCAGGAGATACTTCAAGCTCTTTGGGTCACTTCTAGCAACCCTCTTCCCAAGATCCGTGAGAGTCAGATTCCCCTGCTCGGATCTTATTAGACCCAGGGCTTCAGCCACGTCTATAGCTTTTGGTAAGATGTCCACTCTCTCGAATATGGCGTCACCCACGTACATAGAGTCTATACTACCCCCTAGGCTATTCAAAGCCTCAACAAGCCCGAGGACGTGGTCGGGGGTAACGTCAACAGGCAAGAGTATTTTCTTCTTCTGTTGACTGCTACTGGGATCCTCGGACACTTACCTGAGTCACCTACCTATTACTGTCTAATTATGAGCTACATTTTTTAAGCTTTCTATTTCTTAAATCCCAAAGCAATATTAGGTGGGTGGCGTGCCCCTATGGATAGACCTGCTGGCCTCCCTTGCAGCGAGCCTCAATAGGATGGTTGCAGCATACGCGGTCTCAGCTATAGTGGCCCTCACTCTCGGAAGTACTATGGCTAAAAATAGAACGGTCGAGAGCATCCTTCTACCGATCCTCGACGTGCTCCAGTCCATCCCGATTTTAGGTTTCTTCCCCGCGGCACTCGTTCTATTCGTGACTTATTTCCCCGAAAGGATTGGCGTAGAGCTCGCGTCCATATTCCTGATAGTTACAAGCCTTGTATGGAACATGATCTTCGGCGTGTACTCGTCTGTAAAATCCCTAGACCCCCAGTTCGACGACATGGCTAAGGTATACAGGTTCGGGCACGCCGCCCGCTTCTTCTACATCTACACGCCCGCCTCGAGGAACTCTCTCGTCTCGAACAGCCTGGTATCCTGGGCTGGAGGGTGGTTTTTTCTCACATCTGCAGAAGTTATCTCGCTCGGATCCGCGGAGTATAAGTTGAAGGGGCTAGGCAGTTTCATCTTGGACAGCTTTAACAGCGGGAACCTTCTCGGATTCTACTTGGGCGTGGCTACGCTTCTCTCCACTATTCTCGCGACGTACGTCCTGATATGGAATCCAGCTACCTCCATTGTCCTTGGGAGAGCCCTCCCAAGCGTGACTCGAGTCTACGAGACAGTGCACTCGACAGTGGCTCTTATCTGGGGTAGCCTAGGCGAGCTACTAGTGGCCTTCGAGAGAAGAGCGTCAAAATACAGGGTGCTGTCAGGGCCTGTCAAGTGGCTTGCCGTACTTGCTCTCGTCTTCGCACTAGCACAGGTTTTTGCAGGGGCCAGGTTTCTGCTCGGTGAGAAATTGCCTCTAGAGGTTGTCTCCATATTTGCTGAGCTGCCGCTGAGCCTCTCACGCGTGGCCCTAGTTGTAGTGTTCTCATTTGCTATTTCCATGGTTGTTGCGTATTTCTCCTACAGGTCGCGTTTATTCAGCACAGCCATGACCGTCGTAGGAGAGTTGCTGGCATCAATTCCCGCGATAATCTGGTGGCCGCTTCTCTTGGGGATAGCGCTCGGGAGCGTCTTAGGGCAGTACATCGTCTCCTTTATCGTCTTCCTCCAGGGGTCATTCTGGTACCTTTACTTCAACATCCTCGTGTACGGTTTAGGTAGCATCAGGAGGGATTTTGAAGAGCTTGCCACGGTTTACCGTCTTAGGGGGTGGACGTTCTTCCGGCACATCTTCATACCCTCTCTCCTACCGTCTGTCGCAACAGGGGCTTTGAGTGCCTGGGGGGGCGCGTGGAATGCGAGCGTTGTCGCGGAGTATGTCCAGGTAGGAGATAGGACGATAGACTTGGGCGGGGTGGGAGCCCTGCTCAATAGGTTTGCACTTTCTGGGAACACTATTGGTCTGACAGTCTCTGCGCTGGTTCTCTCGATAGTCATTGTCGTAATCAACAAGACTTTGTGGTCGAGGATCTTCGGGTATATTGAGGGGAAGTATGGGGGTGAGTGAAGAGATGGAAGTTCCCAAAAACTCCAGAAATATTATCCTTGAGTTGAGGAACATCGAGAAGACATTTGTTGAGGATTCGAGGAGGCTCAAGGTGCTCGATGGGATCTCGCTTGATATTGGCGAGGAGTTTGTCGCTATTCTCGGGCCGTCTGGCTGCGGGAAGACCACTCTTCTGAGGATCATTGCCGGCCTAGAGAAGCCCGACTCAGGCGAAGTAATAGTACGGCAGGAGAACGCCAGGATAGGCTTCATCTTCCAGAGCCCTACACTTTTGCCGTGGATGACTGTTCTCGAGAACGTAGCACTGCCACTGCGCGTTAATGGCCTCTCGTGGGAAGAGGCTAAGGACAGGGCCCGAAAGTACCTGACGCTTGTGGGTTTACAGTCTTTCGAGGACTTCTACCCGCGTGAGCTCAGCGGCGGGATGAAGCAGAGGGTGAACGTTGCGAGGGCACTTGCAGTGGAGCCTGCTATCCTCCTCATGGACGAGCCTTTCTCAGCCCTCGACCCGCTCACTGCCGAGACCCTCCGTTCAGAGGTTCTCGACCTCTGGATGTGGGGCGTGACGACAGTGAAGACCATAATGATGGTTACTCACAGCGTAGACGAGGCGATTTTTATGGCCGACAGGATCGTTGTCTTTACACCTAGACCTGCTAGGATAGCAGGCATAGTCGAAGTCAACCTCCCGAGGCCTAGAGACAGGAGGTCTCCCGACTTCCAGAAGCTAGAGGACAGGGTTTACGAGCTCATAAGCGCGTGAGCTCAGCGACCAGAAACTTCCTCACCGCTCGAGACGGGGAGTTCATTCATCATTGCCTTTGATTTCTCAAGCCGGAGCGTTAAAAAGCTACTCTTCGCGACAAGGGAGTGGCGGTTCGATCGATAAGTACTCTGTTTCTATGTCTGGTGCCTCGATCACTAGGGCTTTCCCGGGCCTCCCTCTAGGCCTGTACGCGTTGTGCCACTCTTCTACGATGTATATTTTCCCCGGTTCCATGGGCACTTCCTTTATTTCTAATCCGTCCTCGGAGAGAACTAAAGTTATCTCTCCTTCAATGAGTATGAAGAGCTCCGGCCTGTTGTGCTTCTCTAGGACAACTATTTCTCCAGGCGAGGAGTTCTCGGGGATGTATACGCCAGCCCTCCAGTAGGCCCCGTCCGAGAACACTACACTCCATCTATCTCTGTACCCCTTAACGTCTATAACATTCATCGTCCTGTTAACGCGGGAGCGGAGATAATACCTTTTTGCCCTAGAGCTCTTCTTCCCAGGCGCCCGGCTCTTTCTCGAGAAGGCTTTTCCCGAGACTCCTTACAAGCTCTCTAGACCTGCTCTCAAGCTCATCCATCTTTTCCGAGAGTTCTTCAGGGGTAGAAGCGTAGACGGTAAAGACTAGGGGCACGCCCCTTGTCCCCATGAACCGCGCATCTAGCCGGATGAACGCTCCTTCTGCTTGCCCTGAGAGAGTATTAACGACGTGCTCGGCTTCCTCAACTGATGCGTCTAGATAGAGGACGAAGGTAGCAGAGTACTTTTTGCCAGTTTTTTCCCTGAAGAAGTCCTGTATCCCCGTCTCAAAGCACTCTACGGCCTCCTCGAATTTCGGTGGAGTCGCGGCAATGAAACTGTCGTCTGATAGGCTGAAAGCTACGAAGCCAGGGGTCGGGCCTCTCTCGTTTGGTATGACGTAGCTAAACTCGGGCATGAGGGCCTTGTCCTCTAAATCTGGGGGGACGTTTATCCTGTCTGAGTAATATAACCGAAGGGCCTCCAGAGCCTCACTGTTCACCTCTACTCCCAGTCCTAGGGCCTCGGCTATCTTCTTCACAACCTCCTTGTTGCCAGCGCCCCCAATAACTATAAGCGCGTCGTTTTCAGACAGCAGGCGAGAGAGCATACCTAGATCCTCGTTTTTCAGCAGGTAATGGTTAACTTCCACGCCTATTGCTCTGAGATAGCCTGTGAGCCATCTCCGGGTAGGGCCCGGGTTGGTAACAGTGTCCAGGAGAACTAAACCCACTCTCAACAGTGACCCCCTAGATTAGACCCTTAGCGGCGAGTTTTTCAACAGCCTCGCTAGGTTCTCCGTAGTCTACTAGGTAGAAATTCTCCCACGTAATGCCCCGTATGAGCGACGACAAACTGTCCATCCTCTCGTGCTTTACTAGGGCTACGGTCTTCTTCCCCCTTAGTAGTGCGTAGGCTATTTCGAACCCTACACCCAGGCTGGGATAGGATACTTCCGCTATCAACATGTCCGCTTCTTCCAGAAGCCTGACGTCCCTCTCGAATACTTCCCTGTGGGAAAGACCTCTATCGGTGTCGAGGGTTTCTTCAGCAACATGTTTTGTTAGGACTACGTGACCTCTGCTCTCTACGAGCCTTATAAGTTCCCGTACTTCTTTTAGCGCTTCTCGCACGCCTCTCATGGGGGCTGCGAAGTAGATTTTTGCCACACGCTACCACCCCACTTGTAACCCACAGGTAGCTTTGTCGTCTCCTTTATGCTCTCGAGGACAACCGATGTATATGTCTTTTCCACGCCTTCGACATTCCTTAGCTTGTTGACGACAAAATCCCCGAGCTCGTCTACGCTTTCAACCCTAACTTTAACAAGTATGTCCCACTCGCCCGTTATTATGTGCACTTCTTGAACCTCGGGAAACTTGGAGATAATTTCAGCAACTTTCCTCTGGTCGATCCCTTGAGTCTTAGCAAAACTTACGAATATGAATGCTATTGTCGGGAAGCCGAGCTTCTTCGGATCCAAGATAGCCCTGTAAGCCTTTATATAACCCTCCTTCTCGAGGCGCTTCAGGCGTGCGTGCGCGGTAGTTATAGGGGAGCCTATCTTCTTGCTAAGCTCCTTAATTGTTAGTCTAGCGTTTTCCTGTAGAGCCTCAAGTATTGCTATGTCTTTTTCATCGAGCATCTTTTTCTGGCAGGCAGAGAGCTGGTACAAAATATATTTTTTGTTACTCTATATTTTAGAAAACTTTTTCTGAAGAGTTTATAAGCCGTACTTGTTGAATATCTCCTCGAGCCGGTCTAAGAAGCTAGCCCTGGTCTCGTGGTTTCCACTCCTCTTGAGGATCTTCTTTATCTCCCGAAGAGCCAGAAGCGCGGCCTGGTACTCTGCTTCGTTTTCGAAACAGAAGAGGATTTTCTTGACAACATTTATCGCCTTAAAAATTGTCATGTCTCCAGGTAGATTTATCCTGAAAGAGGCGAAAAACGTGTCGTCGGCGAAGTCAATGTATAGGTCATCGATGTAGCCCGCGTCCTCGGCCTCCTCCAGTACTGTGGAGAGAGCTTCCATGTAGGCGTAGAAGCCTATGTAGTCTCCCCACCACCGGGCCCACTCATCGAGCTCTACTAGTGCATGGTCTCTGCCCATTTTCACGAGGAAAGACAGTTTTGAGGAGTAGCGGAGCGTGTGAACAATGTTCTCGTGAATGCTCTCTGCGGGCTCTATGTAGACGTCCTTGGGGATTTCTTTAAGCCTTAGCCTCCTCAGCCTCCACAGAGGCACAGGAACAGTATCACCTATCCCCTCGTATACGCTCCCGTCGATGTCGAGGTAGAGTACGTCGCCCTCCTCCGAGAATAGGACTTTTATTTTCCCGCTAGCTACCAGTTTCGAGGGACTTTGGTGGAAATCCTCCATGCCAGTATCAAACCTGCCTTTCCAAAATAAAGAGGTGATAATAAGGCTTTTTCTCCAAGATGAAGACATATATACCTAGTGACTCTGGGGCTAACCTGCCATGAGTCGGAGCCCGCGTGCAGTTTTCTTCGACATGGGCGGGACGCTAGTCTTCGATAGGGGTTTCGGGCAAGCACTCGCCAGAAGACTGTCGAGTCTTGTAGACGTAGAACTCGGTATTACAGTAGAGCCCAGCCAGGTCTTAAGTGTATGGGAGAGAGTGGGATCCCAGTGGGGGAACCTTGAACTCTGGGATCTAGTGAGGGTGATGCTCCTGCTGAGAGAGTTAGGTGTAGTTCCGAGGCCTGAGCTTGCTGAGAGAATCTACAATGGAGTAATCGAGTCGTATGTGGAGGGTTTTAGGCTTGAAGAGGGCGTGCACAGTGTTTTTTCAGAATTGAAGGGCATGGGGCTACTAGTCGGTGTGATAACAAACGTTGGGAGCTATGATGTTGTGTACAGGAGGCTTAGGGAGGAGGGGCTACTGGAATACGTTGACGTGCTGGTGGCCTCCCAGGCAGTAGCCTGGAAGAAGCCCTCTGAAGAGATCTTCAGGGTGGCGTGCCGGCTGGCAGGATTCGAGCCCCCGGGATGCGTGCACGTTGGAGACGACCCTATTGCAGACGTACTAGGGGCTAAAAGAGTGGGTATGAGGGCTATACAGGTCTTAAGAGACGCTAAGCATAGGTCGGATCTAGCGGACGCCTACGTCGAATCTGTCCTGGAGGTTCCCCAGGTTATAGAGTCTTGGCTTAGTTCGCCGTAGTACCTGCCTTCTAGTAGGCTTATAAACCCGGATAGAGCGTCTACCAGCTTATCTCCGAAGGTTGCTATGATGAGCGCGTTTTCCTCGAGACTCTTTCTCCTCGTTATCTCGCGGCAGAGATTACTGGCGTACTCACAGAGGTCGACGTCAGCTGGAGGTAGCTTTAATGAGCCACCGCGGTAAACTGATATTATGGCGCCAAGAGCCCCTCCTCTAACCGCGTCGTCTCTCAACCCCAGGACATTGATCTTCGACGCCTGAACGCTCCTAGCTATGCCTACAACAACCACAGCGGCGTTCAGCTCCGTGGCGTCGCTGAGAAAGAGCTCGTTTATCCCCTTCCGGAGCAGGGCATGCTCGACTTCCCGCCTGCCTCTAGCGGAGATCTTAACCCCGGCCCTTTTCCTCACAATTAACCCTGTTTTTAGGAGCTCGGAGAGTATCCTCCTGACTCTGCCTTCACCGATTCTTAGCTCACTGGAGATCCTGAACCTTCCAACGAACGACGGTGTAAAATACAGAAAAAACAGCACGAGAAGGTACTCCCTAGAATTTCCAGTGCTCATACCTCCAGACTATCGTCTCCCCACTTGCCAATTTATACTTATCAGCGGCTACTTCGCCGAGGACGAGGGCCTTCTTGGCCTGATCGTACCTATACCACATCCACGAGTACCCTTCATTCTTAGAGATTATCTTCTCTTGCACCGAGTTAACGGAGGTTACGTAGGCTCCCCACGAACCCAGCTTGTACTCGACTTGAGCCACACTCACAAGTGCAGTTAGTGCTGTAGATCCCCTAGGTAGAGCTGTGCTATTAAACCATGCGATAGTCCCGTTGCCGTAGTCTATCCCAACATTGACTATTACAACTCTACCGCCCAGATAGCTAATCTCCCGCGAAAGACGGTTGTTTTCGAGGTAGAGGTAGCTAGCTAGGGTTGTCGCGATTATAGCCCAAGCAAGTACTGCTACGAGCAAGTAATTTTGCTTCTGCGGCATATCCTATAGGATATTTATCCAATATTTAAATATTTCTCCGTTTCAACTCCTCTATCAGCATAATTGTTAGGAGAGATGTGGAGGTCTCGGTAAGGGGGCCTATGCCTACAAGGTAGCCACCCATTACCGGGAAAAAGAGGCCGACGAGGCCCACTATAAAGGCCTCGAGAACACTTACCCCGAACAAAACATACAGTAAGCCCGATGTTAGTATGTCGAACGCGAATACGAGGAGGAATGTTGCTACAAAGTTGAATGCTCTTCCAGCCTCAGGGGTGTACACCCACCTGTACAGGGTTGCTATAAGGCCTGCGAGAATACCATTCACTATTGACCAAACTCCTGGAAAGATAAGCACGTCCGAGAAAATGTACGAGAGTAAGCCTACTAGAAACCCTACCCGAGCGCCGTAGAGAATAGCAGATGTCAGAGCTAGAGCGAGTGGGATGTTAACGAGCTGTATGGGCGTGGCTATGTTTTTCAAGACGCGGAACACAACAGCCAGCGATGTGAAAACTGCGACTGTGGCTATTTCCCTAGACTTCATCCTGAGTCTGGATAAATGTCCATTTTATAAGCTTTTCTATGTATTTAAAACAGGGTTTTAAGAGGCAGGAGAAAATCAGTATTGCTATTAGTAGGCTAAGCAAGGCCTGTAGCACGGTGATTAGAACACTGTACGCACGTAGATAGAACTCCGAAAACCCGGCAGTGTGGGAGCCTACTAGTAGCTCAGCTGTATTAATCAGGCTTACTACAAGTACAATAGTAAAGGCAAAGAAGGAGATTATCAGCAGAAACTCGGCCAGGAGTCTCACGCAACTATCCCCGTGACTCTAGCCACGACAGTATGGATGAAAGCTGCTCCTGGGTAATGCACGGTTGCAACTGGAGGCAACCCTCTATCACCAGCCCCTTCCTGTTCAGCTTGTTCCAGAAAACCAGCGTCGGCGTTCCAGTATACCCGAGGTTTGCGAGACGTTCCGACACCTGCTGAGCGTGGGCAACACTGCTGTTGGCGCACGCCTGGGCCTCCTCTATCACGCTCGCTGGAAGATACTTCGCAGCTATTCTTTTCGCGTCATTGAGGGTAGTTGCCGTGCCGCTTGCGTAGAGTTCTCGAGTAATGTTGAAGTATACCTCAGGGTTTCGCGTAAGGTTGTATATGCACCTCGTGAATGCATGCATGCCTGCTACCTCCGGGTGTACTATGAGGTCGACAAAGACGAGCCGAAGCCTGTTCTGGCTTACTAGTTTCTGAAGGTAGTTACCTAGGTTGTTCATCAGGTTAGCACAGAACGGGCAGTGGTAGTCCTCTAATACGTAGAGGGTCGTGGGGGCATCCGCACCGTAGGAGACGCCACTTTCCAATAGGGGGTCTGGCGGGTTCCGGGTCTCGTATGCGGCGATATTCAGGTATTGAGCCAATGAACTCAGCGTCTTGTTAGTAAGCCCGTAAATGTTGTCGCGAAGCTTTACTAGGTATGGTACTCCCTCTGAAAGGTTGTAGTCGGATCTGAACACTACTGTCGGCAGGGTTTGAACTGTTAGCCCTAGATCCTCTGGCTTTAGCTTAGAGACCTTCGTAATGTTAGCCAGCGCCACCTGGGTAAGGAGGTCTTTAAGAGCCTGCTCGCTTACGTTGAGCTTTGCGAAGGGAGCAGAGCCTTCCAAGACTATGGCCTCAGCCGCAACCCCGAAGACTACGTTGGCCCCCTGGTAGTAGGCTAGGAGAGCTGATATGGAGGGTGATATCAGCTTGTACTCGCCGACTCTACCTACAGTAAACTGCGTTAAAGCTGGGATGTCGCCCTTGTAGAGTAACGCAGGGTATACCCTGAGCTTCTGGGATAGTGACTGGGCTGGTAGAGAGCACACGGGCACGTTAATTATGTTTATGCCGTAGTGCCTCTCTAGGATAGACTTGAACGTTGAGGTGATAGAATCCATAGCATTCCTCTGCTGGTCATTCGCATAGACGTAGACTAGCGAGGGCGCCGGACAACTTTGCGCGGAACCCTGGGTTGGAACTAGAGGTATGAAGCCTTTAAGGGCTAGAATCGCGACAGCTCCTACAGTAGCCAGTATGGCTACTGCGACTACTAGCAGGTTCTTCCTATCCATTAGGCCTTCATGCCTCACTCGAAATACACGAGCCTAGAAATAAATCTGTCTCAACAACTACACGGGTTCGATGGGGGAAAATTATATAAATTATTTTCAAAAGGTTTTTTACGTGAGTAAAGGTCTAAGACTATCCGAGAGGATAGGGAGACTGGACTATCCCATTAGAAAGTACAATGCTCTCGCAAGGAGCCTCGAGGAGAAAGGGGAGAGAGTAATATACCTCAATATTGGCGACCCTTTAAAGTACGATTTCCAGACGCCCCGAGAACTCGTCGAAGAAGCCTATAAGGCGATGCTCGAAAACCACAATTACTACGCCTCTTCGGAGGGTGTCAAGGAGCTACAGGAAGCAATAGCATACAAGGAGAAGACTTGGAACCGCGTCGAAATAGAGGGCAGGAATGTCCTCGTCACGAGCGGGGTTTCAGAGGGCATAAATGCTCTGTTCGCGGCGCTAGTAGACGAGGGGGACAGAGTTCTTATCCCAGACCCCAGCTACCCCCTCTATATAAACTTCGCGGACTTTTATAACGCGGATAAAGTGTTCTATCCCATGTTGGAGGATGAAGGGTGGATCCCCGACGTAGACGGTCTTAGGAAACTCGTCGATGACAGGGTAAAGTTCATTGTCATAAACAACCCTCACAACCCTACGGGTGCAGTATACCCTAGAAAGGTTCTCAAAGAGATACTCGACATCGCTGCTGAGTGGGATATCCCAGTAGTCAGCGACGAAATATACGACGCACTAGTATTCGAGGGAGAGTTTGTCAGCGCTGCAAGTATAGCGAGTAAGGATAACGTCATCATCGGGCTAAACGGTTTCTCAAAGACGTTCCTAGTCACGGGGTGGCGCCTCGGGTACATTTACCTGAAGGGGCCCGAAGAGAAGGTTTCCCAAATACGCTCCGCAATTCTCGGCTTCCTCATGACGAGGCTCTCTGCTGTCACACCACTGCAGGTAGCTGTTGCAAGATTTGCACGGAGAAGGCCGACTTTCCTGGAGGAGGTCAAGAGGAAAATGGACGAGAGGAGGAGGTTTACCTATAAGCGTTTAAACGAAATACCCGGCTTCCGCATGCCTGTGGCACCTCTAGGCGCGTTCTACGCCTTCCCGCGCGTCGACGTCAAGATGGGCGACGAAGAGTTTGCAAGGCGTTTACTCGTAGAGGAGAAGGTTTTCGTCGTGTATGGTTCAGGGTTTGGTCCAAGCGGGACTAACCACGTCAGGCTTGTATACCTGCCTCCAATCGAAGTTCTAGAGGAGGCGTTCAACAGGATTGAGCGGTTCGTGAGGAGGAGCGTAGGACTCTAAGGCGTAACTTGTACACCTCTTTTCCTGGCGATTTCTTTGAGTTCAGAGTCGTAGGTTGCGAGCATAGCGCCTAGGCGCTGCGCGAGAACCAGTATTATGTAGTCGTTTATCATCGTAGGATCCGCGTTGTCTTCCTTCATCCACTCAAGGGCCTTCAGGAATACTTCGCTGTTCTCAGTAATGTATATGAAGCGGGCGTCGCTGAAATACTCCTCTAGCTTCTCCCTAACAATGTCCAAGTCTATTTTAAACTTCGTGAGCAGCAGCCACAGGTACTCGTGTACAATAATGGAGGCCATGTAGATTCTGTCGGCTTCGTCGAGAAGCTCCGAGGCCTCGGCGTGCTTCTCGCTATCCTCGAAGGTGTCGTGCAACAGTATATCCGTGTCCACAACCAGCCTAGTTACGTCTCCCATCTCGCCACCACCAGTTCATCAAGCGCCTCTTTTATCAGCCTCTCCATTTCTTCTGTTGTAACCTGCCTCCCAAGTTTAAGGGGTACCCGCTTGCTCCTAAACCTCAGGAAGAGGCCCGAGCCTTCACGTGTTATCGTTACATAGGAGCCGGGGGGTACTCCTAGCTCTGCCAGTAGAGAGGCTGGTATCTTCAGCGTGCCGTCCTCTCCAAGCTTAACAATATAGCGTTTACGTGCTGGCACAAGCTAGCCTTAGGCTTAGGGCTTTTATACTTAGCTCTCTAGGCGGCTACCCGGGACAACTTTCTACGAGAAATATTTTAATGCTCAGTTAGGGTAGGTTGTATCAGGTTTATACAGGATGTCTGCAGACAGGACGTTCGAGATCGAAGGGGTAAAATTCACAATACTGGAGGGGTTTAGGGATCTACACAGGGTGTTAAGCTCCCAGCCTCCCAATGCCCGGTGGGACGTGCTCGTTCTAGACAGGTACATGACTGCTGAGATAGTTTCACTCGGCAATAGAGTGAGGGTCGCCCTCTACGCAGAGGTAGAAACCGAGAAAACTCCAGAAAGTATGCCTGCCGACCAGGACATCGACTTCGAGGTTGAGCCAGGTAAGGTGAAGCTACGCTTCCTGGGCGACTACACTTTCCAGGGCAGGACAACAGTCATAGCCATTATAAACAGGATAAATAAGTTCCGGGAAGTGCTATCGCGAATTCTCACCTGAGCTCCAGCATCCCCCGCATAAGTCAACGACGAAAGTTTCGCGGAGAAATTCCTGCGTCATTAGATAGAAAAGAACTAAATCCTTTTTTAACACCAACTAAAAACGAAGTTTATGCGTCAAAACTAGAGCGCTCTGCAGATTTTCTTATATACCATACAACTCCCGCTACTCCAGGTGTCGTCGGTTTGCCCAGAATACGCTACACTGTTGCCGGCGACGTGGAGAGCCTTGCCCGAGACATCATAGAGAAGCTCGGGATGAAGTGGATCAAGGCCGAGCACGTGCGTTTCCTGAGGAGTAGCGGCTCAAAGACCAGTGCCGTTGCTAGGATTTACGGCCTTCCCAGGACGTTTCAAGTAGCATTCAATCTACCTCCACTCTATGTTATTGAAATAGTCTCCGAGAAGTTTGATGCCCTTACGCCGGAGGAGAAGGTGAGAGTTATCGTCCACGAGCTACTCCACATTCCCAAAAGCTTTTCCGGGGGTCTTAGGCCGCACGGGAAGGCTGTGAACAGTAAGGTGGTCAGCAAGCTCGTGGAGAGGTACTTTTCGGCTAAACCTAAACGATGATGTCTGCCTCTAGGGGTAAGCTCCTGCCTTCACTTCTAAGAATGCTTACGAGCTCCTTTACTCCGTCAATAACTCCTTCGATATAGTCGAGCTCTGGGCAACTTTTAGGCGCGTAGTTCACCTCTAGTCCTACCAAGCTACCGTCTACCCTTATAACTTCAAGGGATGTAGGCTTCGGGGTAAACCCTTCAAGAACACCCCTAATCTGTTCAATGTCAGCCTCCTGGAATATAAGCGGGATGAGGACGCGGACACCCTCTTCCTCGACTCTTACGAGCAGTGTTGGACAGAGCCCTCCACACCAGTACAGTATTATTGTCTTCGCGTCCTCGGATATAACGTTAGAGTACCCCTTACTCTCAAGTTCTAAGCTGAGCCTCCGGGCAACTTCCTCTGGCTGACAGCCTGACACATGATTTAATACAGTTAGTTATTAATAAAAGTTTTTCTACGAGCCCATAGGGAAGAACTCTTCCTCCGGGTCAGGGTATTCTCCTCTAGCCCTGTAGTACTCAATTACCCGTGCTGAGAGCCAGGGGTACTCGTGCTCGTCTACGGCGAGCAGGGCGCCAAAGGGCATTTCGGGAGCTGTAAGGTAGATTACTTCATAAATTAAACGTTCAAGATGGCTGGGGGACTGCCCGAGAATAACAGCGCTAGACTCTCCTACGAGCGCCTCGTGCATGTATGGCGCTTCTATTAGCGTTCTGGCGGCAGACTCTCCCTCCTTCCCGTTGAATATGTAGACCTTTAAGGGGGCTAGCTCTGGATTGAGTCTGAAGTTTATCTTGTTGTGGGACCAGAAGTTGACAACGTGGGTGCGGTAGTGATAGCTCATTAATTGCCTGCTAGGTGGCTCGATCCTGAAGTTCTCCCTAACTAGGTTTGTCATGTCGCTGAGCTTGGTATACACGTACTTCATCTTGAAGTAAAGCACTACTAGGTCGACCCAGTCTACCCATTTCCTCTCCCTAGGCTTTCTCGGCACTCTTGACTCAGCTAAAACCTCGCCTAGTTTTTCCATCGTAGGGACTACTATGTTGAGGCCGGGTAGGTACTTTGTAAGCCTGCCGCTGGGCATCCAGTGTCTAACTTCGTATGTTCTGAGCGTGTACAGCGGCTCTCGTCGAAAAGCAGAGATATAGTCGGGTACTCGTGTCTCAGGCACTAGTGCCTTGACGCCGATATAGCGCCTTCTCCCGAGTAGCTTGTATACAGCCTGCGTGAAAACGGGAAACTGCTTGATTTCATAGTCCTCGAAGAGCAGGAAGACGTGCTGGAAGCCCAACATGTCATGGTGGGGTACGAACGACACACCCAGGTTCAGCCTGCCAAGCCTCTTGACCACGTCAATGACAGTACTATAGGAAAGCGAGGCTATCTCCGAGATCTTCGCAACAGTCAGTGCCCTTGTCGCAGCAGATATAACCCGCCACTCATTAGGGTTTAGTTTTAGTGAAAGCCCGCCTCGAGAGATAGCCCCTAGTGAGGCCTCGCTTATATACATACACACCCCCTATTGGAGGGGGTCGTAAAAGTAATTAATAAAATTATCTTTTTTATTAAACGAAAGACCGAAAATATAAAGTGAGATCAGGCTCTGAGTTTCAAGAAACGTTTATCAAGGTAGCGAGCGATATTTTCCTTAGTGGAATGAGCCAGAAGGCCTCCAAGAAGATGTGCCCCCAAGGGTACTTCGTCAACAGAGTAGCTGAGGTTATAGTTAAGGGGCCTAGCATGGAGGAGTTGCAGGAGGTTGCCCTCGAGTTGGTAGTCAGCGAGGTTCGTTTGAGAAGTCTACTGGAGAGTGGCCTCGGGGAGGCTCAGGAAGACATCCTCCCTCTTCTCGACGAGATAGATAGGGCTAAGAGGATGGTTTATAGGGCGTACATGGTTTTGGTTCTCGAGAGTAGGAAGTCTAGGGTGGTTAAATGGAGGTAGAGAGAGGTGTTGAGAAGATTCTAGCGGAGACCTCGAGAGATATCAAGAACAACCTCATCGACCCCCAGCAGATGCGCAACGTCGGGATGGTACTGCTGTCTATGGGCCTTTTAACCGAGGAAGGCTACTTCTACGTATTGAGCAACGCCCTTTACACGCTTGCCGACGCGATGAGTTCATTCCTGAAGGTCTCATCGATGCCCTTATCCCTAGAGTACCGCGGCCGCACAGAAAAAGTGCTCGAAGACGTGAAGAACGAGGTCTCCCAGGCTCTCCAGAGCATGTCTGAAGCTATAAGGGAGCACGACTCGTGTAAAGCGATGAGTTCTGCGGCTGTTCTGTTAAAGCTGTCCTACATGATTAACAACCTCGCGGAAAACCTTAAGAACATCGTCATAGTGGGCCCTGAGGAATGAGCACGAAACCAGTAGAGGTTGAAGTAAAGTTTAGATTCAGAGATCACGGCAAGCTTAAGGAAAGGCTCAGAGAGCTGGGGGCAAAGCTTGTTGATGTTGTCGACATGGTAGACGTCTACTTACAGCACCCCTGCAAGAATTTCGCGGTGACAGATGAAGCTTTAAGGGTTCGTTTTTACCGCTCCTCTCTTAGACACGGGGAGAATATCGAGCTGGCGTACAAGGGGCCCCGCCTCGAAGGCTGGGCTAAGTCTAGAGTTGAGCTGGTGGTTAGAGTGGGAGACTTCGAGGGGATCCTTAAGGTTTTGAACAGCATAGGTTTCACAGAGGTCGCGCGTATTGTAAAGCACAGGGAGTTTTACGAGCTTGACAATGTGGAGATTTCACTGGATAGAGTCGAGGGGCTAGGAGATTTCGTCGAGCTTGAAGACAGGGGGGCTGGAGCTGAAGGGCTACGTAGAGTCGCTGAGAAACTTGGACTTAGTGAGGTTGTGCACGAGACCTATCTAGAATTATATTTGAAAAGTAGAGCTTCGCACTCTACTTGACTACTTTCCTGACAGTATCGTAGAAGTTTAGTAGTATTAGAACAGTGAATACGGCATCGTAGACCACGCTCGCATTCGCTGAGTCTAGAGCGAGAGTCAGCACGTTCAAACTCGTCCTTTTAAGTGAGAAATATGCCACAACAAGGTAGATAAACCGCAGGAAGCCTTGTAGTAAAACTGATACTTTCTTGACGTCGACGTGTAAGCCTAGCGACACAACAGCGGAGAACGGTGAAACTAACTTCTCGGATTTCCGGATGAATAAGGCAACTAAGATGACTATGATTATGTCACTGATTTGAAGTCTCGACGTTTGGGGAATCGATATCCACAAGCTTGTTGAGAACAGGAAAAGTAGAACAGCTAAGATGACAAGAGAGGTTAAACCTTCGATCGTTAGACCCTTAGCACTCTTAATTTCCGCGGTATACGCCATACCGCTGAACCCCCTCTACATGTTCAGTTGGGGACAGTGCCAGCCGTATTTATTAATGTAGTCGATGAGCCCCGAGATGCTCCTCTCCAGGAAGCCTCTAGCCAGCATTTGATCCCGCGTTGATAGCAGGGCAAGCCCCCTCCTGTACTCCTCGTCATTCCGTAGGAGCTCTAGTAGTTCTCCCGCATCCCCCGAGTGGGCCGACGCTAGACACAGTGCAGTGAGTAGTTTCGCTTTGTACCGCTCGCACAGGCGGCTGTCGCCGTCGTAGACGCCAAAGTGTGGTATTGCAAGGCGCTTGGGTTTAAGCCTAGCTATGCGGTCTAGTGAGGCTAGAGCCTCGCTAGCAATAAAGGGCGGAGGGGTCAGCAGTAAGATACTCCCCTCATAAACCTCTCCCAGCGCATCGCCGGGAAACATAGTCCCGTTAGGGAGATAGTAGCACACTTGGTGGCTCGCGTGACCCTCACAGTTTACCACTTCTACAGCAAGATCTCCTGCTTTCACCGTCATCCCGCCTCTAACCCCCTCAATGATGGCAGGGTCTACTGGCTTTGGTTTGCCCCAGGCAACGGCTTTCTCCCCTAGGACTGAGAGGCTGGACTCCCAAAGCCTCTCAGGGTCTACAAGGTGTTTTACGCCTCTCTCGTGCACGAAGACTCTCTCAACTCTAACTAGCTCGAGCAGGTGCCCTAATCCACCGGCATGATCCAGGTGGACGTGCGTTACGAAGACGTAGATTCTTCTCCCGGGGCTAGGGGTTAAATGCGAGTACAGCGTTTCTATTGTCGAGGCTGGGCCTGGGTCGAATACCAGTATGCTCTCATCAGCCTCCACGATATAGCTCGCTAGAACCCCAGGGTGTTCTCTGTCAAGATCTACCTGTCTAAGGTTCATACCCCCTTAGGGAGAGAACTCTGAGGATATTAACTTTATTTTTATAAGCACCAACGTCTTCTACGGTGAGAGAGAACATGGCGCGGTATGATGTAGTTATCGTTGGAGCAGGAATAGCCGGTCTAACAGCTGCACTGTACGCGGCTAGGCAGAGGCTCTCGACGCTAGTTATTAGCGCTGATCTAGGCGGACAACTACTCTTGACCTCTGAGATCCAGAACTTCCCCGGTTTTATGAGTATAAGTGGACTCGAGCTCATAAGAAAGGTTGAGGAGCAGGCACGCGCCTACGGCGCCCACATAATCTTCGATGAAGTCGTGGGCATCGAGGAGAAAGACGGAGTATTTTACGTCAAGACGGCGGTAGGTAACGTCTTCGAGGCCGAAGCCGTAATCCTCGCCTTTGGGAAATCCCCGAGGGAGATGGGTGTTCCAGGTGAAAGAGAGTTTAAGGGCCGCGGCGTGTCTTACTGCGTTATATGCGATGCACCCCTGTATCGCGGCAAGACAGTAGCGCTCGTGGGCTGGGGCTTGCACAACTACGAGAACGTTATCAGGTTGAGGGATTACGCGAGCAAGGTTTACTGGGTCTTCCCGGGAGAGAAGCCGCTCGAGGATGAGGAGCTACTGCAGGAGGCGCTGAGCAAGGGGAATGTGGAATTGGTAGCCAATTCTACCCCTGCTGAAGTACGGGGGTCTAGGAAAGTTGAAGCCCTCGTCGTGAAGAACAAGAACACCAGCGAGCTTAGAACACTACAGGTTGACGGAGTATTCGTCGAGATGGGCTATGTGACCAGGACAGAGTTCCTGAAAGGCTTCGTAGAACTAAACGAGAATGGCGAGATAATTGTCGACAGAGAGTGCAGGACTTCTAGACCCGGCGTGTTTGCCGCTGGAGACGTGGCCGGAATGCCCCACAAGCAGGCAGTGATCGCGGCAGGTATGGGGGCTTGTGCTGCGCTAAGCGCTTACGCATACATAATGTCTAAGCGTGGGAAAAAAGTTGCAAGCGTATCAGACTGGAGGCACCTAGAGATTCCAGGCAAGAAGGAGGGCAAGGGGCTTGTGCTGAAGATATCCTAGAAGAAGTACTCGAACTCCCAGCTTCTCTTTCTGTACACCCCCTTGATGTTCAACTTGTAACCGCATTTGGGGCAGCGGTTGTCTTCTGTTAAGTTCCACTTAGTTATGAAAAAACCCCTCCTCTCGATGACCTTGTAGCCGCACCTGGGACAGTACGTGTGCTCAAGCGGGTGCCCCCATACGTTACCTACGTAGACGTGTTTTAGCCCCTCTTCTCTAGCAATCGACGCCAACGAGTCTAGCTTCTGAAGATCGGTGGGAGGGTAGTCTATCATCTTGTAGTGCGGGTAGAAGCGTAGCAGGTGGAACGGCGTTTCATCGCCGAGGTTATCGGCCACCCAGCGGGCAAGTTTCCTCAAGTCGTCTTCGTCGTCGCCAACGAGGGGAACTACGAGGTTAGTTACTTCGACGTGCATCCCTTTCTCCTTCATCGCTAGAAGCGTATCGTAAATTGGACTCGGGTCGGGGACGCCCATAAACTTCCGGTAGAATTCCGGGTTACCCCCACCCTTGAAGTCTACGGTAGCGGCATCCATGTACTTGTACAGTTCTTCCAGGGCTTCTAGCGTCATGTAGCCATTCGTAACCATAGTATTGAAGAGGCCGTGCTGCTTCGCCAGTTTAGCCGTGTCCAACATGAACTCGTAGAATATAGTCGGCTCGTTGTAGGTGTAGGAGACCCCGTCGGCCTTTAGCCGTAATGCCTCCTTTACTACTCTCTCAGGTGTGTACTGCATTCCATAGAGGCCTTTTTCGAGCCTACTCTGACTTATCTCCCAGTTCTGACAGAACTGGCAGAAAAAGTTACACCCAGGGGTGGAGATAGAGAAGACGGCGCTACCAGGATTATAGTGTGAGAGAGGCTTCTTCTCTATCGGGTCTAGATTAGCCGCGGTGAGCATCCCGTAAACGTATGTATAGAGCGTTCCGTCGATATTTCTCCTAACGCCGCACACGCCAAAGCGCCCTGGAGCTATAGTACAGCGCCTGTAGCAGAGATTACAGCGCACGTAACCAGATCTGCCTGCAACGGGTTCCCAGAACAAGGCCTCTTTCACGTTAGGTTTAGATTCAGCCACCATTCTAAGCTGAAGAGTCGGCCCGGATTTCTTTAAATCTTACTACGCGTCCCGGCCCGCTGGGTTTACTCGAAGACCTCCACGACGTCCAGAACTCCTCTCAAGTGCTGGCTGCTCTCAACGAATTTTCTAAGCGAGGCAACTAGCCCTCCGCTAGTCTTGAAGCCGTTTAGGAGAATGTAGACCCTCCCCTCCCGGTTTTCCAGGCCGATGTACAGGCCCTCGCCCTCAAAAACATTCCCGAGGAGCTCTGCCACTCCGACTACCTCGGAGATGGCGCCGCTAGAGTCCATCAACTCGCACAAACGCCTGCTTGACGCCCAGAAGCTTCCAGGTGTAAGCGATTTGAGGAGGCACTCGAAGAGCTCCTCGAATGTCCTAGAACCTTTAGCAATGCCCAACTCGGTAAAAATATCGAGTGCTAAGTTAACTCTGGAAGATATTCTATCGGCGTCCGGCCAGTTTAACTTCGAGAGAAGCCCGGAGAAGAACAGATACTTGCTGTACCCTAAAGCAGCGAGATTCCTTTCAAACCACTTCAGGGAGACAAACTGTGCCGGGACTTGAGGCCCTCCACCGAGCTTCTTCACTCTGCTTAAAGCCCCTTCGAGCGTCAAACCGTCTAGGGCTACGAGTAGCATGGCAGCAAGAGTCCCGCTCCTACCAATACCCCCCATGCAGTGTAGTAGCACGCTCCCCCCGCCTTCAACTTCTTCCTTCACTGGCTCTATAACGCTGTGGAAGACTAATTCCGGGGATCTGAACGAGAAATCCGGTATAGGGAAGGCAAGCTTTCTAACACCTTCGGGGACTTGATAGTAGCACTCGTCTTCAGTTAAATCCACCACTAAGCTTAAGCCCTGCTTTAGCAGAGCTTTCAAATCCTCGGTCGAGGGACAGGAAGACCAGTACACGCGCGGTCTGAGCACCCTAAACCTGGACACGCGGATAGAGACGTGCTAAAGTATATAACCTGTTTCCAGCCAATGATCTTGTGTTCGAAGACCTGGCAGAGTTTATCCTACAGAGAGCAACAGCATCGGGTGTCAGTTTTGCAGAAGTCCGGTTTGAGGACACTACACGTGAATTCATACAATTCGTCAACGGGCGCATCGTAGCGCTGAGTAACTCCACTTCAAGGGGGGCCGCGGTACGCGTTATTTTAAACGGCAACATAGGCTTCTCCTCCACTACTGAGTTGACGAGGGAGGGCCTTGAGAGGGCCTTAGTTAATGCGATCAAGGCTGCGAGAGCTTTGGGAGAGGGGAATAAGAGGGTCGCAGAGGTGGCGGTCAAGAGGGGAGACTATAGGCTCGACTCGGTGAAAAAACACCCATCACGTGTGGCTATAGACGAGAAAATCGACCTGGTTAAAAGAGCGTACAGCGTTGCCAGCGAGAGCGGCGCGTCTTCTGCCACTTCCAGGTATGGGGCTTATTACGGCTTCGTAGAAATATACTCTCTGGACGGCGTCCGGGTGGTTTCAGAGAGGCTCGTGACAGGAATCTCTGCCTCTGCCGTGTTCCGCGAGAACGGGAAAACAGGCGACGGTTTCGAAACGTTTGGAGCCTCCAAGGGTCTGGAGTATTTTACGGGCGATAAGGCCCCCGAGAGAGCCGCCGAGAAAGCCGTGGAGATGGCCCGCTTAGCCCTGAGGGCCAGACGCCCTCCTGCAGGCGAACACACGGTCATAACTAGGCCAGAGCTAACCGGCGTCTTCGCCCACGAGAGCTTCGGACACCTCACTGAGGCAGACGGCGTTTTCGCCGGGACGAGCCCCCTCACCGGACGGCTGGGCGAGAAGATAGCGAGCGAGCTCGTAACGATAGTCGACTCTGGCTTCGACCCTAGAGGTGGGTACGTTTTATTGGTGGACGACGAGGGAATGCCCACGCAACGGACAGTACTTGTTGAGAAGGGGGTTCTCGTAGGCTACCTCCACAGCCGTGAAAGCGCAGCCCTGCTGGGGATGAGACCCACAGGGAATGGGAGAGCCCAGAGTTTCGCCCACGACGTCATAGTCAGGATGAGGAACACCTACTTCGAGGAGGGCGATTGGAAAGAAGACGAGATAATAAGAGAGACCCGACACGGCATCCTACTCGACAAGCCAGCCGGCGGGCAAGTCGAGGAGGACGGCACATTTACTTTTAACGCTCGGATAGGATTCATCATTGAAAACGGAGAGCTCAAGGAGCCTGTTAGGGACGCCGTACTAGCTGGGAATATACTCGAGATGCTGAAGTACATTGACGCCGTTGCCGACAACGTTGAAATTTCGACTAGCCCGTTTGGGGGCTGCGGCAAGTACGGCCAGATGGTTCATGTAGGTGACGGGGGACCAACTTTAAGAGCTACAAGACTGCTTGTTGGAGGTGAGAAGTAATGAGTGAACCAACTTACCTTTTAGATAGGGGTCTAAAACGCGCTTTGGAGCTAGGGGCCAGCGAGGCTGAGATAGGCATCACGTACACGGAATCGAGGACAGTAAAGTCTGAAGGCCCGTACCCCAAGATCCTCTCGCGCTTTGCATCAGACGTATGGGTTAGAGTGGCGGTTGGGAAGAGGGTCGCAATTGCTACAGCGACGTCTTTCGACTGGGACACTCTCGAGAGAACAATCTACAGCGCCGTCGAGATAGCCAGGAGAGCAGAAGAAGATCCCCACTGGGAGGGTCTTCCAGACCCCAGACCCGCTACGCATGGCTGGATGGGGTATGATGAAGGGGTAGCGTCGCTAGAGTTAGAGCAGCTGGCGGGTCTCGTGAAGGACTTGATTGAAGAGGCGAAGAGCATCGACCCCAGGGTGAAAGTAGGGGCGGCTGGTGGGTTCTCCTCAATATATAGAGTCTACACGTATAATACTAGGGGTGTAAAGGCAGAGGATAAAGGTACTTCTATGGGGCTATTCCTGTGGCTCAAGTCTTCTGATGGCGGTAGAGAGGGTACGGGTGGAGCGTCGATAGAGGCCAGGAGCATGATCTACGATACTACGCCCCTTATCGAAAGAGCTAAGAGGTTAGCGCTGGACAGTTTAAAGGCGGAGAAACTGGGACAAGTGATAACGGGGAACTCGCTATTCAGGGCAGAACCCCTGGCGAGCCTCATCGAGTACCTTGTTGTACCAGCACTTAACGCCATGAACGTGCTTGAAGGCTTCAGCCCCCTGCGTGGCAGGATTGGAGAGAAGGTTCTAGGCGAGCTTACAGTAATAGATGACGGGAGTATGCCCGGAGGCCTTGCCACTTCTCTCTACGATGCTGAGGGGGTTCCGAGGCAGAGAACGCTTCTCGTTGAGAAGGGAGTGTTGAAATCCTACCTCCATAATAGCTACACGGCCAGAAGAATGGGGGTTCCATCGACTGGGAATGCTTCCCGTGGTAGGGGAATAGTGGGAGTCTCGTCATCAAACCTGGTCATAAAGGGAGGAGTTAGGAAGGAGGAGGATCTTATAGAAGATGCAAGCATCGTGGTCGACGGGTCGCTCCTAAGCGTACACACTGTCAACTACATTACTGGTAATTTCAGCGTCGTGGCTTCAAACCCGTACCTCGTGAAGAGCGGAGAACTAATACCTGTCCGGCCCGTAACAGTCTCGGGTAACCTCTACTCGATTGCAAGCACGCTGGAGCCAGCTGTACATGTAAAGAACACGTTCAGCGGCATATACACTCCTGATATTCTGTTTAGAGGAGTTACAGTCTCCGGTTAGCTTATTCGCTTTGTCCTGCAGGGGGCAGTTTTTCTCCACTCGCGATCAAATCGAGCTTGAATGTCCAGAGGTCATAGAGTCTTCTCGGAATCTCCTGGCCAGCTACACGTTCATCCACGACCTTCCAGTACCTTCCACACACATGGCACACGTTGAGGACGAATCTCCCATCTCTCTCCACGGGTATCGAAGTTACTGCCTCGCCTCTCTCGTTCCCACAGTACGGACACTTGTCTGTTGGGAAGCCCCACTCGGTGCCGCAGAACTGGCACTTTAAGCGCGCCGAGCCGTCAGGCTCTATGAACTCCAGCCTCGTAGACCCGCCACACACGGGGCACCTGCCCAGGCTCCACGTTGTGAAATCAAGTTTACCGCTCAGCTGAGATGCCAGAGCCTGAAATAGTACCTGCATAACCCATGCAGAAACGGCCTCCAAAACCTCGTGGTCGACCCCGAGCTCCTCTGCTTTCCTATGGGCGTAGTCAACGTTGCCTGCAAGGAGGCTATTGCCGAGATCCACCAGGCTCAACTTTCTGCTTTTCCAGGCCTCTTCTAGCTTCTCCAGAGATCCGGTCAAATCGGGCAGCTCAGACTTTAGTAACTCTGTTATTTTCAGCATTGCCTCTCCGAGCTCCTCCTCGTCGAGATCTAGGTTTACAGCCAAGAACGCCGGTTTACCCTCCCTAAGAGTAGAGTTTATGCTCTCCACGTCAACGTTCGAGTACTTTCCCTCGAAGGCTTTCTGCAAATCCTCCTGAAGTTGCATCAATTTCACGTATGTCTCAAGAGAAGACGGGTCTATTGGGATGTCTTTGTATATCTTCCTCGCTTTCCCAACTAAATCTTCACTTTGCATTTATACCCATCGCTTTTTGCAGAAAAGATAGTGACGTTCACAGAGAAATACTTAGCGGTTATAGGAAGACTACTGGAACTTCAGTAAATTTGGTGCTCCTCGCAAGTAGAAGGCTGCAGCTTCGCCTCTTCTTATGCCAATGGATTGTGCTATCGGGTCGCACTTCGCCACGAGCATTATGAAAGTTGGTTTCTCCGGTGACTGGATCAGGAAGGTCTCATAGTTTGCCATGCCCTTCGAGATTATCACGTCAGCCCATCTTAATGCGTCTAGGGCCTCTCCTGAAACATATCCTGGAAGGATTCCAGGGAAGTCGCTACCCGTACTAATAACTTCGCCTATCTTGTTAAAGCCGTGTTCTAGCGCCTCGTGGTAGGTTATGTCGTTCTGGTATGGCTCTCCCTTCACTACTATCTTTATCTCTAAGCCCATTTCAGAGATCTCCTTTAGCAACAAAGAGTCGAAAACTGCTTCACCACAGTTGTCGAGGACGTAAGTGACCCTACTGCTTCGGAGTAAATTGAGGTATAGCCTCTCGCTTTCATCGACCCCAAACCTGAGCTTGACCAATTTCTCCAGAAGCTCCTCCGGGCTACTCCCCAGAGGCGACCCTGGGTCAATGAAATTAGCTGCAAGGCTTGCCCGAATCGCATAGTGAAACCTTTCAAATCCCACTTTAGACTCAAGCTCGCTTGAGACACTCTTTAGCAGTTCTAGAGCCACTTCGTGGGACTTCCTTTTGAAAGTCAAGTAGGGGTCGCCGTCGCCGAGAAGGTCTTTTACCTTCCTGAACGCCTTCCACGCCAGCATTACGGTTGTGTCGTTGTCCTCCAAGAGAGAATTATAAGACTTCAGTAATTCCCTTAGGGCCCGCATCTTCTCTTCATCGTTAATACTCGAGCTTAGGATCTCCCGAATCCTTACATTGAGTATACACTGTACACACTCGGGGGCTAGACGCATAAGCCTTGAACACTTGCTCCCTTAATAAATTTTAGAAGTTTAGAGTGTTGCTGGGATCCTTTGCGCCTGTATGCGTACAGTTTATCTAGGTGGGTAAGCTGTGTTGGCCTGTGGAAGACGAGTACTTGTTGCGGCGCAAGATCGTTGAAGCATTCCGGTACTTAGAGTCTATTGGAGTAAATTTTGGCTACAGTGGTAACATTAGTGCAAGACTTAGCGAGGGGGAAATACTCGTCTCTCCCAGTGGCGCTAGAAAGAGTAACCTACAGCCCGAGGAATTAATAGTAGTAGATTTGAGCGGCAGAGTGGTGAGGGGCCCGGGAAAGCCTAGCGTCGAGTTACCTACCCACCTCGCAATATACAAGGCCAGGAGGGACGTAAATGCTATCGTACACGTGCACCCTGTCTATGCCTCCGTGTTCGCAGTCTTGCGTGAAGACATCCCACCAGTCCTGGAAGAAACTGTCATCTACATAGGAGGCGAGATAAGAGTAGCGGACTACGCTCCAACGGGAACAGCTGAGCTCGGTGAGAGAGTAGTTGAGGCTCTCGGAGACAGGAGTGCAGTAATTCTTGCAAATCACGGAGTCATAGCCGTCGGCAGGAGCATTGACGAGGCTGTCGATATCGCAGTGTACGTGGAGAGAGCCGCTAAAGTCTACCTGCTCGCGCGCTTAGCCGGTACTCCGCATTACCTCCCCGATGCCGCATATAGAACAGAGAGAGAAATATACCTTCAACGTATCAAGGCATCGCTCCTCTAGCAATAAGTTTTTGAGCCAAGGTAGTGCCATCAAAGGTGGTTCGCCCTGGGGCAATTGAAGGTAATTGAAAAACCGGCAGCTAAAGTCGTTCTAACGAGGCTCCGGGATAAAACAACGCCTAGGTCGGAGTTTAGGCGTCTAATGTACAAGGCGGGTATTATAGCGGCTTACGAGATCTCGAGTGAGGTGCAATTACACAAGTACAGGGTAAGGACGCCTCTTGACGTTGAAGCAGAAGGCTACACTTACTGTTGCGGGGTGAGCATAATAGCAGTTCTCAGGGCAGCCCTACCGATGGCTTGGGGTATGCTGGAGATCTTTGAAGACGCTAGTGTGGGATTCGTGGCCGCGAGGAGAGAGGAAGTTGGCAATGCAGAGGAGAGGGGGTTTAACCTCAATGTCCACGTAAACTACATGTCCATTCCCATAAACTCCGGGGTAGTGATACTCGTGGATCCCATGCTAGCGACGGGATCCACGCTATCAAGTATTCTTCGCAGAATAGGAGGGAGCCTAGAAGCAGAGAGACTTATCGTCTCGACCCTGATAGCGACAAAGGAAGGCGTACGGAGAGTCTTTGCAGAACGTACTGACGCGACAATATACGCGTTTTCAGTAGACCCGGGGCTAAACTCGAGGGCCTTCATAGTCCCTGGGCTTGGGGACGCCGGTGACAGGGCTTTTGGCTAGTAGCCTGCATGCCTCTAAAGCTAGTTTCTTCGGATCACCGATAATCCTTACCTCGGAGTATGCCCTGGAGTCAACATATGGAGAGAAGACTTCAAGCTTGTCTGTTGCAAAGCCCGTGCCGCCTAGGACTAGTACGGGCTTGCCTTCGAGGTAGGCTGTGACGACCTCCTGTACAGTCCCCGCTTCGCCACCCAGAGCTACGAGCACGTCCACACTGCGCACAAACACTACGCTCCTCAGCCTGAAACCCGTGCCCGTCCGTATCACTATGGCCCCTTCGGGAAAGTGCTCGTTTTCGCGCTCTAGGGGAGGAAAAAGGACAACAGGTAACCCGCTAGACAAGGCCTCGTCCACGACAACTCTCATGAGCCCCCAGTATCCGCCTAGAGCTAAGGAAAACCTCTCCGCGCAGCTTTCTCTTAAACCGCGTACAAAGACCCTTGCTTTTTCAGCGAGATCTTCCGGAGGTTCCGTGCCCAGGCAAGCTACGCCGATAAGCTTCATTCTCAATTCACCCTACTGGGCGAGTGTACTCAACGTTCTACAAAGATTTTTCACGTCATACATGGCTACGCCAATGGGTAGCTCCGAGTAAACCAGCACTACAGCTCCGTCAAAGCCGAATTTTCCATAGGAAACGCCAAAGCCCTCCCCCTCCGCCACAAAGTACCTAGGAGGCCCTGCGAGGAGCCTCCGGAAGGCTGTGTCGATCAAGCTTACCACATCCCTAACTGCTCTCCCGAGCTCGCTTGGTGACTCGCCAACAACGATCGAGTCCCCGCGTAGCAATATAATAGCTCCTTTGTAGCGGTTATTTGACCTTATAAATTTCTCAACTTCAGCCCTCACTTTCCCGGAAATGTTCTCCATACATCAGTCTAGTCTTGCCCCCTGAAATATAACCACTGTGTCAGACAATCAAGCTCTCCTCACGATTCGGAACCAGAAACCCTCATCACCATAAAGTGCTACGAGGTAATACTTGATATATGTATTGCCTGAACCTTCCCAGCCGGGCAGATTTGTGGGAAAAACTACCTCTTATAGAGGATTAGCCCGAGGGCCGAGACTAGGGCCGTGCTTAGCCATACTATCCAGTCGTTGAAGCTTAAGGCAATAAAGACCACTATAAGTGCGTCTGCGATTAGAGGCAGTACTGGGACATTACCCACACTAAGAGGTACTCTGAAAAACCTTTCCCGGCTGTTCTCCGAGAGCCTCAGCACTACAACTGAGAGGTTAACGAGTATGAAGGCCAGTAAGACAGATAGACTTGCCGTCTTGCCGACAAGGTCTATTAACTCGTAGCGATACTCTCCGAAGGCCAGCCTCCAGCCCGTAGCCCGTGGCAGGTAGTCGGTGAGCAGAACCAGCAGAATGGATAGGCCTCCGGAGAATATGACAGATACATAGGGTGTTCTGCGCCACTTGTCGACCCTGCCGAGAACGGGAGACACGACACCTTCTTCAGCAAGGCCATAGGCTAATCTAGACGCCGATACAAGGAACCCCAGAACCGTGTTTGTTGTTGCAAAGAGTGCTATGAAGGATAGGAGGGCGTAAGACGGCCTCCATACCCTTGAAGCGGCATCGGCCAGTGGGGCTTTGCTATGGGCCAGCTCTTCCCAGCTCATCAGCCTTACTACGGCTAGCGCTACAAGCAGGTATACCACTGTAGTCACGAGTATTGCCAGAACTATTGCCTTGGGGACAGTTTTCTCTGGATTTTTTGTCTCCTCGCTAAGTGTTGGCTGAAACTCGAAGCCGGTATATGCGAAGTAGAATATTGCGGCACCAACCATTGTGGCAAGTAGCGGGTCGACGTTTGGGTTGAATGAGAAGTAATTGGGCTGTCGCATGGAGAATAGGAAGCCCAGAGCTATTACGAAGAGGAGCCCTGATGCTTCTATAACTGTAAATACTGCTGACAGAGAAGCTGATTCCTTTATGCCCCACCAGTTCAGGAATGAAAGCAACACTAAGAGCGTTAATGTAACAGGTACAATGAAGCCGGAGCCCAAACCCGATATGCTCACAAAATAGCCCGCAAAACCCAGGGCGGCTGTTGCCGCTCCGGCGACTCCTCCAAAAAATATCAGCCACGCCGAAATGAAGGCCAGGATTCTGAGATTCGGAAAAGCCTTCTCGATATAAGTATGCGTGCTGGCCGCTTTTGGGAACATTGAAGCTAGCTCCGCATAGGAGAAGGCCGTAGAAAGCGCTATTATGCCTGCGAATGCGACGCTAAGCCACACGGCATCTCCCACTAGCCCAGCAGCTCTGCCGACTAAAACGTACACGCCGGCCCCGAGGATAAGCCCTACCCCGAATAGCGTGGCATAGCCCAGTCCGAGCTCTCTTTTAAGCTCTCCCATACTTGGAAGAGATATTTTACGGTGTTTATAGTCTTTTCTGAAGAAAATCCAAGTTTCTATAAGGACATGCTAGAAACAAAATTTAACTTATTCTTTAAGCTCTACTGTAACGGTTTCGGGGAAAGCCCCTGTTTCCTGCCAAACTTTTAAATCCTTAGCCGATATTTTAACGGGCTTACCGTTATTCAGCTCGAGGACAATCTTCCCTGTGATGAGTTTGTTCGAGCCGATTTTCTCCTCTAGCGTAAAGCCTAGCCTCTGTACGAGCCTTGTAAGCTCGCGCTTGTACTCTTGTAGAACAGTCCTATTTCTCGCGCCTATGGCGCCCCAGAGATACTTTATAAAGCTGATACCAGCCGGGTTAACTGGCCTTATAACTTCCACTTCTATCGTTTCGCTCATCGATTATTGTTTTAAAAAAGATCTAGATATATGTTGTGTAGTTGTCGTCTCACCAGAGAACCCTTGTAATTCTAACCTTGCTGCTAGCCTCCTCTATCTTCAGCCAATCCTCGTAGCTCATACGCCACCCGGCGCCTCCCGCGTTGCTTCTGACCTGCTCTTCGTTCTTGGCTCCTGGGATAGGCACAACGACGGGGCTAGCTGTTATGAGCCAGTTGAGAGCTACCTGTGCCGGTGTTTTCCCGTACTTATTCCCAACATCAGCCAACACTTCTACAACCTTGTAGACCTGGACGAAGTTCTCTGGATGGAATATGGCTTCCCCGCTCCTAACGTCCTGGAACTTTGGGAGGTTTTCAGGCGTATATTTTCCGCTGACAGCGCCCTTAGCCAAGGGGCTCCAGGCAAGGAGTGTAAGCCCTTCCCGCTCTGCGTAGGGTATAATCTCCTTCTCGGCATCCCTCTCGATGACGTTATAGCGAACCTGTATCGAGACAACGTCCTCCGTGGATAGGCAGTACCTAGCCTCATCGATCAAAACAGGCGGGAAGTTGCTCAGCCCTATGTACCTAATCTTACCCATGTGGACTAGTTTCTCCAAGGCCCGCATGTACTCGCAGGTTGGTATGTTGTGCCAGCAGGGGGGCCAGTGAACCTGCATTAAGTCGACCGAGTCAACCTGTAGCCTTTTCAGGCTTCTCTCAACAGCCCTATAGACGTCGTGTTCAGCGAGGAAGTCTCCAGGTATCTTAGAGGCTATTAGGAAGCTCTCCCTGAGCCCTAGTTCTTTAAGAGCCTTACCGACGAACTCCTCGCTCATGCCTCTCCCGTAGACTTCTGCTGTGTCGATGAGGTTTATTCCCTGGCTTGAGGCCTCTTGTATGACCTTCTTTGCAGCTTCATAGTCGGTGACGCCCCAGCTCTCACTGAACTGCCACGCGCCTAGGCCAATTCGAGAAATTTTCTCACCAGTATTTCCCAGGAAGGTGTACTCCATCGCCTCTTCAAGAACTGCTGGGTTAAAATACTTTTTTTTATCTCAGGGCCTAGCGAGTATTGGGTACTCGGTTCCGGCTGAGGTTACAACTCTAATGTCGTAGAGCGCACTGTTCGCCTCTACGTTTAGCGTCACTGTAGCTGTTCCACCTGGCTGGATATACAGGTTCTGGGGGTATGGCCGGCCATTTACCTTGACTAAAGTTACTGTGGTGGGCCGTGTCCCAAGATTCCTGAAGTATAGGGTGACAGTGCCGTTTCCACTAATAGAGTATTGGATGTCTAGCAACTCTATATTCGTGGCCGAGAAGACAAAGTCTGATACAAAGAACGCGAATGCTATGGCTAGCACTAGGACTACCCCTACGAGTACTGCCGCCTCTGCCAGCTCCACAGCAATACAAGACGTAACGTCGTTTTTATCCATTTCCCGCGCTCAGAGAGAGGGGTGAATAAAGTGAAAGTTCGTCGGTGAAACTCTAATTTTTCCGGGCATATTTTCCCCACGCTTATTTAAGACTTTTCTAGAAAAGTATATATATAGGCTTGATATATGTAAAACTTGACCTAAAAATGTCTTCATACCTCGAGTGGATGTTGAAAGTCCTTAGAGAGTCCGTTGAACTGGCAGGGCTACCAGAGGAAGTCTACGACTACCTCAGCAAGCCCGACAGAGTATTGATGGTTAAGATCCCCGTGAGAATGGACAACGGCAAACTCGTCGTCTTCGAGGGCTACCGGGTACAGCACAATAATGCTCTGGGACCCTACAAGGGAGGAATCAGATTCCACCCAGAAGTTACGCTTGAGACGGATATAGCACTAGCCATGGGCATGACCCTGAAGAATTCACTTGCAGGCATCCCATACGGCGGGGGTAAAGGTGCCGTCAGGTGTGACCCGAAGAAGATGAGCATGCGCGAGCTTGAGCAGCTGAGCCGCGGCTACGCGAGGGCTATAGCGGCGATAATCGGCCCCGAGCAGGATATACCCGCCCCGGACGTGAACACTAACCCGCAGATAATGGCCTGGATGGTCGACGAGTACAGCAAGTTGAAGGGATACAACGTCCCCGCAGTCTTCACAGCTAAACCACCGGAACTCTGGGGGAACCCCGTCAGGCTCTACTCTACGGGGTACGGCACGGTTATAGCGGCTAAAGCCGCCGCCGAGAGGTGGATGGGCAGCTTCGAAGGCAAGACCATCACTATACACGGTTTCGGCAACGCCGGGCAGTATGCCGCCCTGTGGGCTACTAGGCTCGGCGCAAAAGTCGTAGCTGTAAGCGATACATCCGGGACTGTTTACGACCCCAATGGCATAGACCCGGAGCTCGCAATAAAGGTCAAACACGAAACAGGAAAGGTCATCAACTACCCAAGGGGGAACAAGATAAACGACCCCGAGGCCTCCCTTTACGTTGAAGCTGACATACTGATCCCAGCTGCTATTGAGAACACAATCACTGATAGGAACGCCGGGAAGGTGAGGGCGAGGCTCATCGCTGAGGCAGCCAACGGGCCGACGACCCCAGAAGCCGAGAAAATACTCTACTCGAGGAAAGACTTCATAGCTGTCGTGCCGGACATACTCGCAAACGCTGGCGGAGTCATAATGTCCTATCTTGAGTGGGTAGAGAACCTCCAGTGGTGGTTCTGGGATGAAGAAGAGACGAGGCAGAGGCTCGCCTCAATTATGGAGAAGAACTTCAAGAGGACTGCAGACAGGTGGGAGAAGCTCAAGGAGCAGAGGCGTGACAGGCCTGTCACGATGCGTGACGCGGCGTTTGTCCTAGCAGTTGAGAGAGTTTACACTGCTATGAAGCTTCGAGGATGGATTTAAAGAGGTTTAAAAAATTATTTATTTAAGTGAGCTAACTACTTTCTTGTGACTGAAGCACCTTCTTCGCTTAAACCGAGGGAGAGGCCCTTAGGAGTAACAATTCTCGCCGTCCTCGGCTTCCTCTTCTCGGCTCTAGCGATCCTCTCGGGTATAGCCTTGATGGCTTTCGGGCTTATTGGCGACATGATATTTAGGAAAGCCCCGCTGCCTCTATTGTTCCCGCTTGTGGCAGGCGCTGTCGGTTTACTGATGTTAGTGCTAGGCGGTATTACACTAGTAGTGAGCTGGGGGCTGTGGACAGGCCAGAGCTGGGCGTGGTGGATTGAGGTCATCCTTCACGCGTTGAACGCACTGTTTTCCCTAGCAGAGCTACCCCGTGGAATAATAAGCCTAGTGATTAGTGCACTAATCCTCTACTACCTCTTTAAACCACACGTAAAAGAGTACTTCGGCGTCAAGGTGTCATTTTCGACATAAGAAACCTTAAGAAAACTTTTTTCCTCTGAGATACAGGTAGACGGGGGACAACAAGTACCCAAGACACTAAGCCAAGTACCCCCAAGCTCCCCCCTCGATGTCGCTGAGCCCTGATGCAGCCGCTACTGTGAGATCCCGCCAAGCGTTAACGGCCCCGTGGAAGCTCACCGCTGGGAGGATGTTGCCAGAGGTTTCTCGAAGGTAGAACAGAGGTAAGACATCAAGATTATGAGAACAGGGAACAGGAGAGCGCCTTCTATGCGGTGCACGGGATAGTTGCGTACGAGCCAGACTGTCGCAGTGGCGTGCCCATAACAAGCCGACGACTACGACAGTCCTAATACACCCTATCTCAGGAGCCAGCACGTGGTACAGGCAGCCTCTCCATCCAGCCTCTTCACCTAGAGCAAAGATAGCATTTACAGTTAAGGCTGCAAGGTAGCCTGAGAGTACCGTTAACAGGACTGTAGCTAGGAGGCCGAGTCGAACTATACCGGCACGCGTGATTCCTGTGAAGTCAAGTTTCCCGGCTAGCGCCTCCAGCAGGAGACATATTAGTAGCGCCAGCGTCACAAGTAACGGGGCAAGTATGTATGTTGTTGCTGACTCCTGCACTGGAACTTTTAACCAGAGCATTTCGAGCATACTTTCACTCCTCTCAGTGAACAGGAGTGCGAGTAGAGCGCTTAGCATCGGCACATACGTCCTGAGTAGCCCCCACAGGAGCTACAGAAACGACCTGCTACGAGGGACGCGGAGGAAGGAAAAATCGAGTAGCGCGGCCAGCACGAAACTAGCCACAACATACACCACGAGCCCTTAAACCAGTCCCCCCTACCACACATGCTTACACACCGCCCAACTAGATTTACACACCAAAACACTCACAGTGGTTATGGAGCCTCCTGCCTACCCGGCTGGATTTCCCAGGCCAGCTACACTACTCATACACGGCGTGTCTCCTACAGAGCCTGAACACTCTGAAGGACTACTCGGATACTAGGGCGAGACTCCTACCCTCTCTCAGGATTTTGACCAGAACCCCCTGTATTATCCTGCAGGCCTCCCTGAGTTCCGGGTACCGGATCTTGTAGTACACTCTATTCCCCCTCCTCTCCGAGGAGACTATGCCGAGCTGCTGCATGTAGGCGAGGTGCCTCGAGACGACGGGCTGGGGCTCGCCAGTGAGCTCGGCTAGCTCCGAGACGCTGCGCTCTCCTTTCTCGAGTAGCTCGAGCAAGCGGAGCCTCAGGGGGTGGCTCATAAACTTGCAGAGACGCGCTTGGAGCTGGTAGAGCTCCTCCTTCGGTATCTCCTCGACACTACTCATGACTTTAAAAAAATGTGAATATATTAAAATAGATTTCTACTGGGCGTGCCGCCTCTCGCCTGCATAGACAGCCGGTTTAATGTCGGCGCCCAGCCTGACTATCGAAGGCATACTGTAGCCTGCGCGTGGAGGCACCACAGCCGTGAAGTTTATAGCGACTCTCTCGCCTGGCTGCAGCGTCAGGCCCCACGAGGCACCTTCCCTAGTGCTCCTGCCAATATAGACCGTGTTGCCGTTGAACTCCACCTTCAACACAACCGTGCCGAGTTCCCAGTCACCACCCCGGTACTCAATCCTGAGACGCGCCGGGTGCTCCTCCCTATTCTCGACGACAATGCCGCAAGTATTGTAGACCGGGATGGGCACTTCTTCCCCGTTTACCAGCAACCTGACACTAATGGGGTTAACCGCCATAGCGTGCACCGGGATCTGTGGCAGAGACGCAGTTTATAAGGGATTTAGTTCAAACCTACCCGGAGTGTACCCAGGAACTCATCATGTTTTCAGGCGCGGCCAGCGTCCTCACGCTGTCGGCTATATTTTACCCTGCCCTAGCCCGTAAAATCGTTTTCCTCCAGGAGTTGCTCCCAGGTTTTGAACTAAATCTCTTAAAAAACCCTCCACTAGCGGGAAACGGGTGACATGCATGGCCTACCCGTTTAGACTGATACGGGTGAAGTGCCCGAGGTGCAGCTCAGAGGTGCTCGTGAGCATCGGCCAGGAAGTCATCGAGGAAGCCAGGTCTTCCCCGACAGGCCTCACAACAGTCGCAGTACCCCACAGTGGGCACGTGCTACTCATACACGTCGACGCAAACGGCCACGAGAGGGGGGCCAAGACCGTGAGTATAGTCCACGCGGAGGTCTTGCAGGTAGCTCCAGGTGGCAGGGAGTGAGCAGGGAAGTCGTGCTCGAGAGGGGGATCCAGCCCCTCCACTACTTCGTAGCCAAAGCTCTCGCCGCCTTCAGGGAGGAGGGTTTCCTCAAGTACGCAATAGTTAAGGGGGCCATGGCTAGAGTCGGGAAAAGCCTCGCCGACATCTACGGGAAGCCCGAAGACCCTGCTCAAGCAGTCATGTTTCTCAACGGCCTCCTAGGCTTCGCGGGGCGACTGGAAGCCCGGCTGGACGGCAACACCCTCAGAGTCGTGATTGACAGCTCCACGTGCAGGATATGCCCGAGAGTAGTTGGCGGGGCAGAGTTGACAGAGCCTCTATGCCCCATGCCCGGACTCCTGTCAGGGTACCTGGGCGCGAGGCTGAACGGGATAGGCCTGCGCAAGGAGGGCCAGACTTGCATCGTGGAGCTAGAGGCCAGCAAAACAGCGTGTCCCGCGTAGCACGAGGGTAATACGCTGTTTTGTGGACGCAAAACTGCAACATCCCCTTAAAATAACAGGCCTCCCGTGGAAAATTGGCCGTGGAGGCCCTTTTGGCGGGCTCAACGGGCCACGGTTTCTCGCAGGACTTCCACCGACCTCTTCACGTTAACGACGTCTCTGACCCTCTCGAGAAGCTTTTCGTCGTCTGAGACTAGGGTCAGCCCGTTCTCCGCGGCGTAAGTAACGTACGAGGAGTCGTACACCGTGAGCCTGAGCTTCACGGCATTCTCGAAGACCTTCTCTTCGAGCCCGTGTATACTGCGGACATCCATGGCTTCAAATACCTCGGCTAGAACCTCTACGAGCCTCCTGGCGGTCTCACCGTCTATGTTGCCGAGGAGGGCGTGCTCCTTCCAGACTGCGTTGAGCGCCTCGTAGACCACCAGGTTAATTGTCGCCCCGCGTGCTAACGTCCTAACACTCCCCCTCTTCAGCAGGTTAATGATGGCAGAGGCGTCGAAAAGGTACAACTCACTCACCTCCCTCTGTCCTCGCGTATTAGTCTCGCTATTTCTTCGTCCGGGATCCCCTGCAAAGTCTTCGCGAGCTCCTTGACTCTACCCTCGAGCCTCTCTAGGAGCTTTCTCCTAATTTCTTCTTCCAGGGCCCTCCTAACAATAGGCCCTGGCTTTATCCCCAGCTCTTCCATCATCTTCTTCATCTTCTTCGGAACCTTAACAGCGACAGTGGTATACTCTCCCACGAAGACATCTATTACAGGTTAACCTTTAAAAGGTTTACTTATTACAAGATGCCCACGCTTACCGGCTGTAGTGACTAGAGGCTGGCATTACCTCTCCCTAATAAGGGCTCTTGCCTTGAGTAGAAAGCCTAGCTTGGGGTTATACCCACCCGTCAGGTATACTTGCTTGTTCTTCCACGACTCTTGCTATAATAGTGTCTGCTCTATCCAGGGTATACTCCCAAGCTCTCCGCACCTTCTCCTCGACGTGTGCTGGAGGCCGGGAGTGGGGCACAAATACTCGGCCAAGCGAGGAGCGGAGGAGCATCCACTCCCGGAAGTAGCTGTACCCGAGGTTCTCGACGGTACTCCTGTCTAGAGGTTCCCCCCTTAGCCAGTAGAGATCCCGTATGAAGTTCCCTGCAATGATCCTGACAAAATACTTCTCGTCATGTTCCCCGAGAGTTGCCGCCTTGAGTTTGCTGCGGGCTAGTTCAAGGAATGTTTCGTGTTCCGGAAGAAATAATGCTCCGCTAGCCGAGTATACGTAGTCGCGAGCGTCCAGGAGTACGCTAAAGGAACCCGAGAGGTATACGGCAGAAGCCACGAGGAAGGAAGAGAACACGCTCTTCATTAGCCTGTCTAGAGCCTCCTCGGGAGAGCCCACGTAGATCTTACCACTCCTTACAAGCGAAATGACTTCCTCGTCGGTAAAATAGCCCTGCAGGACGACTTTACCCGAGAGCTCAAAAGCCGGAACCGAGAATATGCTCTTCGAGAGCGCCAGGAGAGGATTTTGTTCCGTGTTGGCTAATTTTACCAGCTCTAGGAGCGAATTTTTCTCCAAGAGCTTGTAGACGTGCCAGGAGTCACTGCACCTAGGGTGGAGGTAGACTGTTAACACGTCTAGTCTGGCTCGTTACTGGCTAATAACTTTGCCTGTCTCTCTGAGAGGATAAAACCGGGATGAATCGAAAGTTATCCCTCTCTATCCCCAGTAGATGGGATAGGATAAATCTTAAGCCTAATCTTTCCAGAAGTTATCTATTTTATACAGTGATTTCTGTATTACGAAAGCCGTATTACAGAAATCATACTATGATATACGTAATTTGTCCTATGTTATACGTACTATGTGATACAGCCTTTATTGTGATAAATTCCTCACTTGTTCCGCGTTTTACCATGAACTCTCCTGATTTCATCATAAGATTTTATGATCGATTTCTATTTTAAAGTAACCTTTATGTAAAGTTTAAAGGATGTTATTTTATACGCTATGTTTTTATTTTAGGTTTATGGCACTATTTTACGGTAATAGCACAGCAGTAGTATTCTTGTATCTTCCCGTTGTTTTAGCCAGGTAAAAGGTATATGTTAGAGTAGAAAATCCATTTTCTGTGACTGGGATTATAATCAAGAATGCCGAGTTTATACTAACAATGGACGGGCCCGATGGCATTCTAAGGAGGCAGTCGTTGCTGATACAGGACGGGATTATAGAGGCTATAGGCGACTACTCTAGCATCGTGTCGGCCTATGGACAGCCCGATGAAGTCGTAGACGGCCGGGAGAAAATAGTCTTGCCGGGCTTCATCGACCTGCATACACATGTTGCAATGGCGGGTTTTAGGGGGCTTGCATCGGACGTTGGGGATGCTATCTACAATGTTTTTTGGCCGCTTGAAAGGAGTCTGGATGCCAGTGCCGCCTACAGGCTAGGGCTCTTAGGGGCTCTCGAAGCCGTGAAAAGTGGTGTTACGTTGGTCGCAGACCACTACTTCTTTATGGACGAGATAGCCAAGGCTGTGGTAGAAGTTGGTATTAGGGGCTTTCTCGGCCACACTTACATGGATATGGATGGGCCGTTTAGTGGGCGCCTCGAGCTCGAAAAAGCACTTAACTTTGTCGAAAAGTGGAGGGGGCACAGCCTCGTGACTCCTGTACTCGCCCCTCATGCACCCGACACCGTGCACCGTGAAAACCTGCTTATGCTTGCTGAGAAGGCGCGAGAGGGGGGTTTGTTTTTGCACATGCATCTCGCGCAAACAGAGAGGGAACTTAAGACTGTTCGGGAAAAGACGGGCGACACTCCCGTGAGGTATGCTTTGAGGCTGGGGCTCCTGGGCAGCAGGACTATTGTCGCCCATGCGAACTACGCTGACCAGCAGGAGAGAGCACTACTGGCGCACAGCGGCAGCATTATTGTCCAGTGCCCTTCAACGTATTTCCTCGCAGGAGTACGGTTCCACGCCTTCGATTACTGGCAACTTGGAGGTAATGTAGCGATAGGCACTGATGCCCCTTGCTTCAACGATAATACTGACTTTTTTGAAGAGATGCGCATGCTGGTTTATGGCCAAAGAATACTACTTGAGAGAACCAGTGTGTGGACTGCCTACGACGTCCTCGAGATGGCTACCAGGGGTGCAGCGAGACTTCTAGGTCTAAAGAACGGCGTAATTAAGAGAGGCTTCGAGGCCGACGTTATACTGGTTGATATCAAGAAGCCACACCTTAGGCCCTCGTTTAACCCCTATTCTCTCGTCGTGTACTCGGCTTCGGCTGGAGACGTCGACACGGTAATCGTCAAGGGCAATATCGTCGTGCGCGGAGGTAGGCACGTCAAACTAGACGAGGAAAGAATAATCCATCAGGGCGAAGCCACCGCTCTAAGTGTTCTGAGGAGGGCTCTGGACGAGAATCCAAACCTGGAGAAAGTCTTAAAGATTAAAGAAATATAGGGGGTGGGCGATTTCTACGGGATGGCGAAACCTCTACACATACTGGCTAAACCTGGAGACATTGCACCTAGAGTTGTTGCTTCAGGTGATCCTGCCCGCGTAAAGCAGCTTTCAACACTACTTGAAGATGCGAGACTCGTTAACGAGAACAGGGGGTTCCTCGTCTACACTGGCAAGTGGAGAGGCGTAGACGTGACCGTTGCTACGCACGGCATTGGCGCACCTTCAGCTGCCATTGTTTTCGAAGAGCTGATAATGCTGGGCGCGAAGCTCATCGTCAGATTCGGCACTTGTGGTGGATTCTTGAAGGAGATGAGAGTTGGAGACTTCGTCATTGCCACAGGGGCATCGTACGTCCCCGGCGGCACGCTGAACACGTACACTAGGGGGGATTGCCTAGTAGCTGTGCCCGACTATGAAGTCTTGAAGAGCCTTGTCGAGAAGGCCGAGGAAAGAGGGCTGCGGTACTTTCTTGGGCCGGTGATAAGCAGTGACAATTTCTATGCTGGCGTAGACTTCCTCAACGAGTGGATTAAGAGGGGTATGATAGCTGTTGACATGGAGGCGGCAACTCTGATGGTTTTGTCCAGAATTCGGGGTGTAAAAGCTGGAGCTGCTTTCGTCGTGAGCGATGTTATTGGAGAGGTTTACGCGAAAATGGCTACGGCTGAAGAGTTGCGCGAGGCGGTGGATAAGGCTTCGCGTGCAGTCCTCGACGCTGTAGTCTCCGTGAAGATATAGGCTTTACACAATGGGTGGGGTTAGTCTCTTTCTGAGGATGTTAGAGAAGACGAGTGTTGTCCCGGAATTACTCGGCTCGAGTAGTACGGTTATTCCGTTCCCTCCATACCACTTCGTGATCCCGGTATCAGAAGTTGAGGAGGCTAAGCGTAATATTGAGCACATATTTGTATATAGGGATTACGAGAGGTTTCCCGAGTTCTCGCCGGCAGAGGCTCACAGTATTGTTGACCTGGGCGCCTACCTCGGCTTCTACACAGTTAGGGCACTCCGGTTGTCTCGTAAGTCTCGCGTAGTCTCAGTAGAGGCTAACCCTGTTTCCTGTATGTACACTATCTGGAATGTAGCCTTGCAGGGGGGTGCTGATAGGGCTAGAGTACTCTGTAGAGCCGTAGACAGTGAGAGGGGGGCCGGCAGGTTCTATGTAGGGTTGAGCATGGTGAACTCTTCTCTCCTACGAGAGTACGTAGATGAGTTTACCAGTGTTGCTAGAGAAATCATAGTCCCGAAAGTCACCCTTCTGGACGTATTCCAAGCGTCGGGCTTTAGGAGGATTGACCTCTTAAAAGTCGATATAGAAGGTGTCGAAAAGCGTGTCTTCGAAAAATCACTAGAGGCCCTGGAGCAATTTGGCGTTGAAAGGATAGTGGTTGAATTGCATGAAGGTTTTTCATACGCGAGGCAGCTCAGCGATATTCTGAGCGCTGGCTACAGCGTCTATGTTGTAAGGGATGAAGATGTGCCGTTTCAAAGTTTCCTCTATGCAGTGAGGAGGAGGTAACGCTAAAATACTTCCTCTCCGGGTTAGAAGTATGCCCTTCCACATCAAGGCTGAGCGTGTAGCTCCAAGAGTCATAGCAGTCGGGGATCCGGGCAGGGCAAAACTCCTCGCAAGTATGCTTGTTAACCCCGTGCTCGTCAACGATAACAGAGGGTTGCTGGTCTACAACGGCTCGTGGAGGGGTTTAGAAGTCACCATCGCGACACATGGGATGGGTGGCCCGGGTGCCGCAATAGTCTTCGAGGAGCTGGTTCAGGCGGGTGCCAAGGCAATTATAAGGTTCGGCACAACCGGGGGGATTAGCAGGGAGGTGGCAATTGGAGACTTCATCGTTCCTACGTCTGCTCACTATGTTCACGGCGGCTTTTTCAGGCAGTATTTCGGCGACCTCAATGTCTCCGCATCCCCCGACTTAACCCTGGCGTGGACACTCTATTCCAAAGGGCTACAGAGAGGCCTCAAAGTGCACGCAGGGCCGGTCGTCAGCAGTGATGCTTTCTACGCGGAGGACAAGAGCCTCGCAGAGAAGTGGGCCAGCTTCGGCGCCCTGAGCGTCGAGATGGAGTGCGCAACACTATTCTCTATAGCCATGTTGAGGAGGATTAAAAGCGCGGCTCTCCTGCTTGTAAATGGACACCTCCTTGAGCCTGAAAAGAGGATGGTTTCAGAGGGGGAGCTTGCCGAGAAGCTCAGGCTTGGAGGCGAGCTCGTACTCGATAGCCTCGTAAGTATAAAGGTGTAGTATTTTGGCTGATTGCGCCTATAAACGCCTAACAGAGGTAAACGTTGCCTCGAAACTCATTCGAGACACGCGAAGGATTCTAGTTTATGGCTCCTGCGTTAGAGACGAATACCCAGAGATTTTCGAAGAGTTCAGACTCGAGAGAGTCCCACTGGCTGTCTGCCTAGAGGCCGAGCATTTCAACGTAGTTGCCCTCAAGCTTGCATCCATGTTCGCTAGGGTAGACCTAGAGGAAGTTGTAGTTCTGACCGTCGACGGTTCTCCACACTGTGTGGGGCTACACCATGCAGTAGAAGAGGCTCTGAAGGTCACTCACAAGAGTATACAGGCTAAACACTACGTTATAGAGGGGGGTAAAGCCTTAGAGGTCAGTGACCAGGCCGTTAAGGTTTCCAGGTACCTCTCAAAGGTACAGCAGTTATTGGAGAAAACCTTAAATTCCAGCCCGTGATGTCACTACCGTGAGTCAGAAGAGGCTGAGCGTATTCCTGGCAGTTGTCGCAATTTTCTCCGCTCTCACTGCGGCTTTAACCTCGGTATCGGCTGTTCCAAGCCCCACAAGGGGCTTTACACACGTCGGCGACACCATAATCTACTTAGCGTCGCTCCTTTTCGGTAGCAGTGCTGGACTTGCTGTAGGCCTAATCGGGCCAACGCTAGCAGACATAGTTGTGGGCTACCCGAGGTGGTATGTTACCCTTGTAGCGCACGGGCTCCAAGGCTACATAGCTGGCATGGGTAAAGGCAAGGGCCTTAAAGTCCAGGTAATAGCGATGATAGCAGCCGGCCTCGTAATGAGCTTTACTTACTTCGTCGTCAATGTTTTCGTGAAGGGGCGCGCGCCAGCACTTGTATCCCTCTTCAGGGATACATTTGGTCAAACACTAATATCTGTGCTCCTCGCAGCCTTGCTTGTCAAGCCCCTGGAAAAGAATCCCATTATAAGAAAAGCGTCTCAAATGATGCCGTGAGCAAAATAATTTAAAATAGCGCTTTCTGCCTTAACTTGTGGAGCCAGAGCAAAGGGTTTTGTGGAGGGGCAAGCCCTCGTTCGCCTCTTTCCTGGGCATGTTTTCCCTGTACTCTACGCCGGCATGGAGCCAGCTCGTAGCCTTAGCTCTCTGGGGCTTCGCGCCAGTCAGTATCAAGAGCTTCCTTTCCTCTCTAGCCTTCGTCACTAACTGGGTTACTGGGCTCAGCGAGCCCTACAGCCTGATCTATGCAATGGGGGCTGTAATCGCGGTGACGGTCTGCGTGTTGGACTGGCTCATGCACGTAGACGCCAAGCCCTTGCTATTTGTATCTGTAAGCTACGCACTCCCAGAGATAGCTAGGTTCCTTCGCGTTCTGGACGGAGGGTATTTAGCAAGGTGCGGAGTGCTAGGCGTGGCTTCTATCATAGGCGTGCTAGGTGTAGAAGTCTATAGGAGGAGTTTTGAGTACTACGTCACGCAGGACTCCGTAGTTATGAAGGGGGGATTTCTGAGAAAGTGGGAAAGAGTGGTCAAAAAGGGGGCAATAAGCGATGTCCTGGTCATTAGACCCCTTCTCGGGGCTATATTTGGTTTCGCCCACATTATGCCTATAACTCAGAGCCAGCTCGGGCTAGGAGACACTTTTAGCTTGGGCGCGGTTGTCGCAGGGGAAAAGAGTGCAGGAGTAATTATTGGTGGTGGTAAGCAGATCAAGGAGGTAGAGGCGAGGCCCTGGAACTGTATCTACGGTGTTAGGGGTTTCCGTGAAGTTAAAGAAGCTATTCTAAAGTGAGACTTCCAAGGGTGCTCCGAGAATATACGAGAAGAGAGTCGAGGCAGAAACTACCGAGAGAACAGATAGAAGGAATGCTATGTCCCGCGGAGTTATTTGCGTCTCGTATAGGAATGTTCTTTTCGGGTACTTGCCGAACCCTCTAGCCTCCATAGATATCCCCATTAACACTGACCTCCTAACAGTTGTAAACAACAGTGGTGTTATCATCGAGAGAATGAGGTTCCATGGTCTGCTCACCTTTATGTAGCCTTTCATCTTCCTGAAGGCTATGATGTTTTCAAGATCCCGCTTGATTATGGGGAACATTCTGAGAGTGACAAAGGACAGGAAGGCATATTCGTAGGGGACTTTAAGTTGTAATGTCATGGAGGTTGCCAGATCCTTTGGCCTAGTGGTTGAGGCGAAAAACAGCGAGTAGAGCATTACGATGAGTATCCTTGAAGACAGTAGCAACGTTTTCGCTAGAGCTATTTGAGGGTCTAGCTTCACGTTAACTACGTAGAGTGTATAAGTGACCCATGTGTACCCTATAAGTGTAGAGGCGATCCCTGTCGCGACAACCCTATTTACTTTAGGCCTAGATAATATCGCAAGGGAGAGTGCCAGTAACAGGTGTGAAATCGTTACAACCACGTTCTGGAGTAGGGCTACATGGAAAATCGCTATTAAGAGCGATGTGAGTTTAACCACGGGGTTAAGTCTTTTCAAAGAATCCATAGATAGCTTCCACCCTAGACCTGTAACTATTAATAAGTTCCTGGGCTTCGCCCAGGCCCGATGCATTGCTAAGCTCCGAGGGTGGGAGGAAAGCAAGTTCTCTCCAGATGTTCCTAGACAACAGGAGCTCTGGGAGTGTTCCTTGAAAAACGACTCGACCCTTTGAAAGACCGATAATCCTTGACTGGATTAAGGGGAGAACCCACGAGTCATGTGTAACGAGAAGGATCGTCTTGCCGCTCTTGGCTAAACGCTCAACCCATTTTAATACATTAAGAGTGTTTCTGAGGTCAAGGCCAAATGTTGGTTCGTCGAGTAGGTATATTTTCCTGTCGAGGAGCTCTACCTCTAACAGCGAGATGAGCCTCTTCTCACCCTGGCTTAACTCATACAGCAACCTGTTTGAGAGATGCGCTAAACCGCGCTTCTCAAGCTCCTTCACTGCCGTCTTCATGGCTTTACTCTTCGAAAAACCCCTCAATAGAAGAGGGGACGCAACTTCTTCTAGAACCGTGCGCTCTGTGAATTGCAACTCGGGGACTTGTGTCGCAAACGCTACTTTTCTATAGTTTGGGGATCCTCCCATAACACTTAGTTCCCCGGTGTACTTCGTGAAGCCGGCTACTGTCTTCAAGAGGGTAGTTTTACCGCTCCCATTGGGTCCTACTACCGCAATTATCTCGCCTTCTCGCGCCCTAAAGGAGACCCCCTCTAATATCGTCCTCCCATCTATAGTGACGCTGAGCCTTTCTGCCCTTACCGTGGGTGCGCCACTCTGCACTTGTCCTGATCGTACTACTGGAGCATCACGAGTGAGTTTGCCGAGTAGATTCCTTGGAAGCCACACTCCTGCCTCGATTAGACTCTCTAATCCTACGAGCTTCACTAACTCGTCAAAGGTTCTACACAGGATGCCCTCTCCCCCTCTAATGAAGAGTATCTTGTCTATGATACCCTCGATGTACTCTAGTCTGTGCTCGACTATAACGAGCGTTCCACCGCTATCCTTGTAGGCCTTTACTATGCTGTAGATTTCCCTAGCCGATTTTGGGTCTATGTGTGCCGTGGGCTCGTCTAGGAGGAGGACTTTTGGCTCGTAGGAGAGAGCGCTCGCTATCGCTAGCCTCTGCTTTAAGCCCGTCGATAGAGTATCTGTCTCTTCACTAGAGTACTGGGAGAGACCTGTCACCTCAAGGGATCTGTTAACTCTTTCGATAATTCTGTCCCTGCCATACAGGAGGTTCTCAAGGGGGAATGCCACCTCCTCAAAAACTGTATCCATGACAACCTGAGCTTCAGGGTCTTGGAAGACTATGCCCACGTCGCCTGCTAGCCCTCTTAAACCCTCCTCCTTGGGGTTGTGTCCAGCTATGTTTATCTCGCCTGTTACGTGGCCGTAGACAAGTTCTGGTATAACGCCACTCAGAGTCTGGAGGAGCGTGGTTTTACCAGAGCCGGTGGGCCCTACGACCAGTAGCGCCTCTCCCTTCTTTAACGTGAACGAAATATTCCTTAATACGGGTACCTTCTTAAAACCCAGAAAAACATCCAGTGATTTGACGCTAATGATACTCAAACATTTTTCACCGACTTTGCGACTTCGAATGCGTCGAGTATCGGCGTGCTTTTGACTACGGCATCTATGATAGCTTTCACGAGTAGCCCCGCTATAAGCGCGCCGCTTACGAAGTATAGAGACCAGAATACTACACGTTGCTCTGGAGTTAGCGGGTTCGTTATGCCGTAGAGTATGGTGTCTGCAGGCGCAGCCCATAGAGCTGGCGCAGCGCCAGCTATAGCCATGGTAAGCCAGCCCCACTTCTTATACCCTGTAGCCATGAACACGAGCTCTGACATCAAGCCCTGCATGAACCCGTATAGGAGGACTGTTGAGGCAAACTGTGAGCCATAGGCTAGCTCTAGAACTGCTGCTAGAAATTCTCCCAGGAGAGCAATTCCAGGTTTCCTCACTATGTAAGCTGGCACTGTTGCACCTATGAACCACATGCCATAAATTATGGGTACAAATAGTAAGCCTACCAGGAGTTTCATGAAATCCCAGACGATATTGGACCATACGAGGAAAATTGCCCCTATGACTGCAGAGAGCGAGGCTGTTAACACTAGATCTATGACGCTGACTTTCTTCTGCATACTCTTTCATATTAGTTTCTCAATAACCTAGTTATTAATTTTACCCCTAACCCCTGCGTTATAACTGCGTGTTTTTTATAACTGGGTTTTAGAGATCCTTGACACAACTCAGTAATAATTAAAACATGTTTTCTCTTGCGCAGTAACATGAGAATGTTTATAACTATGTTTTAAGTAGAGGATTTTTGTAGAAGATGTTCCCAGAGGGAATAGCCTTTAATGTATTTGTTCCTGCATTTAGGAGAGTTCTCGTTAACGAGCTAAGAAGAAGAGGTTTCTCGCAGACTGACATAGCCCGTGCACTCGGAGTTACTCAGGCCGCTGTAAGCAAGATGCTGAGGAATACTAGGGATACTTTGGCCAAGGAGTTAGGAGACCTCAATGTCCAAGTTAAGGAAGTCGAGGCAATCGCCAGTAGAGTAGCAGACCTCATTGCAAGGGGAGATATAAACGAGGCGGGGACACTGGCGAATAGGTACTGGTGGCTAATACTCGCAAGCGGCGATGCTTGTAGGGCTCACGAGAAGTACGGATGGAGGAAGAGCGAGTGTTACATATGTACAAGGGTGGTTTACCCAGACCTCGACGTTATTAGGGGGCTTGTTATGGCAGATATAGAGCGCGCACTCCTTGTTCTATCATCGTCTAAATACTTCCCTAGGGTTATTCCGGAGGTACTGTCAAATTTGGCGGTGGCTGTCCCCGGAGCCAAGAGTCTACACGATATCGTGGCTGTCCCCGGGAGGATGTCGCCCGACAAGAAAGGAGGGATTCTCTACAGGAAGCCTGAGTTCGGGGCGAGTAGGCACCTAGGAGGAGTACTGCTGTCGATTGGAGGTAAGTATAGAGCCGTGATAAACATCAAGTACGACAAACTCATTGAGGAGGCACTTGTTACCATGGAGTTGAAGTTTAAGGAATTTAGTAGCCGCGACTATCCTTCTGCAAACCCTGTCGCTGCAGCCGCACCAGCTCTTTTTGACGAGTGCCCCGAGTGTAAAGTTTTGGTTGACATAGGATCAGATTACGTCGAGCCCAACGTGTACATATTCGGCAGTAGAGCCACTGAAGTTGCTAATACTGCCATTACAATAGCTGAACTCTACTATGTTTTATTTAAAAAATATAGTTTATCTGTAGATTAAGGTGTGAATAAACATTAATAATCCTGGTTAACTGTTACTATGAGCCTCAATGAGTGAGGGCGCAATAGGGGATATCTCGGTGGGCTCCCCCCGGGAGAACGCTATTCAGCTCCTAAGGATGCTTGGTCTTACGGGGTTAGAGGCTGAACTATATCTCACACTTCTCGAAAAAGGCCCTCTCAGCGCACCTGAGATATCAGATTACCTTGTTAGGCATCGCCCCCAGATACATGTCGCGTTGACCAGACTTTCATCCAAGGGCTACATAGAGGAGCTCGGTGGCAGGCCTAAAAAGTACCGAGCTGTGGATCCACAGATACTCGTCAACACTTTTATGAAAGAGCTTGATGGGCTGACGAGGCGGGCTCTCGAGTACATGAAGAGTATTTCGAAGCCTGCACTTGAGGAGAGATTCGGCGTTTGGATTATCCGGGAGCCTGAGGTTGCCAAAAATAGGATGGCTGAAATGCTAGACGGGGCGAAGGTCGACGCACTTGTTATGGGCGATATCAAGTTCATCCACCTCCTCAGCGACAAAATTGAGAGCGCTATAAAGAGAGGGGTTAGCGTCTACGTTCTATCATACGCCCTAGGCGAAAGAGGAGCTAGGTTTATAGTAGAAGACATGCCCTTCCTTAAGAAGCTTAGAGTCGCCATTTCCGGCGACATTGTGGTAGTTGTTGACTCTAGCCTTGGAGGCGTGCTGAAGGCTAGGCCCACACTGCCTATGAGGCACGGGTTCCTCATCGAGGAGAGGACGCTTGTCGACTACCTATCCCACGACTTTGTCAACAGGTGGGTTAGTGCTAAAGTGGTAGTGGACGAGAAGTACGATTTCCCCCTGAAGTTCACGTTCCACAGGATGGCTTTATACGAGGCCAGGAGGATGCTGTTAGAGGACAAGAAACTGAGGCTGAAGGCTACGGGCTACGAAGTAGACACGGGGGCGAGGGTGAACATTGAGGGTAGAATATTGGACGCTGTCCTGGATCTCCCAGCAGGGTATGCGCACTTCAAGGTGGATACTGACAGCGGGGTTTTAAGGGTTGGAGGGCTGGACGCTATAGTAGAGGAGGTTGCCGGAGAATACTTTGAAATTTACGAGGAGGGTTCTTAAGCGTCTACATCCCAATCTTGCACATTATGATCTCTGTTAAGGATCTTAACGTAAGGTAGCTGAGGGAGAAGCGCCTTACCGGGTAGAGCTCCTCTTCCTTCAGCGTCTCCTTAGAGTCCAGTCCGTATTTTGGCCTACCCTTCCTGGCGTTCTCTATCGACTCTATCACGCTCTCGTAGTACTCCTTGTCGATAGTCCCTGCCAGAAACTTAGCCCTGGTGAGGCTTTCAACAGCACTGTACGTTGCTTCGGCTATTTCTCTTCTATTCATCCAATCTGTCTCGTAGTTCAGCATGTTGTACCACTCGTTAGCTAGGAGTAATTTGCGGTGCTCCTCGAGTGTGTGCGCGAGTATATTGTACCCGTATTTTCTGGGAGAGTGGAAGGCGGGGCTACCGGGATCCACGAAGGGGGCTAGGGGGGCTACGAAGGCATCGACGATGCCTTTTCCAGCTTCATAGAGGTTGAGGTAAAAATCGCCTAAACCTTTCACGTTATCTACTGTCTGCAGCGGGAGGCCCACCATGAAGTAGAGGTCTAGGCGAGTAAACTCCAGGTCTCTGGCGTTTTTGACGAAGCTCTTCAGAGCGTCGTTTCCGTACGGCCTTCCATAGTTTCTCCTAACTCTCTCGTCGTGAGATTCAGGGGAGAGCTGTAGGTGCACCCTGTCCCCTGTACGGCGGTAAAGTTCTAAGAGGTCTCGACTAGGTGGCGTAAAGAACTCGAAGAACAACTCTACGTCTGCCTTCTCTCCGCTTAGTAGTTGCGTGAACTCCTCTACGAATTTCCTGCCTAAGACTTGGAGGTCGTTGACGAAGAATATCGGAGCCTTTAACCTTTCCGTGATTTCCTTGTACTCCTCGAATAGAACCTTAGGACTCTTCACGCCGAGACTTTTCCTGTGAAACAATACCCTGTACGTGAAGTTGCTCCCGCCGCACCCGAGGCAGTTGTAAGGACACCCTTTATACGTGATCACAGCGGTTATAGGGTGCTTGAGAAAAGTGCTCCACGGGAGAGAGTTTCTGATCCCGCTTCGAACTAACACTTTCAGCACTACGCTGTAGTCGGGTTTTAGGTCGTCGAGCTCGATGGGGACGTACCTTATGCCTGTATAGCGTATTTTGCCGTCGTCGCGGAAGGCTATGTTCGGTATTCCGTGCAACTTCCTTCTGTCGCCCCGCTCTAGAGCCTCTACTAACTCGAAGAAGACAGGCTCAGTAGTGTCCCCTAGAACAATAGCGTCTATGAAAGGATACCTTTCTAGGATCTCCCGCCAGTAGTAGGTCGCTGAGAGGCCACCAACTATTATAGGGGCCGCGTGCATCTCCTTTAACATCCTCGCTACTTCTACTCCCCCATGGGCGTGCACGAGCCAGTGGATGTCTATTCCATAAACCTCTGCCTTTATACGTTTCAGCAACCGAGGAACGTACAGATTTGGCTCGTTGACCATCCTGGCAGCGATATTGTATATTCCCGTCTTGACCCCCCTCTTCTCCAGGTAGGATGCTATGTAGAAGAAGCCAGCAGGGTACATGTCGAATATGGGCTTCGACGGTATAACGTCGCTTATTGGTCCATAGTGCTTGAACGTCATCTGCCTGAAGTCATACACGCTTGGAGCGTGGACTAAAGCTACTTCGTCGCGACGTGGCATGCTGGCCCGGAATGAGTTGTCCAAGGCTAAATATTTCATTTACGTAAAGGCATCCATTAAGAACTTTAAAGAGTAGTAAGCCATGAGTAGTATAAGTAGTGCCTGGATACCTTTGGAGAGCTTGTAGCTTGTAGAGAAGCCCTTTTCGGCTACGAGAGAAACTGAAGATAGCCATGCGAAGTCCATCCAGACATGTACTGGATAGTAGGACAGCGCGCTGAGCATGTTTGCTGTCGAGTCTATGATGTCGGACACCATTTTTACCCCGACAGTAGCCCACCATGCCAGAAAGTACGGGTTGAAAGCTGTAAACGTAAATCCAATAGCCACGGGTCCTGCCCGCGGAGTTACGTGCTTGTTGATGCTGTCGGGTGTATTTCCTCTCAGTAGATCCTGTATGCTCAGGTACACGAAGAACAGAACCACAACTCCTCCAATGATAGAAATAACTCTTTGCAGGTCTCGTGACTGTAGTAACTGGTAGACACCCAGGCTCAAGAGGATGTACAGTGGGAGCTCGAAGAGCGTGTGTCCGATAGCTACGAGAAAACCGTACCTCCACCCGCCTTGCCTCCCTCCAAGTATTGCGGCAAAAGTTAGAGGCCCTGGTGAGAGGGCTCCACTGGCCGTTAGGGAGATTACCTCGAAGGCGAGCCCCGGGTTAATCATGCTTCTACTACACGCGGGGCTTTACTTTTCTTACTTTTGCTCCAATTCGTGTATATTTTTCACGGGATAACTTCAACGGTGTTATTAAAGGTGGGGTAAAGCAAGTCGTTTTTCTTTATGACGCCCCTGTCAAGCATGTCGATTATCAGGGGAGTTGCCGAGAGTACAAGTTTCACGAGCTCTTTTGACGCTTTACAGATCTCTTGGAAGCCTTTGTCTCCCCAGTATCTCTCCATGTACGCGTAAAGGCAACGCCCCCCGCAGTACCTGAAGTAGGAGCATTGAGTGCACGGCTGTCTAATCCAGTTGGCTTTGAGCCTGAGCCCTCTCGCTATGTCTCCGAGATCTGCCCATGCCTCTTCAACGGCTATTGGGCAAGCCTTTACTCTCCCATTTGTTAGTATAGACACAGAGTTCACGCCAGACCCACAAGGTGGAGCTGTGTACACGTCTCCGAAGATCGCCTGGGAGGCTATTGCCTTGAAGGGTGCTATTCCTAGGACTTTGCCGCTTCTAATTTCCGCGATCCACAACCTCATGAGCTTTCTCAAGCCTGGTATATAGCTCTCGTCTCTCCATTTCTCGAAATTTCTCCACCTGTCGCTCCACACGACGTCGAGTTGCCAGTGCACGTGGTCGAAGAGCCTCAATTCAAGTAGGTGCTTGACGTCTTCATATATGTCTGAGTCCTCGGTCACGGTCATACGGGCTACCAAGTCTCCCCTGAAGCCAATACTCCTGAGGTGCCCCGCGGCCTCCAAAACTTTCCTGTACACTCCCCAACCCCTGTGCTTGTCTGTCACTTCCGGCCTTCCGTCGATGGATAGAAGCACCGTTTCGAACCTCAGCCAGTAGCTGTCAGGTAGGAGGTGGTACAGGGTTCCGTTTGTTTGTATTACGAAACGCCTCGCCTTAACGTTGTCCATAAACCACTTTATATACTCTGCATTGAGGAGAGGTTCTCCGCCGTAGAACGCGACCGTGGCATCAGGATCCCGCTCTACCACGTTTTTAATGTCTTCGGCGCGGTATTGAATGCTCCACGGTACTTTGTGCTGCGGAAAGCTCCCGCCACAGTAGCTGCATTTCAAGTTACACTTACCGGTCGTGAACACTATGTAGAGCACACTAGCTTCACTCTCGCTGTTCTTAAAACTTTGATGAGAAAGATCTACTATGGGGAGACCTTTAACCTCGGCGGGTAACTATCGGCTTGAGTCCATGTCCTTCCATTTGCCGTCACAACGATATAGTAGCCCTTTAGCCTGAACGAAGACGGTTCCTTTGGGCAAAACTCATGAAGCCCAGATCCGTATCCAGCTACAGAGTAAATAGGAACGTTTGGTAAGGATAGGTAGTCTGCAAGGACATCGGCCTTGTACGTAGACGGTGGATAGGTGTATACTTGAAAGTACACACAATCTCCTAACCTGACGTCTAGGCTCTGCCACCCCGCCCACAGGAAAGGTTGCTTCTCGTATTCTGTCTGCATCTCTGTTACTCTCGTGAAATTAAGCAAGTGTAGCCCAACAAGGTGGGTTATGAGCGGATCAGGAACCCAACTGTAGGTCACTTTGCAAGCCCCTCTAGGAGGCTCTGGCGTCGACGAGTTCAGGTGCAAGATACTCGTTGTCCGAGGCATTAAAGTTACACTACTTAGTTCTCCGCGGAGCAGCACCCCGTTCGAGCAATTTACAGTGACTACAACCTTGCTAACCCTCACGGGGAGGAAGTACGTATTAGGGAAGTATAGCCTGACTTCGGTGAAGTAGTTTCCACGGCCTGTCATGTTGATTCTCGAAACCTCTACGAATGCGGGCTCCACAGAGAAGATGACGTAAAATTCTACGAGCTCGTATACGAGTAAAAGGAATACGAGCACTAGGAGAATGTGCTTCAATTTCATTGCAACCACGATACCAGTGCTGGTTAAAAATGTCTAGCCTTGGTTGCTAGAGCCTCGCTATGAGTTCCTCGATGCATGAGATGTATCTGTCAAATTTCTCGCACTTGAGTATGGTGAGCCCAGGGATGCCTTCATATCTTAGCCTTAGCTCCACGAGCCTCCCCCCTTCCTCATGGAAACGTATCTTTGCTCTTTTCACGCCCGAAACTACTTCCAGCACGTACTCGCCCTCCTCGATGACGCGCTTAGTCGAGTACCCTTTCTCTTGTAGTTTCCTCTCTACGAGTTCTAGCGCCTCCAGCGGCTCCAAGAACCTCCACCTACCTGAACCTGGAAGAAGAGACTTAAATAGTTGTCCATAGATTCTAGAAGATTGCCATGCAAAAAGTCGCCTTCCTAGGAACAGGACTTATGGGCTTCAATATGGCGAGGCGCCTCGCCGAGAGAGGCTTCACCGTGGTGGCCTGGAACAGAACTTATAGCAAAGCAAAGCCTCTCGAGTTGTATGGAGTGAAAGTAGTAGAAGATTTGCCTCGCGCAGTTGAAGGGGCAAGAGTAATCTCGGTAATGGTCTCTGACGATAATGCTTCGGAGACGGTTCTAGTAGAGGCTTTCAAGCATGCTAGTGAGGGGGCAGTCGTACTTAACCACTCGACGGTCACGCCAATGCACTCCGGTAAGATGTACCTGTCAGCGCGCGAAAGAAAGCTCTCGTACATAGCACTCCCAGTAATGGGCGGCCCCGCCGACGCATTACGCGGCGAGCTTGTGGGTATAGCGGGAGGAGATAGGGAGGTCCTCGATGAGATAAAGGGATACCAAGAAAGTTTGTTCAAGAAGGTATTTTATGTGAATAGCGCAGAGGAGGCCTCAGCAGTAAAGCTTGCCTTGAACAGTATCTACTTTTCAGCTATGATAGGCCTCGCCGAGGCATTAGTACTTGTCGAGGCTTGGGGTGTTACGCCTCAAAAGTTCCTTGATGTGGCAAGCGAGCTGTGGATCAGACCTATTATAGAGAGATATGGCAGTAGACTCCTAGCAGAGAATTACCCGGTAAGCTTCAAGCTCCGCCTCGCGGCTAAAGACATGAGTTATGCCCTGTCCTCCGGGTCAGAGAAGGGCTTCCCCCTACCGCACATTGCGACAATGGCACAGACCCTCCTAATAGCTTCTCAGAGCGGGAGGCTTGGCGAAGAAGATTACACGAGGATCTACAGATTCCTCAAGGGACTCCGCTAACCCCTACACTGCCGCGATTTCATACCACCTGTGCACCTTAACTGCCAGGTAGTCTACTATCCTAACAGGAGCGTAAAGAGCTGTTTTCACCAGGTAGGCGGCGAGAGCTTCCGATAGGCGTACTTGCACTTCGCGGGGGACTCTGCCGACGGCTACCTCAGCGTCTATGCCTGTCACAGCTTCTGGTGGAGCGTTATCGAACCCCTTCAACTGGAATTTTTCGTCGAAGTACCACCGTGCGAAAACTTTCCTTTGAGCGTTCTTTATCACGACTACTCCAATGAACCCCCTTGAAGGTCTAATAAGGTTCTCATCGATGTAAACGACGACTTTTCTAAGGCTCCTCCTACCAGAGATATCAAACTCGTGTTCCGATGCATAGGAAGCAAGGCTTTCGACTAGAAGCGAGACATCGGACACCTCCTTGGGTAGTATACTCTTAGGGATTTTTTCTACAGGGCGCTCTGAAATGAGTTCGATAAGCCTCCTCATGCTCTTCCCGTGTGCAAAAACATTCTCCCACGGTGGCTGCCACCAGTAATCAAAGCGCCTAAGCTCCTCCAGGTTAACTACTCTTTCTTCCAAGGTTCTGAAATTATTGTCGAAGAGTATTTCGGCTACAAGTTCCGGTTTTAAGTTCGCGGGTTTCGCTATGAGAGCCGCACCCCAGCTTCTTCTGCGAAGTAAGTTTCCAGGGAGGACGGCAAGTATGGACTCCTCTACTACAGGCTCTCTGTAGTGCCCTTCGAGGGCCTCGCGTACGGCCTCGATTATAGACTCGGTTTTCCCGGGGACGTACGTTTTACTCATCTTCACTACTCTCTCGTCTACATACCGTGCATTGAGGTAGGAGGCAATGACCTCCCCCGAGGCCCCTCCTACTACTACAGTTTCACTGGGCTCAAGTTTGAATTCCTCCGGGCAACGTGTAGAGGTCTTGTCTGGAGCATAGCACTTTACCGGCCTCAGATCTTCATCCAGGTATGCTAGGGGTATATCTTCATCCGATATATAGAGCATGGAGACCGGCGCACGTAGGGGCTCCGGGACGTAGATGACCTTCATGCAGGCCTACCTCTTGACTGCTACCACGGCAGCAAAGCCCCTCTCCCTGTTAACCCTTATGTTCGTGAAACGCGACTTCTGCAGATCTCCTGCGACTTGGTCTAGACTTGGGTATTCGGGAACGTCAAACAGGCCTAGGAGAGTCTTTAAGCCCTCACGGCTATTCAGGGGTAGGAGTAGTGCGAGTATCCCCCTTCGTTTTAGCAGAAGCATGGCAAGTGATACTATGCTCCGCCACCCTAGCTTCCAGCCTCCAAGGGATCCGGCGAAAAACATGTCAAGAGATTCCCTGAGTTTGTCTACTTCCTGGGCATTTTCTAGAGAAACTAGAGTTAGATTCATGGAGTAGCGGCGTACATACTCGTCTGTTATCTCCCTGAATAGTGTGTTTTCGAGGTTTGCTCTCTCAAGCATCAATACTTGTCTCCCACCTACCCTGCTCGCCACTCTAGCGAGCACTAGCGGCGTAACATTGTTTATTTCGCCGATGTTTGGAGAAGGGGGGAGCGGGGCCGTATTGAGCACCCACTCTAGAGCCCTCTTAACTGGTAGAACCTCGTAGAAGAGCTCGTTCATAAAAACATACGGGCGCCAGTCGCCGTCCCTGTAGGATCTGATGAGAGCCGTAATACTGTACCTAAAGAACTCTTGAAGTTGCGAGTCGTCCACGCTTATTCCCATACCCTTCAGCCTCTCATTAGCCGTTGCAACGAGAAACGGGAGGTCTCGCTTTAGATTATCGAAGTTCGCTGTTTTCGGGTGCCCTGCCTCTTGAAGTGCCCGATAGGCTTCTGGTAAGACGAGCACGAGTGCATCGTATACCGCTTCTTCGGACATTACTCGATCACCAAGTCAATAACGCCCCTCCTGTACAGTGACAGCAATGTTTCTGCGTACGAGTAGAGGATTTGAGGCATTTCTGTACCTAGGACTTCGCTTACTCTCAAGCCTACGGAGTCTACTGCACGCGATACGAAGTTGCCGTTATACTTCTCGTAAAGAATTGTTGGCCTATACTTCCTGACGAGTAAGGACTCTGGCAAGCGGGGCCTTATAGTAATTGTCGAAGCGTTTGCGACAAGCCAGAAAATCTGCTTAGCGTAAGTGAAAGGACTCTCCTCGACTATTACGTCAAATACTCGAATAGTGTTAATGTAGTCTGCGGGAAGCGTGGAATATGAGTTCTCGAAGACGTCTACTAAGAGCTCGAGCCATGCTTTGACGTGGTGGTAGCCTATGTCTCTCTGAAAATCCACCTCGAGGGTAGTATCCGAGGCAGACACCTTTATTGCCGTAGATGTCATACGCGTCGAGTACTTTAGCCTAAGATTGAGTTTCCTCGATTCTATGATGAAGCCTGCTATGTTGCGTAGTCCCTTCACGTCGCCTTCAGGTATGTTTACCTCGAATATACCCCTCTCAGGAGCCTGGAGGATTGAGAACACTCTAATTCCTCTTTCGTCGCCGTTCCTGTCGAAGTATACAACTAAAACGTGGTCAGAGTGGGGTACCGCTACGCCAGCTAGCCCGAGGGGATTAATCTTTGCTTCTTCCAGCACATTTGTGGAAATATTTACAGAGAACTCACTTCCACATCGCGGACACTTGATCTTTGCTATCCTCACAATTTCAGCTTTGCTCATACGTCCTACCTCTTCGATAAAATAACTTTTATGAGTTCTAGAAAAGGCTTTTCGACTTCTATCATCTGTTTGGCTGAAACTTCGAAATAGCCTATGAAGTTATGTGTTCTGGCATACTCTTCTGCAACCTCTCTTTGAACCATCCTGTACTCTTCCAAATCTTTCTTGTTTCCGACTAAGACGGAGGGCGTAGGGCCTAGCACTTGCTCCGCTATCCTGCGCCAGTCATCTATCTCCTCAAAGGTTTCTTCGCGTGTTATGTCATACACGTAAATTATACCCTTGGCACCCCTAAGAAAAGCAGGAGCCAGAAAGCGGAATCTGTGCTCTCCGCCTAGATCCCACACTGCTACACTAACCTCGCTACCGTCGCTGAACCGCATCTTCCTAAAGAAGTGCTGAATGCCTACAGTCAGTCTCTCGCTTGCGTTGAATGGGTTTCCCGAGAAAACGCGTGCTAGACTAGTTTTCCCAACTCCTCCGGGCCCGCATAACGAGATCTTCACTACATTTCCGTTCAAGCTAATCTACTTAAGAAAAAACCTAGATTAGATAAATTTTTATCCCTCAATCCAGGATCTTATCCTCTGGACTCCTTTCTCTATATCCTCCTCTCTAACCGCAAACGAAAATCTCAGGTGACCCGCACCGGCTTCCTTGGGGAAGGCTGTACCCGGGAGGACTACAACTCCTCTTTCCTCTAGAAGCCTGTCTGCCAGCTCTCTCTCGTTCTTCATCCCCTTCGCCCTTATAACTTTCGAGAAATCCGGGAAGATGTAGAACGCTCCCTCAGGCTTAACAACCTCCACGCCTTTTATTGACAGTAGTTTGCTGTATATGAGGTCACGTCTACGCCTGTATTGCTCCAGTATAGGCTTAAACCACTCGAGCCCGTCTCTCAAAGCCTTCGCAGCTGCTATCTGGGCAAAGGTTACGGGACAGGAGTACATGTTGTTGGCGATAACTGAGAGCTTGGAGACAAGCTCCCTGTTCGCTACGACGTACCCGAGCCTCCACCCCGTCATCCCGAATGTCTTGGAAAAGCCGTTCACATAGTAGACTACGTCCCTCCAGTAGTCGGTTTGCAGTGTCGAGTGGTGGTGCCCTTCGTAGACAAAGTGGTCGTAGATCTCGTCTGACAGCACCACGAATTTCCTCTCGTAGGCGAGCTCTACTAGCGATTCTACGTCTCTTCTGTCCATCGTGGAGCCTACTGGGTTTTCAGGGTAGTTTATAACGACCATCCGCGTCTTATCAGCTACGAGCCTTTCTATGTCTTCGAATTTTATCTTATAGTTGTTCCCCTTGTGGAGCCTGAAGAACTTTACCCTTGCGCCGATAAAGTTTGCTACGGATTCGTAGAGAGGGTAAGAGGGGTCGGGAATTATCACCTCGTCTCCGGGTTCTAGGAGAGCCAACATTCCAATGAAAACCGCGGCCTTTGCACCAGCAGTTATCGCTACCTCATCCGGCCTAATATCTAGTCTGTACTTCTCGTTGAGAAATTCTGCGACAGCCTCCCTTAACTCGGGCATCCCCAGGCTGGGACCATAGCCGTTGAAGCCCGCGTCCATCGCCTCCTTTGCGTACGCTATGATATGCGGTGGTGGCTGGAAGTCGGGCTGGCCTATCCCAAAAGAAACAACGTCGACGCCACGGCGCTTTAACTCCATGCTACGTGCCAGGTAGACGAAGGCTTCCTCGGCCCCGAGGCGGCTCGAAGAAGAGCTAACTCTCAGGATTGGACTTGTCACATAAGAGTAAGAGTTGTCCAGCATTTATTCCTTAGCATACATGTTCATGAACTCGCCTCCCGTAGCCAAGTAACAGCATCGTGATAAAATGTGCTTTTCTAAGTGATAAAAGTTTAAAAACCTTGCAGTGAAAATTTAAAATGAGGAGGTTATGGAGGATCTTGTAAAGAGCGTCGATCAAGTATTGAGACTAGTGGAAGAGGGCATAAAGGAGAGAAGATTCCCTGAAGCTATGCGGACTTACGTTGAACAGCTCGGGAGGAACTTGAGGCTATTCCTGGATGTTGTAGAGATAAGTGCGCTGGAAAACACTATTCAGTCCCCGATAAGTCCCAGCTCCCGGGGTGCAATGTTCAACCTCCGCAAGGCATTCTATGCCACGCTTACCAGGCTGGTAAAAGAACAGGGGGTTGACCGTAATAGGAGTCTTGAAGAGTGGAAGAAGGCGGCCAGTAGATTGATCGAGGAGATTGAGAAACGGGGGATTACTGAGGCCCCCTGCAAGATTTTCTTGACGTACACCGTTATGAGCGATGGGCAGTCCAAGTACATCAGCTTCAAGGATGCAAGAGTCTTCTACTTTGATCTCGAGGGTATTGTAAGGATAGACTTAGCGACAAAATAGGGACTCTCAAGGACTAGAGCGGCGCTCATCGTACGGCTGGTTCATAGTAGTGGAGAGTAGCGTCTTGACCTCCTCCTCTCCCAAAATAACCTCGGCTAGCTTAATGAAGGTGGTAAAGTCGCCTTTCCGTCTAACCTCCCTCACCCTCTTCTTGTAGTAGGGGTGCTCGAAGACAAGCATCCTGGCCAGTTCCTCGAAGACCTTCCTACCTTCGCTGTTGAAACTATCATCTGAGAAGTACTTGTCCCTACCTATTATCAGCTTTCTAGCCAGGGTCTTTACGTCACGACCAAACGAGGGTGGCCTCATTAACTAAGCCTAAAAAAGGCTACTTTTTAGGAGTTATTTTACTTTTACGAGGTAGAGGTTCCCCATTGATTCTATGACTACACCCGGTGGTGGGGCAACTACCTGTTTTACCCTTATCCTCTTGCCGGCAACTCTTTTGAGGAACTCCTCCATTGTTATTTCCTCCATCTCCTCCCAGCCGTAAAAACACTGCTTGTTCTGTGGTTTCAAGACAACTAAGTAAAATGCCAAGTGATTCGGTAGTACGACAAATGCTATACGCACAGCTTATTAACCTCTACTAGGAAAGACTCCTGTGTGCGGGATTGTAGGGGTCATAGGCAACGGGATTAAAGCCGGTCAGATTCTAGGCGAGTGCCTACGGAAGCTAGAGTATAGGGGTTACGACAGTGTTGGCGTGGCTACCCTGTCAAGTGGGAAGATTAGAGTGTTGAAGGGTGCGGGGAAAATCGACGAGGTCGATGCAAGGCTCTGTTTCTCCTGCCTGGAGGGAGATGTAGGTATAGGCCACACTAGGTGGGCAACCCATGGGCCTCCAACAGACGAGAACGCGCACCCGCACACTGACTGTAGAGGCCGCGTGGCCGTGGTTCACAACGGCATCATCGAGAACTACATAGAGTTGAAGGAGGAACTCGTGAGGAGGGGGCATAGCTTTAGAAGCCAGACTGACACCGAAGTAATAGCACACTTGATCGAGGACAATCTCGCACGTGGACATGAACCGTATACAGCATTCCGGGAAACAGTATTGCGGCTTAAGGGTAGTTATGCTCTCGCAGTTCTAATCTCGGACACTCCTGATAGAATTTACTTCGCTAGGCGGCATTCACCCCTCGTAATTGGAGTTGGAGACAAGCTTGTTTTCCTAGCTTCGGACATCCCAGCATTCCTAGAATACACCAGGAAGGTTATCCCAATACACGATGGCGAGCTCGGATATGCATCACAAAGCACGATAGTAATCGAGAACATTAAAGGAGAAGCGATCAGCCCAGAGGGCCGCGTTATTTTCGTTGACTGGACACCTGAGTCGGCCCGCAAGGAGGGCTTCCCCCACTTCATGCTGAAAGAGATCCACGAGCAACCACGCGTGATTAACGATACAATAGCCGGGTTCGGAAGAGACTACGAGATGGGCGCAGAAATGTTGCATAGCGGGGACACTATTTTTGTCACGGCAGCCGGAACGAGCTACCACGCCTCGATGTACTTTGCTCTCCTCACAGCGAAGCTTACAGGGAGGAAAGTGATACCGTTCATATCAAGTGAGTACGAATCGTACATCCACTCTGCAAGTAGTGGAGATGTTCTTCTAGCCGTTTCCCAGAGCGGCGAGACAATAGACACTTTGATGGCTCTTAGAGCGTTTAAGGCTTTGGGGTGTAAGGTCGTCTCTCTGACAAACGTTATCGGGAGTGTCATCTCCAGGGAGAGTGATCAAGCAGTGTACATGAAAGCCGGTCCCGAAATAGGAGTAGCAGCCACGAAGACTTTTACCACGCAGCTCACCGCGCTCACCTGGCTGGCTCTGCTCATAGCGCAGAGAGGCGGCAGGCTTGACGCGGAGGGCATCAAGAGTACCAGGGAGCGTATTAAAGCACTACCGGATCTAGTCGAGGAGGTAATTATGAAGTACGAGGGGTGGGCTAAGGGCATGAGTAGACTTATCGCGGCAAAGAGCAGCGCGTACTACCTGAGTAGGGGGCTCGGACTCCCCATAGCACTCGAGGGTGCCCTGAAGCTGAAGGAGGTTGCTTACGTTCACGCCGAGGGATATCCTGCTGGGGAAAGCAAGCATGGCCCAATAGCTCTCGTCGAGCGGGGGTTCCCTGTTGTCTTTGTATCTGTTGAAAAATCTCTTGAAAAGAAGTTGCTTGGTAACATAGAAGAAATGAAAGCTAGAGGGGCTTTCACTATCGGAATTATACCACAGGGTTCTGAGCTTGGCGCAAGGTTGGACGAGAAGGTCGTTATCCCGTCAAGGGACGAAGTTCTCTTACCTATCTTGGAAATAATCCCGCTACAGCTCCTGGCGTACTACACTGCTGTTGAAAAAGGAGTGGATCCAGACAAGCCTAGGAATCTCGCTAAAACCGTGACGGTAGAGTAGCCATGAAGATAGTAGTGTTAACTGGTGGAAGAACTAACCGAATGCTTCCCTTGACTGAGGGTTACTCTAGAGCCCTCTTGAGCATCATGGGAAGACCCCTCTTCATGTACTCGCTTGAGAGAGCAATCCGTGCTACTGGAGGTAAAGCCATTGTTGTAACATCAGAGGACGTCCCAATGGGAGAGATCATAAGGAGCATCAATGAGGCTGGCTATACTGCGAGCGTCTCTGTGAAAGTTCAAAAAGAAGCTGGCATCGAAGGGGCGTTACTGGCAGCTTCTAAGGCTCTCGAAGGAGATGAGTGGTTTATGATGGTTTACGGGGATGTTATAGTGGATGAGGATGCATTTAGGTTAGTTCTCGAAGTGCACAGAAAATCTGAGAGGCCTAGCTTACTCCTGGTTCCCAGTTCAAACGTCCAGGCATATGGTGTGGCTTTCGTCAGAGAGAACCTAGTCGCAAGGCTCGCAGAGACTGGTGCTGGGCAAGAGACTAGCTACGTCATAGGAGGAGTATTTATCCTCCCCTCTGAGTTCTTCTCGCTCATAGAAAAGGGGCTTAAATTCTTTGACGCCTTAAATAGCCTCGTCGAGAAAACCGGAGTTTACGCTGCATTCTGGACTGGCGAGTGGGTGGCTGTGGATTACCCGTGGGATCTCATCAACGCCTTTTATAGTTTAACAAAGAGGGGGTGCGGTAGAGTAGTGGCCCCCAGTGCACGGGTCTCTCCGGCGGCAATACTTGAGGGGTGCGTCATTGTTGACAATGGGGCTACCGTTGACCACTATGCTGTAGTAAAGGGGCCCGTTTACATTGGTAGGGGGGCTTTCGTGGGCAAAGGCGCCTTTGTCCGGGAGTATACGTCGATAGAGGAGGGCGCAGTTGTGGGCGCTCATACAGAGATTAAACGTAGCATTCTGCAACCATACTCGACCGTTGGGAGCTTCTCTCTAATCACGGACAGCGTGATAGGTTATAGGAGCGTCGTCGAGCCCCGTACAACCGTTCTAAGTATGCTACCGGACGACTTTACACTAGTAAGGGAGCTACCGCTCCAAGGGTTGGTTGGTAAGAAGAAGAAACTGGGGATATTCGTCTCTCCCTATGCTCGCGTCAGAGCGGGATCAATACTGGGACCTGCTCTGAAAGTTTATAGTGACGGCAGAGTCGAGGGCATACGTTGATGCCCCTAGTGTCTGTCGTAATAACAGCCCACCGTGAAGCCGAGAACTTGGAGGAACTCCTCGATTTTTTCACAGCACTTAGTGCACGAAAGTCGCTTGAAGTAATAGTCAGCGTGGACGAGCCCGGCGAGAAGTTGCGCAAGATAATTGAGGCTTATAGCGGGAAGGCTGTCTTCTCAGTTAGCGAGGCTAGAAGGGGGAAGGTAAGGGCATTGAATGATGCCTTGTCACTTTCACGTGGCGAAATAATCCTGTTCCTGGACAGCGATGTACGAGTAGAGGATCCCCTGTTCTTGGAGCGCCTCGAGTCGGTGATGGAGAAGGCTGATGTCGCCGAGATTAAGAAACTCGTCCCAGGATCATCTATTATAGGCAAGCTAGTCTACTACGACTATTTAACGTTTGGAGTAGCAAGCTACATTTTCGACAGAAGAGTAGGGCTCTGCGCCGGACTTAACGGAGCGGCATTCGCCTTCAGGCGGGCAGCACTCAAGGAATTGGGGGGATTTAAGAATAGTGTCCTCGAGGACATGGATATTGGCTTTAGGAGCTTTTTCCTCGGTCTACGGTACAAGTATTTCTACCAGTCGGCCGTGATTGTAGACCCTCCCACAAGTATTCTCGAGTGGGTTAACCAGAGGCTTAGATGGTCTACTGGTGCGTGGCTCTGGGTCAAAGAATACATGTTTCTCCTTCTAGGGAGCGCCGGCAAGCACTCACTCGAGTCGGCTGCCGCAATATTAGTGATGTTCCCCTGGATCGTCATTCTCCCAGTAGTCTTCCTTTCGTACATTCCGGGAGCCCTCGCTTTGATTATTACAGCGTGGCATCTAGCCCTCAGCTTATTCGCCTCTCTCCTCCCACTAGTCTATATTTTCGAGACCGTGATGGCTCTCCTGCCGCCTCAAGTGTTTTTCACCTTGCCGTACTTCCTCCTGTACTGTTTAAGCTTGTGGGTTGTTTCGAGAAGAATAGGCTATAGAGTTAATCCACTGTGGCTTACTCTGTACTTCTTCTTCTACTCTCCCATATGGCTGTCCATAATGTTCGCTGGCTTCATTAGAGTGTTTGTATTACGGCGAAAGGACGTCAGGGGGTGGAAACTTTAATCTAAAAGCTTTACAGTTTACCTGTGAGCGTGATGAAGGAAGAGACGGCTGAAGGCGTGACGAATAAACTAGAGGCTGAGCCCCCACAGATCCTAAACGAGGCGATGATCCTCAGCATAGGTAACGAGCTGCTCATAGGGAAGGTTTTGAATACTAATGCCCAGAGAATATCTGAGGAGCTGACAAGAATTGGTTTTATCGTCAGGGCAGCGCTAACAGTTAGAGACGATGTTTTGAGTATAGCAGAGGCCTTTAGGCACGCCATCTCCCGGCGAGTCCAGGTTGTTGTCTCAACTGGTGGCTTGGGACCGACGTTCGATGACAAGACAGTCGAAGGCCTTGCCCGAGCCTTAAATAGGCCCTTGGTTCTCAACGAGGAAGCCCTCAAGCTAGTAAGAGAAAAGTATGAGGCAAGGGGGCTCCCTCTAACGCCTGAAAGGGTTAAAATGGCATTACTGCCCCTGGGGGCTATCCCTCTCGAGAACCCCGTAGGAACAGCTCCAGGCGTATACGTCAGCTTCCGTGGGACGCACTTCTTTGTCCTGCCCGGCCCTCCGAAGGAGGTTGAAGCAATACTCACCGGTAGTGTTCTTCCGATCCTAAGGCGGATTTTCAGGGCTTTGGAGTTCTTAGAGGCGTCGTTTATTGTACGAGGCATACCTGAGTCGGAGTTTGCGCCGGTGGTGCAGAGGGCTGCCAGGAGCTACATGGGAGTCTACGTAAAAAGCCACCCGAGAGGGTTTGAACTCGGGGAGCCTGTTCTAGAGATACATTTGACGACCTATGGTGGGTTCTACAGGGGGCAACTAGCAGAATGTTTCGGTTTCCTCGTATCAATGGCCAAGAAAATGGGCGGGGAAGTAAAGATAAGCAGAGAACCCCCGTCTAGAGTATAGAGTACTTCTTGTCCGCAGCGTATGCAGATACAGCCGCCATGATCACTAAAACACCTAGGCATAAGGGCAGAGAGCTGTAGAGCCTGCAAATCTCTATGACTATGCTAGCTTCGATTAACAGGAGTGACCAGAATAGCAAGAACCCTCTCTTTGGGCATTTCCCAGAGGCGCAGGGAGTACTGAAGGCCCGAACTCCTAGAGAGAGGCCTGTGATCGAAATAGCAGATGGAAGTATGTCGTACCCGCTAATTACGCCTAATCCCACGAGTATTAGGAACAGCCCCCAGAGGACTAAGATGATAAGGTGGGAGGATTTCATCAGTGACGCCTACGTGAATTGGTATCCGCAGTACGGGCAGAACTTAGCGTTGAGCGGCACGTCACTGCCACACTTCGGACACTTCTTGGTTAGGGGTGTGCCACAGTTGTAGCAGAACTTAGCACCCGGCGGGTTCAACGTGCCGCACTTCGGGCACTGGACTCCCTGGAAGCCTGTACTTGCGACTTGTTGAGCAGGCGTAGCTGGGGCTTGTGCGGGAGGTGTAGGTGTAAGTAGCGGCGGTAGTATGACCATGCCTGTTCCTAGCGATGCACCGGGAGATTTTCCGAGTTCTTGCGCCACAGATTTAACTGTATCCATGCGCATGACTTCTGCAGCCGCCCCTGTCTGGGTAATCCAGAAAATTCTGTCACGGTACTCTGGCGTAGTATCTAGTCCTTCCATTTTTACGTCTATTAGCTCGAGCCCCACTCTCCTAAAGGATTCCAGAAGGTCGAGTTTAAGCTCTGCAGTGACCTTGTCTATGTTTGAGAAAACTTCAGCCAGCTTGTACTTGCTCAACGAGGCCATGGCGTTCTCCAAGAAGTACCCTCTCAGAAACTTGTTAACGGACTCTGTATCGAACGCCCTCTGCCCTCCGACGACTTCAACTACAAAGAGCTGGGGGTCAGCCACCCTGAACCAGAAGCTACCATAGAACTTTAGAGGGGCTAAGTCCTGCGTCTGTGTCTGCCCTCCAAACTTCCCTTGGAACTGTTTGGTGCTGATGAAAATTATTGTTGCCTTGAATGGCGTCTCTGAGTAGACGATGCCGTAAGCCCTCGACAGTAGCGGTATGTTGAGGGTTGAGAGAACATGCCTGCCAGGGCCTAGCACGTCATAGGCCTTTCCATCCCTGAAGAATACGGCCACCTGGTACTCTTCTACTATAACAACTGAGCCAAGCTGAATGTCATCGTTAGGGTACCTCCACACTATGTCGTCTGGCGACGGGTTGACCCACCTTATGACCTGTAAAGACCCCTTGGACATTACTGAACCACCTCGCCCCGCAGGATCTGTTCACGCATTTTGATGTCGTCTTCGAGTTGCCTGACAAGGTCAATTGTCGCGTTAAGTTTCTCCATGAACTCTTGGGGATCTGTTATTGTTGTCAACTCGAGCACTTTTTCCATTATCCTTGAGGCCTCGGATACAAGCTTGTAGTCGTACTCTAGGAGGCGTTGGAGCTCACTCTCCTCGACCTTAGCGCGGTCAAACAGTCCAGAGTACCCGTAGCTGGCATGCTTTATCATCTGAGAGGCCTTCATTAGCTCGAGCCTTAAATCATCTAGCCTCAGGGCTATGGATATGTTCTTCTTCTTCACCGCGGTAATCAGCCTCTCAACTTTCACGCGGGCGTCGTCGAGAATAGAGGAAATCTTCCTACGGACGAGCGCGTCATCCTCTCTCAACAACTCTTTCTGTTTGTACCCTCGGAAGCCCGGAATTAGTAACTCCATTTTTTCGAGAGGGGTGAGTTCTTTGCTCATCTAGACCATCACAGAAAAATTAGAAAAACACATTATATTTTTGATGTATTCCTTGAGTTTCTCCTGTAGCTCTACTGCTTAACTCTGCCCACAAACCTGTAGACAGTAGTGCCGCAGTGAGGGCAGGTGCCCTTGTAGGCGAGCCTGCCGTTCTTAAGCGTGACTTGCTGTGGGTTCTTCATCTCGACTTGTTTGCGGCACTTGACGCAGTATGCCATTATTTTCTGGTGGGACATTGGTTTTTCACCATGTGTATTGACCAATTGGAGATATATATTCTTTACGCGGTCAAAATCTCTTGTTTTATTTTATGAGCTAAAATCCAGCATTATTTGCAAAAAGAGATTTTTTTATCCAATTGCTCGCCGTAGGCTATTTTAAACAGAGAATTCAAATTGTATAAAGATCATATAAAGATCTGCCACGGCGAGATAACGCATTTATTGCCGATGTCATATATTCGCTCAGGTGCGTGTATGCAGGCTCCATGCGAGGCTATGAGCAGGAAACTCTTGCCGAGCATCAGGGGGATAATCGTCAAGTACATGTACGAGGAACTAGGCTTAACGCAACTACAGATAGCTCGCGTGCTCGGAGTCAGCCAGTCTAGTATAAGCCGGTATATAAACAGGCAACGCGGGACGTGGCCTGCTACGAGTGTGCCGGAGTTAGAGGGCAAAGTCAAAGAGGTTGCGAGGTTGCTTCTAGAGAACAAGATTAGGCGAGAAGAAGTGCTGTGTGAGATATGCAGGTATGTGAGGACTACGCATCCCGAAGTTCTCGAGAAATTTTCTCGTATAACTCCCTAAGTTTCTCAGGCTCCTCAATACCCTCAATATAGTCCTTCACGTAGTCCTTGAAATCCAGGTTAGTTGCATCCACTATGACCCGGGTATTTCTCTCGCTCCTCAGGGTGTCATCAGGGGAGGGAGTACTTAAGGCTAGAATCTTGTCGTGCCGCAGGCTCGTTATTAGATATTTCACCAGGTTGTCATCTTCTAGCCCTTGTATTTCACGCCCCTCTTTCAACACTATCACTGTGTCTATGTAGGGGGCTATGTTAAGCGAGAGCAGGAGGCTGCCAATCTCGAATGCGGATGTTTGCCGCGGCTCTTCTAAGGCAACTAGTAGTGTACGGTACGCATCGATACCGAGGAACTTTATCCAGGTGACGCCAGGTATGTGTAACTGAACGAGCTCTAGGACTAGTTTTTCTTCGATCCTCTTCAACTCGGCTATGTCGCTTCTCACGGGGCTTGTTATGGATGTGTAGAAGAATGCCGAAGGCTTGGCTAGTAGCGCCTTCACTCTTATAACTGGCATTGGAGAGCCGCCATACAGTCGCATGTCTTCGAACAGCATTTTACCCTCAGGCCTAACGTCTCCTGGCACTAGTTCGCCCGCAAGTATTATTTCTGCTTCAGCCGGAGCATATATGCCGTTCTCAAGCCTTACTAGGTTGAGCGGCGTGCCTGCCAGAGCCCCTGCAAGTAGGTATTTGTCTATCCAGGGAACCCAATTGATGCTTGCCGCAAGCTGCAAGTGCGGCGGTGACCCAATTGCAACCGCGACGCTGAGAGATCCTCCGTGTCGCGCTGCTTCCTCAATCAAGCTATAGGCCCTAGTACGGCGAGGCACATGCACGAGTAGAGCTTTCTCGTCGACTACTTGTACAGGTTGTGAGAATACCTCTGAGACTTTTGTCCTGGGATCCTGTAGTATAATCACGGGGTTCTTTATGACAGGGTATTCCTCTAGCGTATGGTGTCTTAATGCAGGCAGTTCCAGTAGGTTTATGTCAAAAGCTGTATACTGAAGGAAACCCTTAGTGGACTCCTGTACTTTGGGGAAAACATCCGACAACAATGCCAGGGAAGCCAGCTTGCTGAGCTTAGACGCCGAGTCTAGAGGCACACCTGAGAGCAGGGATACTAGTCTTCTGAATTTCTCGCGGAGGCCGTCTACGTCTTCTCTAAATACTACGTGAGACTTGCCGTAGTAGACATTGGTTACAAGCGGAAACTCTTTTCCCTCAATCCTGCTGAACAGCAGGGCCTTTATACTCTTCTCCGAGAGACGGGATACTAGCCATGGTATTTCATAGTGTGCCGATAGAGGTTCATCTATTTCAGCCACGAGATTATTTGCCCTCAGAACGTTCACTGTTTCCCTTAAGTTCAAGCGCTACACCTTAACTGTTGAACTGAACTAGTAACTTATGTGGAAGCGGTCTTCGCGCCTCGTTTCCTCTCTCGGAGCAAAAAGTATAGGGTTAAGCTTTCCGCTTTCTGCTAGCTTGAGTAGCATATCGCGAAACTCCGATGTGTGCTTGATGTCGAGCTCCAAGAGTTTCTTGAGGATATCCCAAACATTATGCTGTATGTCCACAAGCATTTCGCGCGGCATGTGACCTATTATGAAAGGATCCTGTAGCCATTTATCGAAGGCCTCAATAGTTTTTATCATGTGCGCAAAAGCCGCTCGCGTTGCTAGTATGAGCTCCAGCCTGTCTGCCCCCTCGAGCTCCTGTTCTATTGACTTTGCAGAGTCTAGGAATGTCTTCTGAGCCTCCACCCAGTTTGTGAGGTTATTTGCAAATAGCTTTATGAACTCGCTCACACTACTCACACTAGTTTAAGAGAGAACACGTAGCTAAAAAACTTGATGCGTGGCGTTTCATCTCTCTAGCAGAGGCCTCGAGGGTACAAAGGTTATTTTTTCAAGCATCATTTTCCTGCCTGCAATCTTGCCGATACCCACTGCTCGCAGAGTTTCAACAATCTTCTCAACAGCCTGTATCTTTACAGAACTGTACGAGTAGACTGTGAAGAGGGGGTCTCCTGCTTTAACCTTATCCCCTATCTTTACGTGGAGTAAAACTCCAGCGCCCTTGTCTATAGGTGCGCCTGCAGTCTTACCTATTAGAGCTATTGTAGGATTGTCAATATAGTAGACGAAACCGTCCTCCTCAGCGTACACGGTAAGAGTCTTTTCTCCCAAGGGAATGTCGTCGGGCTTTATCCCTGGGTTCCCACCTTGGGCTTCTATGATTTGTCTAAACTTCTTCTCAGCCTTCCCAGTCCTGAGAGCCTCGAAGGCAACGTCGAATCCGTTCTGTATCCCGATCATTTCGAGCAATGTTCCAGCTAGACTCACAGCCTTGTCTACCAGGTCGAGTGGTTTCAGCGAGTTTAGCGCCTGTAACGCTTCCCTAGCTTCTAGGGCTGGGCCCACGGCGTAACCTACGGGCTCCTCGGCATAAGTCGAGACAGCCTGTATCTTTATTCCTAGCATTGAGCCGAGTTCTATAAAGTCGTGTGCTATCCTACGCGCCTCTTCGAGAGTGCGGGCCTTGGTTCCCCGGCCCGTGGGCACGTCCAAGACTACGTGAGTTGACCCCACGGCTAGTTTTTTAGCTAGTATTGATGGCACGAAGAATGGGTCGATACCTAGTGGGTACTCCACCCTTATTATAATGTCGTCTGCCGGTGCCAGGTTCAATGCCCCACCCCAAACAATGCACCCATTTGTCTTCTCTATGACGCGTGTCATCTCCTCAAGAGGCAGGTTTACGGGAGCAATAGCCTCCATCCTATCTGCCGTACCCGCAGGAGAAGTTATAGCCCTGGAGGATGTCTTGGGTATAGTGAAGCCGAGAGAGGCTATTATGGGAACCACTAGGAGGCTTGTCTTGTCTCCCGGGACACCGCCGAGGCTGTGTTTGTCGAGAATTGTAGGTCTATTAAGTGAGAGCCTCCTCCCCGTCTCCACCATCGCCACTGTAAGGTTGTACGCCTCGTCTATCGAGAGACCTTGGAAGTGTATCGCCGTGACAAGCGCTGCCAGCTCGACTTCACTCAAAAGACCCCCAACGATGTCGCGCATTAGCTGCATTGCCTCTTCGAACGTGATTTTCCCTCTCACAAGCTTTTTCCGGATAACGTCTAGGGACTTTGGAGGCTCTGTGGGCTCAACGTGTACGGCTTCTCCCTCGTTTACTTGTAGAATCCTCGAAGCGTTCGTATAGATCCCGACAGAGTCCTGGGGGAAGTCTTTCGCTATAGTCACGGTGGCGATTATCTCCCGGGAGCCCGAAAACACTCTAACCCTATCGTTGGGCTTCAGATCGAGCTTTTTAGCTACAGTCTGATCCAGGACAACTGTGTAGTGCGCACTTTCATACGGGAGGATTACGACTTTGAGCTGCATATCTGCGCACCAGAGAGGGAGTAATGTCTATCTTTCACTGTTATATAAACTTTTCTAAGAAATTTTTAACTTTAAGCTAGAAAAATAGTTGTATGGGAGCATGAAGGGCTGGAATGGGAAGATCCTTTGGGTAGATCTTGCATCGAAGGAGGTTAAAGTCCAGGAGTATAGTGGAGACTTCGCCCAAAAATACATCGGCGGTAGAGGTTTCGCCGCCCGGCTACTTTGGGATCACCTCACCCCAGGCGTCGACCCTCTCTCTCCCGAGAACATTCTAGTAGTGGCTGCAGGGCCTCTAACAGGTCTACCTGGCCCGAGCACTGGGAAACTCGTAGTCGCTGCAAAGAGCCCGCTTACGCACGGATACGGAGACGGGAACATAGGGAGCAAAGCCGCTGTATACATGAGGTACTCAGGGTTTGATGCCGTAGCTATTACTGGGAGATCAGACAAGCCTATATACGTTCACATCTCAGATGGTAAAGTGGAGTTCTACCCCGCCGATGACTTGTGGGGGAAAGACACTTTTAGCAGTGAGCGCGTCCTAACGAGTAGACACGGCAAAAACGCTGGCGTACTGTTGATAGGGCCTGCCGGTGAAAACCTCGTAAAACTCGCGACGATAATCTCGCAGGAGGGTAGGAGCGGTGGGAGACCTGGAATCGGAGCAGTAATGGGTAGTAAGAACTTGAAGGCTCTGGTTTTCTCCGGTGAGAGGGCGCCCGAAGTCCATGACTTGGACGAGTATAGGAAAATAGCTGCAAGAGCTTACGCGGAGATCAAGAAGAAGCCTGGCTACTCTTTCTGGATGAGGCAGGGAACCATGATGACTATTCAGTGGTCTCAGGCAAATAGTGTACTACCTACGTACAACTTCAGTGAGGGCGTATTCGAGGACAGTGAGAAGATAGACGGCAACGCCATGGAAAAGGTGAAAGTCGGGCAGCGTGGGTGCCCAAACTGTAACATGACGTGCGGGAACTACATATACGACGACCAGGGAGAGATTTCCGAGCTCGACTACGAAAATGTAGCAATGCTAGGATCGAATATAGGGCTCGGAGACCTCAGAAAGATCGCGAGGCTGAACAGGCTCGCTGACATGTGGGGTGTCGACACCATAGGCCTCGGCTCAGTCCTAGGGTTTGCTGCCGAGGCGAGCGAGAAGAAACTTATCAGCGAGAAGGTGGAGTGGGGGGACTTTGAAGCTTTCGTGAAACTCTCCGAGGACATAGTCTACCGGCGGGGAGAACTTGGGAGACTCCTTGGAGAGGGCGTAGAGTATGCTTCTCAAAGGATGGGCGCAGAGGATATTGCAGTCCACGTTAAGGGCTTGAGTGTTTCGGCGTATGACTGCCACACGGCACCTGCCATGGCCTTGTCTTACGGTGTTAGCTCTGTGGGAGCGCATCATAAGGATGCTTGGGTAATTTCGTGGGAGGTTGCCCACGGCCGCTTTGAGTACTCGCGCGCTAAGGCCGAGAAAGTTCTCGAGCTCCAGAAGATCAGAGGGGGGTTATTTGAGACGCTAGTTTCCTGCAGGTTACCATGGGTAGAGGTTGGCCTCGAACTCGAGTGGTACGTTAACCTGTTTAACTCCGCGACCGGGCTAAAGTGGAAGTTTGAAGATTTCATGGTAGTCGCGGAGCGGGTGCTTAACTTGATAAGAGCCTTCTGGGTTAGGGAGTACACTGCTGAGGGTAGACGGTGGAACAGGCTCCTAGACTACCCGCCACGTAAGTGGTTCACCAAGCCTTTGACGAGGGGGCCCTTCAAGGGGGCTAGGCTGGATGCTCAGCGGTACGACGAGATGCTGGGGGCCTACTACAACCTTATCGGCTGGGATCACAGGGGAATTCCGCGGGCGTCGACGCTCGAGAAGCTTGGTTTAGGCGACGTCAGATGTGGCTTAGAGAAATTCACTGCACTAACGTATTGAGCCCTATGGCTAAGGTTAAAATCTATTACTTTGGCTTTCTCTCCGAGCTTTCGGGCAAATCCTACGACGAAGTAGAGCTCCCGGAGAGAGCCGGCGTGAAAGTCAAGGAACTTGTTAATGAAAGGATTAAACCCTTCCTCGACACTATAATAATCCTCGTAAACGACGTATCCGTTACGCCAGACAAAAGAGTGAAGCCCGGAGATACGGTTAAACTCTTGCCGCATATCGGAGGGGGGTAGAGCACGATTAATATTCTGGCCTAGCCTTATCTTTTCTCGCTGAGATTATGAGTGGATGCCCGGGACTTCTAGCCCACGTTGTTATAAAGCTTAGTGAGAGGCTCAGCCTGACAAGTGGCCAAATAGCACTGGCCGCAGAACTTGTAGCCCGAGAAAAATTCGCGGGGAAGAGTTCAAGTTCAACAGTCGATGCCATAAAGACTGTCTTGGAAAGTGTCGGAATGCATGGAGAAGTAGAAGTCGGGAACGATGCCTTTACCGTGAAAATACTGGGAGAGGAGAACTGTCCTCTAGAAAGGCTATGCCCAGTGCCGTTTTTCACAGCAGCAGGGTCTCGGATTTTAACTGGTGAGAGAGTCTATCCTCTAAGGGTAGACTCGCGGGTGGTCTTCAAGGAGAGTGGTTACTGCGTGTTTAGACTGAGAAGAGTGAAAGGTCTTTAGACGTTTATCTTTACCTCGACTTTGTCTCCATCCCTTAACTTCAGTTCATCTCGGAGTTTAACTGGCGCGATTAACTCGAGTATTTCTGGGCCGTGCTTCGTCTTCTCAATCTCCAGGGCGCCACCATATACGGTTACTCCGTTACCGGTTATCGCGGCTTTATATACCACGACACTGCAGTACTCTTTACCGTTGATTATAAAGCCAGGAATTTTCAGCCCCTTATTGCTTTTTCTCAGAAAAAGGCGTTTTTCAACGGATTCTTCGTCGAGCTTCACGTTTAGAGTACCGGGGTATGGTTCAAACCCCAGCGCGTCCCTGAATGCTTCGACGTACTTGGGTATACTCATGTACACGGCTCCCTCTCCCAGGCCTGGAACCACTACGCCCTGCAGGGTGAGTAGCGTACTCGAGTTGAAAATTGTGGCAAGGTCGGAGTATATTCTCTGGAGGAGGTCTGCCCCCCTAGGTGTGATTTTATAGGCTACGTAACGCCCGTAGTAGACTTTGCTGATATAGCCCTCACTCTCTGCTTTGTCAATTAGCTTCCTGAATTTCCAAGCGGAAAACCCCATGCTCTTCATGATTTCAGTGCGGCTGATTCGCTGTGGGAAAGCTAGGCACCCCCTTTTTGCGAGCTCCAGAAGTAAGGGCACGAGGTCGTAGAAACCCGTATTGGACATATGCGATTATACCCTGAATCTCATCACTATTTATCCCTGTTGCTAGCCAGACTTTAGGCGTTCACATGACAACATCAACTTCGCGTTTGGCGGCTACTACTCTGAAAATAAGTATCATTAGGGAACCAATAAAGGCCAGAATGTATGAGGCTACTGTGAGAACTCCCAAGAGGCTGAGAGAGACGGTGAGCGTGGCGAGATAAAATGGTGCTACGACTACGAGCCCCGCTTTCGTGCGCAGATCCCGCGCGTATAGGCTGTAGACCCTCCTGGAGAGCTCCAGGAGGAAGTAGGAGGATGTGAGAAGGGGTGGAAATATGAGGAGCCTTGCATCGGAGAAGACGTATGAGAGGACAGTACATGTAACTAGGCTGACGAGCATGAGGTTGACACTTTTCTCAGAGACTACTATAGCCTCGTCGAGTACATCTTCAAAGCGGGGCTTCATACCTAATGCTTCGACGAGTAAAGGGTGGGTTTACAGTAATGCTTTTGACTAGGAGTCCTCACACTGTAGTACTGCTGTCATATGCCTGAATACGCAATTAGGGTTGTCCCGCTGGGAGTATACCGAGAAGATGTGGAGTGGCTTGTACAGTCTCTCAGAAATATTTTAAATTCGACGGCGGTTATAGAGCCAAAACTCCTGGGCATGAGCGTTCTGCTAGACTTTTACGATGAAGAAAGGGATCAAATAAACGCCGAGAAACTTCTCAAAAAGCTCCAGTCAGTGGTTGGTGTAGTCCCTCATCAACGCATACTTGTGCTAGTCAGCGGCGACGGATTTGTGGAGGGGCTCAACTTTGTCTTCGGTATTTCTAAACCAGGCTGGGGTGGTATTGTTTTCACCGAGAGGCTAAAACCAGAGTTTTATGGCGACTCGCCCTCAGCTCCTCTATTTAGGGCTAGGCTTCTAAAGGAGAGCTTGCACGAGCTAGGGCACAGCTTTGGACTGTCGCACTGCCCTCGAAGATGTGTAATGAGGTTCAGTAACTCCATCTACGATGTTGACGATAAACCAGCGAGCTTCTGTAGCTCGTGCATAGTGGCTCTCAACAGGCTGGCTCCTGGTCTTCTGAGAGTAGCTTAGCACCAGTTAAGATATACCGAATAAGGCCCGTAGAATGGGAGTCGACTTTATAAAATCTATCGGGAGAAGCTCCCAAATGATACCCGGGGGACGTGGGTAGGCTGTCGAAGTAGCTATCAGCTGTGTTGGAGTTGCGATGTAGTCGACCGGCACATCGTGCCTATACATTGGTATCTTCTTGTCGATCACCTGTAGGTCGTGAACCGCTGTAATAATAGGGGTTTTCTCGTTAATCACGTGTAACTCCCTGAGGATTGCATACTCCAGGTCGTAGATTCCATCCCCTCTCCCCAGTCTGGAGCCATCTCTGTTGACAGCAACGCTACCTACTACTATAATATCAATGTCTACGCCCTCTGGCCACTTTATTCTTTCCCCCAGGGCTAATACGCCTCTAAGAGTTGACGCGAAAACATACTTGGATGGGGCTATCTTCTCGGGGTCTAGGACTGCATATCCCCGTAACTTAGGTAGGGATACCACAACTTTCTTACCTCTCTTGAGCGATTCTTCCCTTATAATGCGGTTAGACAGGTCAGGGGTGGTATAGACTGTTTGCGCGCGCCTGAAGCTCTCAAGCTTCAAGACTTTGGCTACAATACCGCTACTGCCTACAAACCCGGGGATTTTCCCGTAGCATGGTCTAGGGCTTGTTACCACTTCATATCTCTCAAGAGTAGCCCAGACTTCCCTCCTAATGGCGTCTTTCTCCTTATCGCGTACTCTCTGAGGCTCTGCCATACAGCTCAAAGCATACATCTGCCCTAGTGTAAATTAAAGTTTCGAGTAGGCAGTTTGTAAATTGTCCTACGGTTTTAGTGTAGACTTATCGCTAGCATGCTTTATACCTAGCTTGGAGAGAGTACTATCCGATGAGCTCGAAGAACAATCTACCAAGTAGTTATTACATCACAAATAGGGGGGACTACACGTCCGTCACAAAAGTTATCTCCGTCAAGTTACCCGTAGGCTTGATAGACGCTCTCGACCAGCTCATCGAGAAAGGGTACTTCCAGAACCGGAGCGATGCAATACGTGAAGCCATAAGGAAGCTTCTCTCGAACTACAGAGAAATGGATACCGCTAGGTTCGACCGTGGCCTTCACTTGGGAATACGCTAGGAAAATATTTTCTTCCCTCTATTTTCTTTATATTTCTACTCTCTCCTAACTTATTTTGGCTCCGGGTTTCACGTCTTTATCGGGTACTAGAAGTACGGGCTTCCCGTCTTCCACTGCAGCCAGCAACATGCCCTGCGAGATATACCCCATCAGCGTCTTCGGCTCTAGGTTAGCCAGTACGACAACAAGCTTTCCAACTAAATCCTCAGGATTGTAGAACGGTCTTAGGCCCGCGACTAGTTGTCGGACTTCGCCACCAATGTCCACCTTTAACAGTATTAGCTTCTCGCTTCTCTGTATGGCTTCGGCCTGTAGTATTTTGCCCACGCGTAAATCGAGCTTCTGGAACTCTTCAACTTTTATAGTTGGCATGGCAAGTTGGTGAGCGGGCTAGAGGTTAATTTTTATTTTGGAGTCGCAGTATGTGGTAACAAGGAAGCGTGGATATGGAGAGCATCGATAAGAAGCTAATATTTACGGAGAGCGACTTAATCCTACTCGCACTTCTCTCGGGGGAGAAGAAGATAACGGAGCTAAGACCAGCCACGGGCCTCTCCACGACTTCTATTTACAACAATGTGAAGAAGCTCATAGAGTACGGGCTCGTAGAGGAGGATAGGAAGGGTAGCCCGGGTAATAGGATTTTGAGGCTGACCGAGAAAGGGCAGAGAGTCGCCAGTATCCTCAAGATGCTAGAAGAAGAACTAAAGCCTAAAGTCGTTGTCCTTAAACCAGAGTGAGAGAAACTCTAATATAGGACTCTTGAGACGTAAACCTTGGAGCCTGTATGCCCAGGTATGCTGTCCTCGTCGTAGACATGCTCGAGGAGTTTGTCCGAGGCCGGTTGCGCGCAGAGAACGCGGAACGCATAATTCCTCACATCAGGAGGCTACTGGACTTTGCCCGCGGAAGGGGCATACCCGTAATCTACACCGTTGACCAGCATTACCAAGGCATAGATTTCGAGACAAAGTTCTGGGGGCCCCATGCGGTAAAGGGCAGCAGTGAAGCTAAGATTGTCAGCGAACTCTCTCCAGTCGAGAAAGATTTTATTGTGCCCAAGAGGAGGTACGACGCGTTTGTTTTCACGGATCTCGACATGCTTCTCAGGGAGTTGGGGGTTCACACCTTGATAGTCACCGGGATACACACCCATATATGCGTGCAACAGACGGCTCTTGGAGCCTTCTATAGAGGGTATAAGGTCGTGATCCCCCTGGAATGCGTAGCGGCTGCGAGCGAGGAATGGCACAAGATTGGGCTAGAGTACATGAAGAGCTTCGCGGGCGCAGAAATCATCGACCTGGAGGCTCTTCTTAGGAGGCTCGACGTGGAACTACGCTCCAATTTCTCTGAAGTCGTTTAAGCCCTAGATGAGCGAGTCCCAGACTCTCTCGTAGTCTCTCCGCAAGCGTTCCCGAGAGACGTGGGCGTACACTTGAGTCGTATTGAGGTTGGAGTGCCCTAGCAGTTCCTGGATCTCCCTTACATCTAGACCCGCTGCGAGGCTAAGGGTTGCAAACGTGTGGCGTAGTAGGTGGGGTGTTACCCTCTTGCTAATGCCTGCCCTTCTAGCTAGGTTCTTTAACGCCCTCTCTATGGTCGTATAGTGAACGTGCACATTGGGGTTCTTGGGAGAGGGGAATAGCCACTCGGAGTTAACACTTTCGATATACGTGGCGAGTAGTTCTGCGACTGACTGGGGGAAGTACACGTACCTTTCCTTGGAGCCCTTCCCTTTCACCCTAATTGTCCTCTTCTCCAAGTCAATATCCGACTTTCTAATATTGACTAGTTCTGCCACCCGTAGCCCGGTTGAAAACAAGAGTAGAACGATCAACTTGTCTCTAACGTTACTCGCCGCCTCGACGATCTTCTTGACTTCGCCTGGTTCAAGGTACCTCGGGAGCTTCCTCTCGCGTTTGGGGAGCTCGAATCCCCGCAGGGCGTCTCCCTTGCCTATAAACTCCAGGAACCTCTTTACTGCCACAGCGGCAGTGTATATGCTGTCAGGCTTCCATCCTCTCTGACGTAGGTGCGCCAGGAACAAGTCGATGTCGTACACTTGTACGTCCGAAATGCTCTTACCGCCTAGGAACTCTATGAAGCTTTCAAGTACGCTCCTGAAAGTCTTGATAGTCTTATCTGATCTATTACGGGCAACAAGGTGTGATACGTATAGGTCTACTAGCTCACGATTACTCAGGTCTAGTGTCGTCCTCCCTTTACTCATTCTCCTCTCTGAACCCCAGTTCTTCTAGTGTTCTCGTAAGCTTCTCCAGGTGGGCAGCGACATAAACAGGGGCGCCAGCCCGTAGAGCTATCGCTACGCTGTCACTTGGCCTAGCGTCGATAAAAATCCTTTCGGCTTTTTGATCCGTGCCTCTCCTGAGTACAATGGTCGCCGTGTATACGCTGTTGTTCAGGAGTGCATCTATAGTTACCCTCTCTACAGACACTCCCAGTGTGTCTAGGATGCTGACTATTAAGTCGTGAGTCATCGGCCTCTCCATCCTCACACCGCTCAAAGCATTCTGTATCGCTATACCCTCGCTAACGCCTATGTAGATTGGCAGAACCTTTCCCTTCCATTCCGGTGCCTCTAGCAGCATGACAAAGCCTGCTCCTCCAGCTTCAAAGACCACGGGGTAAACACCTACTACATCTACCTTTAAGTAGCCTTCCTTTTCACCACTCAACTACCTCACCCCGTGCTTCCTGAAAGAACGATGGGTTTACTCTAACAACAACGAGGTTCCCCTTAAACTGGCTTATCTCCTTTACTCTTCTTATGAGTTCATTGACCACGAAGAGCGGGTTAGAACTTATAAACTTCACAGATTCGTCCACAGACTGGTTGATAGCTACCTTATATATGACTTCCTTTAAGGCCATATCCGCCATAAGGTTCGTGAAGCACACTTCTCCTAATCTAATAAGGGAGCCGACTGCGAATTTCTTGAGCGTCATAGCTTCATCGCTTAGGCTGTCTAAGATCGGCGAGACTTTGTCTTCGAGGCGTTGAACAGCCTTGACGTTCTCGGGGTCATCCGACATTACGAGCTTTACCCTCTGCCTCCACTTGAGAGCCCATACCTCGACCCAGTCACTTAGAGTCGAGTCGAATTCCAGGGGGTTTTCCTCTGCAAGCTTTGAGGCAAGTACTAGCGACTTATACGCGTAGTCGGGGTCGTAGAGGAAGTCGTACTTCACCGCGAGGTAGTTTATAAGATCCTGTGTTGCCACGTCGCTCATGAACTCGACCTCCTGTTGCGTAAGGCCGGTGAAGCTCCTAGCTATGTAATGGGAAACTATGGATCTTAGCGTAGAATAGGCGGCGGAATTCTTCCACTCCATTACAGCAGGTGCACCTATTTCTCTATGAAAAAGGGCTCTTAAAAAGGTATTTGGTTTGGGAAAAAAGGTTCTAGGTTTATATGAGGTGTGGGATGCCAAGCATCGTTACGAAGACGCTAAAGACGTAGACCAGGAATGCTATGATCGCTGCTCCTACCCAGCTTACTCCGAATATCTTCCTTAGAGCCCAGAGCCAGACGAGTACTGCTATGATGTTCGCAAACGGTATGCGTATTATGTTGAATAAAGCGAATATCAACTCACCTACTAGCGCTGCCAGGAGTGCCCCACCTAAGTTTTCTCGCTTCTGCTTTCCAGGGTAAATTTTAAGTACAACGAATATTATGATGGCGCTAACAATCCATGCGACTATGAATTCAAGAATAGTTCCGGCCTTTATGACCATGCTCTCTACCAAGTAAAAATTATACACGTGGAAAATAAAAAATTTCATGGGAGAAGCTTTTTAAACCGTGCTCTGGCGTTAGGATTGGATGATGAAGCGACGGTAAAATGACTGGTGAAGAGTCTTCTCGCACCTGACTTCCCGAAGAAATTTCTAGTGAAGGCTGAGTTTGAAGCGTGCGTCCGCTATCTTCACCCAATCCGATGAGACGAAAGTGGGGTTCAGATCCATCTCGCTAACCACGCTGGAAAGCTCCGAGAACATTACCGAAGCTCTACTTATCGTCTCAGCAAGCATCTCGACGTTTGCACGCGGTAGCCCTCTATAACCCTCTAGGATTCTGTAACCCTTAATCTTCTTGATTATTTCGAGGGCATCCTCGTACGTCACAGGTGCTATTTCGAAGACAACATCTTTCAAGACCTCAACCAGTATCCCGCCTATGCCAAACGCAATGACCGGCCCGAACTGCTCGTCTCTTAAACCACCTATAATAACTTCGTGCGCCCTCTGAACCATCTCTTGCACTACAAAACCACTTATCCTCGCTCCGGGTAATTTTTGCTTGATGCCCGAAAGCATCTCCACCATCGCCTTCGAGAGTTCACTCTCAGAGGATAGCCCCACCTTCACGGCCCCTGCCTCTGTCTTGTGCACTACGTCTGGGCTATCAATCTTCAGTACCACCGGGAACCCTACACTGCCTACCTTTGAGACTTCCTCTGGACCCTTTACTACCACGTACTTAGCTACTGGTAGGTTGTAGCTTTCGAGTAACTTTAAGGACTCGGAGAGCGAGAGGAAAGCCCTCCCCTCACTAATAGCTTTGTCTAGAATCGGGTTACCCATCGGGCTCACTTCCTGTAATATATCAGTACCTTCTTTAAAGCCTTTGCTGTATCAATAGCGTCCTCAATGCTCATTCCTGCTAGCGTGGGCAGGGTTACGACGCTCCTAGCTGCGAGTTCGGCCCTCGGGGCTAAGCCGGGTTTATATGCTATCCTCCTGCCGTAGAATGGGCAGAACCAGGGGCACCCGTGCCCGTAGGCGTCGAGTTTCTGGAAGAGTGGGTTCTCGTATATTGTACGGGGGTACGAAACTAGTACTAGAACATTTTCCCGTTTGACTGCTTCGATGATTCTGTCCCGGTCAACTCTCAGGTTCTCGAGCCTGAGCAATACCTGGTAGATGTGCCACGTGTGCTTAACGTGTTTCTTAGGCTTGGGTAGCAGGAGAAGGTCGCCGTCAAGGCTCTCCAGCTCTTCAGTGTATATTTTTGCGATCTCCTCCCGCATTCTATTAAGCTCCTCTATGCGTGCTAGCTGGCCCAAGCCTAAGGCAGCTTGCAACTCTGTCATTCGGTAATTCCAGCCGAGGAGTACGTGGTAGTAGCGCTCTTCGGAGCCGTGCTCGACAAAGAGTCTCGCACTCTTATAGACTTCTTCACTATTCGTCGTCACCATCCCCCCCTCTCCCGTGGTCATGTTCTTAGACTGATAGAAGCTAAAGGCCCCTACGTCCCCTATGCCCCCCACCTTTCTACCCCTATACTCGCTCCCGATAGCCTGGGCACAGTCCTCAATAACTGCCAGGTTGTTCTCGCGGGCGATCTTCACGATCTCGTCCATCTCCGCAGGGTGGCCTGCGAGGTGCACTACCAGTATAGCCTTTGTCCTGGGAGTTATCTTGTCAACTATTGTTTCGGGATCCAGGTTTAAGGTATCGAGCTCTATATCGCCGAAGACGGGTATCGCGTTGTTATGGAGTATGGCCGTAGCGGTAGCGACAAAACTAAAAGGCGTGGTGACCACCTCATCTCCAACCCCTATCCCGAGGCTAGCCACAGCCGTGTGGAGGGCCGCCGTGCCGCTAGAGACGGCTAGTGCATGCCGGGTTCCCACAAACTCTTTGAACTTCTCTTCGAATTTGCGGACAAAAACACCAACGCCAGAGGCTAATCGCCCAGATTCAAGGACTGAGAGTACGAGTTGTTTTTCGTGTTCAGAGATCCTAGGGAAGTATTCCTTAAAATGCTCTCTTACGGGTTTTCCACCCTCAATGGCGGGAATTTCCATTGCAACCGAAGTCTGTAAGGCATATCTCCTGTTATTAAGGCTAATCTTTAATCGCCTAGAGAAGCGACGTTACCAGCTCTTCTCTAGCGTTGTATATGTTTACCCTCACGAGGCCCTTCAGCTTACTGGACTCGAGCTTCGGCATGAGAACTCTCTCAACCTGGAAAAATCCGGCAAGGTCTCCCATGTAGACGGAGACCTGTATCGGCACGTCCCTCCCGGGAGACAGCTCTACACGTTTTATGTTAAGAGCCGATATAGAGTGCATGTCTACCTTCCCCATCTTGTACGGTAGACGTGCGCGGCCTTCCGACATGTCTAGGCCGTCTGCGAGCTTCACTATACTGCTCTCAAGCGTTAAAGCCTTGACGTCGTACTCCGTGCTAAAAATTGCTGATAAAACCTCTTGTCTAAGCGTATATCTCCTAATGCCGATGTCAGGGTGAACCGCGTTTATAATCCTATCTGCAATGTCCTTGGCAAGTATGCTACCTATAATCTCGTGACTTTCGCGGTGGACAGAGTTCCCAATATCGTGGAGGTAGCTGGCTAGAACGAGAATTGTTTTTACTTCATCCACGCTCTTTGCTGTCCCATCTCTTAGAGTCGTGAACTCAACCCCCTTGCTGAGGAGCAAGCCCATTATCTCTAAGGAGGTTCCCGCTACTATTCTAGCGTGCACAGGCCCATGGTCGTTGTATCCGAGACGCCTAACGGCGATTATATTGCTCATTTCCAGCAGGGCTTGAACCTCCCGGTCGTCCTCTATCGTTTTTACTAGCTCGGCTACAAACTTGTCTCTCTCAACCCATATGTCGAGAATGTGCTTAGAGATTACGACTGCTGAACTAGACATAGGAGGTTAGAAAGAAGACATCTCAACTTAAAACATTTTCGCGCCCACTCCTAAAGCGATGCCATCTTGTAGTGTTTAAAAGCCGCTATTCCAAGGTATCTTGCCCGAGACCCCAGCTCCTCTTCAACCCTAATGAGCTCGTTGTACTTCGCGGTTCTCTCTCCTCTAGCCGGAGCTCCCGTTTTAATCTGTCCCGTATTCAGAGCGACGGCAATGTGGGCTATCGTGGTGTCTTCGCTCTCCCCACTCCTGTGGCTCACTATCACTGAGTAGCCGTTGTTCATAGCCAGCCTCGCCGCTTCAAATGATTCTGTTAGCGTCCCGATCTGGTTGACTTTTAGGAGTAGTGCATTGGCCGCGCCCAGTGATATGCCCTTCAATAACCTTGAAGCGTTAGTGACGAATAAGTCGTCGCCTACGACCTGCACTTTGAGCTCTCTTGTTGCAATAGCAAATCCCTCGAAGTCATCTTCTTGTAGCGGGTCTTCAATGGAAACTATTGGGAACTCATTTACGAGTTCCTTGTAGTAGTCGAGGAGCTGCTCTCGTCTAAACTCCCTCCCATCCAGCAAATAAGCCCCCCTCCCACCATCATAAAACTCTGAGGCAGCGGCATCTAATGCCAGCGCAACGTCCTTGCCGGGGTCGTAGCCGGCCAGCTTTATTGCCTCGACGAGGGCTCTTAGGGCTTCCCTAGACTCCTTCATGGGCGGCGCAAACCCACCTTCGTCCCCCACATTAATAGCCTGGCTCCCGTAGCGCTCCTTTAGGACGTTTCTCAGCGAGTGGTAGACTTCGCTGCTAATCTTCAAGGCTTCAGAGAAAGTCTTAGCCCCTACTGGGACTATCATAAACTCTTGTATCTTGAGCTCGTTCCCGGCGTGCTTGCCGCCGTTTATGACGTTCATGAGGGGTACGGGTAGGACGTGTGCTTGAAGGCCTCCTAGGTACGCGTAGAGGGGCATCCCGTACGTATTTGCCGCCGCGTGCGCTACGGCTAGTGATACAGAGAGTATAGCGTTAGCTCCTAACCTCGACTTGTTCGGAGTACCGTCTAGCTCAACCATTCTCCTGTCTATTTCCTCTTGCTTCCGTGAGTCCATTCCTACAATTTCCCTCGCAATGACAGTATTGACATTTTCAACAGCCCTCGAGACACCTCTCCCGTGGAAGTCTCTCCCACCGTCGCGGAGCTCGAGTGCCTCATGAGTGCCCGTAGAGGCGCCGGAAGGGACTATTGCCCGGCCTATCCCACCTCCCAGGGTATAAACTTCCGCTTCGACTGTTGGATTTCCACGCGAGTCGAGAACCCATCTAGCTCTAACCCTTGTTATGTCGAAGTCTTCCTCCCAGACGTATTTCGCCGTTGACACAATGCTAATCACTGATAGCCACGATTTAACTTTCGCGGCTACTATGCCTTATTATTAATCATTGTGTTATCTAAAAAACGGGGGAGAAGGGTAAATTCATATAGTTTTCCAGCGTTAAACTAGCGGTGTAAGCTTGACGCAAAACGTAATCGGTGTCGTTCTCTGCGGCGGGGAGGGGAGGCGTTTAAGGCCGCTAACGTACTACTTCCAAAAGGCCATGATACCTATTGGCTCGCAACAGAAGCCACTACTCGAGTACATCGTCCGGCTGATGAAGTACCACGGCATTAATAATATCGTGATGCTAGTCGGCTATAAGGGGCAACAAATTGTGAACTACTTTAACAATGGAGAGAGGTACAACGTTAAGATTTCCTACGTCTGGGACGACCCTAGCTTCGGCGGCAATGGCGGCGCTCTTTATAACGCTTACCTAAAGGGCGTGTTCGACAGTGCTGAAAATATTCTGGTCTACTACGGCGACATCCTAAGCGACATCAACCTCACAGAAATGTTGAAATTCCACGAAGAAGGGGGTTTCGCGGCTACTCTCGCGCTCTCTCCAAACTACAGGGTCGCGGTTGGAGTGGCTGAGCTCAACGGCCACGAAGTAGTGGAAATGGTTGAAAAGCCTCCTCTTGGAAAGCCTGTTACTATAGGTATACTCGCTGTACGGAGAAGAGCGCTGGAGCTACTCCACGAGCTAGCCGAGGTCAAGAAAGAGATAGACATAATGGGCGACCTCATAAGGGCTCTAATAGAGAGGAAGTTTAAAGTCGGAGGGTATCTGACAACGGCCTTCTGGTTCGACTTGGGGACAACTGAAGCATACGAGAAACTCGATCCCAGTGACGTTGATAAAAAATTCAGCTTTCTCTTCCAGGAGTGAGGAAGTAATACAGGAAAGTTTTTTCGCCTTTGATCACCCTCGCCATGAACTTTTCCGGTACTAGTGCAAGTAGGCCCGAGTACCTCCAGTTACTGTACATGAAGTCTACGAGCCTTCTATACCTCCTGCCTACGAGCAGTATACTCCCCACCTCCCTCCACGCCCGCTCCTGGTAAATACTAGGGTTGTCGAGCCAGACAGACTCGGCTGCTAGAATCCCGAGGGCCATCGAGGTGAAGATACCGCCGCCGTTTATGGGGTTTGTAGCCCCTAGGGAGTCGCCCGCGAAGAGTACTTTTCCGCAAGTAGGGCTGGCGTAGAAACCCGAGACAGGTATCCACCTAGACCTTGGAGGCTCTAAAGCCTTAGAGGATTCAAAGTAGTTATGAGGATTTAGCTCAATGAAATCGTGTAGCAAGCGAATGGGGTTTACGCCTTTCCTGATGAAACTGTAACGAACCCCGATGCCCACGTTCGAAACGCCGTCACGGTGGGGTATTATCCACGCATAGCCCCCGGGTGTCCTGGGAGAAGCATACATGTACAATATTCTCTCCTCCATGCCGGGCGTCTGCATCTTCATGTTTACACCCAGGGCTAAATCAGCGTCGTCGAGCCTAGCTTGACAGCCCACGAACTGACGGGTTAGGGAGGGGTACCCCTCTGCGGAGATGATATACTCGCTCTCGATGGTTCTGCCTTTCCTCGTTTTGATCACATAGTGGCCGGCCTCCCGTTTTACATAGACGACGTCGTCTCCGAGAATGTAGTTCGATCCCTCAACGAGTCTCTCAGCCAGTTCCTTCCTGCTAATAGTAAACCCCCGGATCTTCATGCGGAAAGTCTTAACCCCCTCTATTTCCAGGCGAACTTCCTCGAATGTATTTAGCCTCTTGGCTAAGCCAATATACTTGAAGGCTAGCCTAACAGAGGGTTTCTCACTAATGAATGGTATAGTCTCGGGCTCCGGCAAGAATTCCCCGCAAACAGTAGGCGTCTCAACGCTTACTTTGCGTTCTATGCCTATGGCTTCTACACCTAGCTCGTTTAACCTCCTCAGAGCCGCTGAGCCCGCAGGGCCTAGGCCAACTACAGCTACCTTGAACATAGGCAGAGCCGGATAATGAAGAGGTCAGGATATACCTGTTGATTGGCTCTCACGGCAGGCAGACTTTCTCCCGCCCCAGCACCTTCACTGCCGTCTGTATAACAGATAGGGAACGCTCGAGCAAGTCTCTTACGAACTCAACTCCTTCAGGAGTCAGCCTGTACGTCTTCTTGTCGCGCGAGCCTACCTCACGTGACTCTACAAGGCCTGCTTCCTCTACTTTCTTCAGGTAGGGGTACACTTGCGAGGGGCCGACTTGTGCCCCAAGCATCTTCTCTAGGAGCCTCATTAACTCGTAGCCGTGTTTCTCGCCCTCAGCTAACAGTATTAAGGTATAAAGTTTTATCACGGTATTCACTCTTAGAGACCCTACATCGCCAGAGTTTTTAGAGCGTGGCATACTAGACTTAGTCCATGGTTTTTTAGATATAAATTTATTGTAATATTAAAGCCGGGGGTAACTAATTTACGGGCAGGTACACTATAGATACCAGACCTAGCCCCCTTCTAGCGATGATCACTCCTCCAATTCTCTTGAAGAAATCAGCTCTAGGCATTAGCAGTAATGTAGGAAGTATAAGCTCCCAACGTCCTCTGCGTCCCCCACTTGCAACGAAGCCCATGGCCGGTGCTATGTACCCAAAGTAGAACGTTACAGCCGGGCGCAAGTAGGGGCTTGTCGAGAAGAGGTCTAGAATTACCACTCCCCTCTTCGATACGCGCCTCATGTTGAACAGCCCGAGCGCCTTATCCATGAAGTCGCGGAAGCTAAACATCGCTGTAGCGAAGTCGAAAGATTTGTCCCTGAAAGGCATGTACTCTGCTACAGCCACGACGCGGTGGAAGTTCGGAAGAGCGCTGTGATTTCTTGCCGGAAGAGGGTCTAGGCAGACGACTTCTTCCGTTCTCGAAGCCAACTGAGTTAGATACACCCCGTCCCCGCACCCGACGTCTAGAACCCTGCCGTAGACCAGGCCTAGAACCACTCTCCTAAGGGCTCCATGAGTCCCCAGGCTCATTGCAGTGTTCGCTCTCTCGTAAACCGCCTCGTTGAAGAGGTAGCCTAGAGTGCGCTCGACGCGGAGCCACAGGTCTAAGGGTAACCCTGAGGGGCCCAAAGCCTCCACCTCGAGTACAGCTCCTCTTTTAGGGTATTCCCAACTGAGCACTTACACTCCCTAAGAAACAATTCGAGTGAATACATAGCAAAGTAGGCGAGTTCTTCCGAGAGAGCCATAGCACTCCTTAGACAACGCTCTAACTCGTTTGCAAAGATTTTACCCGCATAAGATAGTGGGTCGCCGTCTGACTCCCTGAGTAGCTGTACGACGCTACCACTATCCCTGACGCCGTTCTCTATGTCAACGAGGTCATCGAGTATCTGGTAAGCTCGCCCGAGAGAAGCCCCGTAGAGTCTAGCGTATTCCACGGCTGATTCTGGGTACTGAACCGCGTAGAGAGGAAGAACAGCGGAAGCCTCGAAGACAGCCCCTGTTTTGTGTGAAATGATGTCTATATATCTGATGCCAGGATCACGCCCGTTCAGTATTTCAATGTCCCAGAGTTGCCCTAGTGCTGCGCGATACCACGCGTCCATGCTTTCAATGACAGCCTTTACTCCAGCGCGTGCAACATACTTTATCGCGGTTGACATCATTATGTGGGGGAAGACTATAGCCTCTTCCAAGCCGTAACGTTTCCAAAAGCTCTCCTTGCCACGCCTCGATTCAGATTTATCTATTATGTCGTCGTGAATGAGGCTCGCCGAGTGCATGAGCTCCAGGGCTAGAGCGACCGGAAGTGCTGGCCTTGCGTCTCCTGCAAGTACCTCAGCGGTGAACAGCGCGAGCACTCCGCGTATCTCCTTCCCCCCATGTAATGCGTACATTAATTTCTCTTTGAGAGCGTGCTCCTTGAAGAGCTCCTTCTCGATATAGTGTTCAAGCTCCACCCTCAGAGCCCTTACTCTCGACTCCAGAAGCGTCGCAAACTGCATTAAGTACCCTTTCAGCTCTACCACGCATAACGAATATAAGACTTACCTGTGGACTCCAACAAGTGATTGATGCGCACTGCCACTTGACGTACCCGGGGCTCAGAGAGCTACTACCGGATGTCCTGGACAATGCCGTCACTGTGCTTAATGGCATCGTTACATCTGCTTTCCCCTTCGCCAGGGAGAAAAGACCTGGCTTTGAAGATGCATTTGAGGCTTTAAGCCTAAGCCAGAAGTACCCTGCCTTCGTATTCGTAACCCTAGGACTACACCCCGTGCAAGTTGCCGATATGGACGACGAGGAGATCGAGCTCTACAAGGAGCTTGTCTACCAGCACGCCAATAGAATAGTGGGGATTGGGGAAATAGGCCTCGACAGGTTCTGGGTGAAGAGCGAGGAAGAGTACGCGCGTACGAGGAGGGTTTTCCTCGAAATGCTCGAGGTAGCTGAGAAGATAGGAAAGCCTGTAGTCGTCCATAGCAGGAAAGCAGAAGAAGAGGTTGTTGACATTCTAACAAGCTTTAGCTTAGAGGAAAACGTCCTCATGCATTCATTTACCGGAAACATGACTACGGCCAAGAAGGCATTAGACATGGGGTTCTACTTCTCGGTAAATTACAAGGTGAGGGATACAAAGAACATGAGGAAGATTGCCAGGAGTTTTCCTCTAGAGCACATCCTCACGGAGACCGATGCCCCGTTCCTATCTCCACATGGTGGGGTAAACACCCCTCTAAGCGTGAAAGTCGTTATTGAGGAAATAGCCAGCCTCAGGGGTTCTCAACCCGAAGAGATAGATAAAATAACCACTGAGAACGCTATTAAATTTTACAGGATAGCCCAACAGGGGGTTACACATGGGGGATCTTTTCAGAAAAATACTCGTAGCGAATAGAGGAGAAATCGCTGTTAGAGTTATCAGGACTGCGAGAGACCTGGGAATCAAGACCGTAGCCATCTACAGCGACGCGGACAGAGACGCCTTACACGTAAGGCTTGCCGACGAGAAGGCACGTGTTGGTCCACCAGAGCCAAAACAAAGCTACCTTAACATCAAGGCAATTATACAGGCCGCCTTGAGTCATGGCGCCGAGGCCATTCACCCTGGCTACGGTTTTCTCTCCCAGAACGCCCTCTTTGCGAGAGAGGTTATCGAGAGCGGCCTCGTATGGATAGGCCCACCCCCCTCTGTGCTCGAACTAACAGGCGACAAGCTTGCCTCGAGAAAGTTCTTCGCAGAGAACGGTATTCCAGTAGTCCCCGGGACATTTGAACCCGTTGACCCAGAGAATGCCCCAGATGTAGCTGAGGAACTAGGATACCCCGTTATTGTTAAGCCTGCGGGGGGCGGGGGTGGAATCGGGATGTTTATAGCAAGCACTCCCGGCGACCTTAAAGACAAAATTGAAAAGGCTTCTAAACTGGCGTCATCTTCCTTCGCCAGATACGAGGTTTATCTTGAAAAGTACTTCCCGAGATCTAAACACATTGAGGTGCAAATACTCGGCGACACGCACGGGAAGATTGTACATCTCTTCGAGAGGGAATGCAGCGTTCAGAGAAGGTTCCAAAAAGTCATCGAGGAAGCGCCTTCTCCATCAATTACCCCCGAGGAACGTAAAGAAGTTCTAAGAGTTGCGGTAAAAGCTGCTGAGAGCTGCCGGTATGTGAACGCGGGTACGTTTGAGTTTCTCTTCGACGTCGAGGAGAGGAAGTTCTACCTGCTTGAAGTTAACACGAGGATACAGGTAGAGCATCCCATCACTGAAATGATAACAGGAGTCGATATCGTTGAACAACAGATCCGCATTGCGGCTGGCGAGCATCTAGCCTCTTCTCTGGCAATGCCGAGCATGAACGGCCACGCCATAGAGGCGCGGGTCTACGCTGAAGACCCGTGGAACAGCTTCATGCCTTCCCCCGGAAAGATAACTCAGCTAGTATTGCCAGCCGGGCCGTGGGTGCGTGTAGACAGCGGTGTTTACGAGGGATTTACTGTGCCAGAGTTCTATGACCCACTCCTCATGAAGGTAGTAGCTTGGGGTTCTAGCAGGGAAGCTGCGCGGGCCAGGCTGGTCAGAGCGCTGGAGGAGCTCAAGATTGGCGGGATTAAGACTAACCGCCTGTTTCTGATCAGTATTCTTCAGCATCCAGAGTTCGTTAACAGGACTTATACTACACGTCTACTAGAGGATAAAAGCCTCTACGAGAGAAGAGTCGAGGAGAGCGAAGAACCTGTAAGAGTGGAAGTTGGAAAAACCACCGCCCCCCAGAGGCCTCATAGGGTGAATTATTGGCGCCTGCTTGCAAGGGCCTACTCGTGAGAACTATAGGCTTATCTCAAGTGGATGGCTCATAGTCGAAATCTCTCTGTACTTTCTCATCTTCTCCTCCATGTAGCGGGGGATCTTGAAGAGGAAGTAGTAGTGGTCTAAGTCCAGGAAGCGGAGGTTGAGCTTACCAAGCCTTTCCTCTAGCTCTGCCCTGGGGATAGCTAGAGGATCCCTTGATAGCGAGCCCAGCACAAAACCCCACTCGCTGTAGAAGGCAGGGACGAAGACTTTGTAGGGCCTAGCAACCGGGAATACCGTACTGACGGTGTTATTTATGACGGAGAAGGCACGCAAGTAATACCTTGCTGAGGTCGCTTGCGTCACCATGACCCCTTCTGGGGTTAGGGCCTTCTTTACACTCTCGTAGAACTCTTTTGTATAGAGTAGAACCCCGGGAGTGTCCTTTATTGGGTCGGTAAGGTCTAGAATTATTACGTCGAATTTCTCGTTAGTGTTCTCTATGTATTCCTTCCCGTCCATGAAAACAAGCTCTACCCTCGGGTCGTCGAACGACCCCCGGTGCCACTCGTGAAGGTACTTCTTGGCGAGCTCGACGAGCTCTCTGTCTATGTCGACCATGACGACGCGTTGCACGCTCTCGTGCTTCAAAACCTCCCTTATCGTGGCACCCTCCCCGCCACCTACAACGAGAACGCTCCTAGGGTGAGGGTGTGTTAGCATCGCGGGGTGAACCAGGCTCTCGTGGTAGATGAACTCGTCCTCCTCGCTACTCTGCGCATACCCATCAAGAAAGAGTACAAGGCCGAAGGATCCTGTCCTCGCAATAGTTACTCTCTGATACTTTGTCCTGCCATCATAGATCAGCTCCTCTATGCCGTGCATGTGTGCTTCCATGGAACTTAGCCACTCTATGTACCAGAGAATACCTATGTATTTTGCCTGTGCGTCTTGCATAGGTTAAGGGTAACCAGACGGCTATTTAATCTCTACGGGTTTTTCCCTTCCTACCCCTCTCGAAGCCGTAGTGCCGCCACGGTGCTAGACAACGCTAAGAGAAAACTGTTTCTTCTATGCCGTGTTGAGAGCCGTACTGTACGAGGCCAGCAAAGAAGGAGTTTACGTGTTGCTTAAGCCCGACTTGGGATAAATTCTCGCAGAAGCCCGAGCGAGGAGTCAGGTGTCCTAGCCTACATCACCTATGTCAGCAGTTCCAGCGCTCTTCATCCTCAAAACAGAGAAACTATGGAAGTAAATAAAAACTTCTTTTTTTACGCTTTAATGGCTTCTTTACCTTTGTCTGTTATCCTGTACTTCCCCTCTCCGGCTTTTTCCACAAGGCCCTGGTTTACGAGACCCCGGATTTTGCCTGTGACCTTCCTGACATCGAGGCCTGCCTTCTCTGCTATCTCCTTGCACGAAGCTGGCTGTGTAAATGTTGCCAGGGCTTTTAGTATGTTAATGGCCGTATCGTCCAGTTTCTTTGAACCGCAGGGCATGTTTTCACCGCTTACTTCTATCCAGTTGTAGCTAATTTAGTTAACTCTTGAGATACTTTCAAGATTTTGTTCAGGGTACTTTCAGGGGATGTAGGATGGGGAACCAAGATGTAGGGAACATTGTACTTGGACGCTAACTCGATAGCCTTCTTCGCCAGTGGGGTTTCTGTGGGCCCGGCTATCACCACTAGTCTACACTCGCCGCTTTTGAGGCTGTTCTCTATTCTTGCTATGTCTTCTGGGGTTGCTGGTAAATCATGCTCCTTTATGAGGAGGTACTTGACCCTGACTCCCGCCCACTCGACAGCGTACTGTGCAGTGGGCGATGAGGCAACAGCGCAGAGATCTAACTTCTCAGTATTGGATTCTACGGCAGCAACACTACTTAGTATCTTCTCCAGATTTTGCCTGTACGCCTTAGCACATGCAGGCCTTAGTTTCTCGAGCTGCGCCTCCACGTATGTCATGTACAGCTTGTAGTTCTCGGGGTCGTATAGTGGCCAGTGGTAGTTAGGCTGCCCTGTTGCAGGGTTATTAAGTATCTTGATGCCTGGAATACTTGGTATTTCTACGAGGATTGCTCTTATCTCACCCCTACTAACGAGATCCCTTATCTGTACCTCGAATGGAGCATGTGCCGTGGAGATTATTATGTCGGCTCTCCTCAAGTTGTCGACGCCACTGGGTGTCAGCTGGTACTCGTGGGGGTCAACACCCGGAGGGGTTACGGAGAACACGGAGTCGCCGCTACAGACCAGTAGGTCAAGGTCAGGCTTAAGGGAGTAGAATGTAACTGCAACCACAACCCCCGTTTTCTCTTGAGGCGACCCACCTCGGAGTAGGGAGTACTCCGATAGCAGGGCCACCAGGATGATGACTACTAGTATAGCCGCAGCGGGCAATATTCTCCTGAACACGTGCACGCCTCCCATTGTCATCTCCTATTTTGTGCACTCTAGGATAGAGCCCATATTAGTAAACTATTTATTTGTGCACAATTATTTAAACTTATGGGTGAATTCGTGCACAATGAAGTAGTGCTACAGGTGAGGGATCTTTCGTTTGCGTACAACTCCTCGGAGTATATTTTATCCGGCGAGAATTTCACACTCGAGGGCACAGGTTTAACTACCATACTCGGGCCAAACGGCTCAGGAAAAACGACATTCTTTAAAGTCCTCCTAGGGCTTCTGAAGCCGATTAAAGGTAAAGTCCTCGTAAACGGCGAGGACGTAACGGGCAACCCCTTAGCAGCTGGGCGTCTAATGAGCTATGTACCCCAGATCTCAAACCTTAGATTCAGCTACCCCGTAACTGGGCGTGAGCTCGTAGAGGCGGCGGTTCTCGAAAAGCAGAAGTACAGGGGTCACAAGTGCAGGGATGTTGTCGAGAAGTACATTAAGGCAGTGAAAGCCGAGGAGTTCGTGGATAGGAAGCTGGGCTCGCTGAGTGGCGGGCAGCTACAGCGTATCCTCATCGCTAGAGCCCTGGCCCGGGAAACTCCTATCCTGCTCCTAGACGAGCCCTTCTCTGGTATAGACCCGAGGGGTAGGGAGGAGATAGTCTCGTTTATCCAGAAGCTATCCAGGGAGAAGATGGTGCTCTTAACTACTCATGACCCTGTTCTAACCCTGAACGTGAGCAAGTACGTCATAGTCTTCAATAGGGGTATAAAGGCTATGGGCTCACCACGAGATGTCTTCAGGCTGGACTTGCTTAGAAAAGCCTATGGAGATGGTGTTTTGATTATTGAAAAGTGCTTGCACATTCTAGCGTAGGTGGGGTCTATGTATTTGGATCCTCGCTGGCTTATCCTGATCGCCTCAACGTCCCTTGCTCTCAGCTCTCTGAGCCCGATCATAACCGTGAGGAGGCTCAACTTCTTCGCGTCAGCCTTGCCGCACACCTCTCTACTAGCTATAGCGCTGGGATACCTGTTCTCAACAGTACTAGGTGGAAACCCAACAATCCTGGCTATTTTACTCAGTGTCCCCCTCTCATTTCTGCAAATATACTTAGTTCAGAGAGGAGTAGACGAGGACACAGCAACTTCTGTCTTCGTAGCTTTTACTACGTCGATGAGTATCGCTGTAATCTACTATATACTCACGAAATACTCGGCACAGGTCAGCCTGTGGTCGTACATTCTGGGTGACCCTCTGCTTTCAACGTGGGAAGATATAGCCTATGCACTAGCTGTATCTCTAGGCGTCGCGGTTTCCAGCCTAATACTCTATGACAAAGAGGTACTAGTAGGAGTAGACAGGGACTACGCGATGCTCATAGGCATAAACGTCAAGCTGCACGACTACATTGTTGTGACGCTACTCACAGTCGCGAGTGTCGGGCTCCTCCGGGTAGTTGGTTTCGTGATCGAACACGTAGTCTTACTTCTACCTTCAGCTATAGCTTTAATTCTAGCAAGGAACTCGAGAGAGGCGCTGTGGATAAGCATAGCGGTGTCTACCGCCTCGGGATTAGCCGGCTTGTTACTAGCCGTCAGCTTTGATCTCGCTCCTTCAGCCACCTTTGGGCTCATCCTCTTCATGATATACCTCGCCGCCCTAATCCAGGGTGAGAGAACATGAAAACTTGTAAGATAAGGTTCGGAGTTAGTCTTGAAGCTAAGCTTGCCGAAGATGTTGAAAGGATAGCTGTAGCTATGGGTACGAACAGATCCCACATAGTTAACCTAGCCGTGAGAAAGTTCCTCGATGAGACCTACCACTTCACAGTTCCACATGAGTGTGAGGGCATCATGATAATAAGCTACGAACCTGAGAGAAGTGAGAAGATAGACCCAGAAATCGAGAATAGGAAGGAGGGTATTCACAGTAGGCTACACATCCACACGTCCGAGGGGTTGTGCATAGAGGTTCTCCACGTGAAGGCTCACAGCAACGACATTCTCGAGTTTGAAAGCTCAATGGCCCGCTGTGGGTGTAAAGCGTGCAAGTTCATACCGTGCCACTCCTAGTAAACGCCTCTGCAAGCCTGTTGAGTCTACTCTTCCCCCGCAAGAGTAGCTCATTAGCAGCGCTGACCAAGAGGGGGTACTTCTCAGGGGCAATAACCTCTACGCCTCCCAGTCTCAGCGGAGCCTCAATTTTTTCCATCGACATTACTTCGATAACAATCCGCCTGCCAAGGCCCTGTATGCCGCTGTGCTTAAAGCCTGAATTCCTAGCTGTTACCAGGAGCCGCCTAGCCGAGTTCATGTCGCGGGCCACAACGTGAATGATGGGCGGGTGCACGGAGAGCCACACGCTGTCCTCGTCCGTGGCGTCCATAACCACCCACAGATCCTCTGGCGTGATTGTCCTGTGCCACTTAGCTAAAACCCTCAGTTTACCCTTTTCCCCTGGGTGACGGCCCGCCACAACCTGGATTCTCCCGCTACAGCTACTCGTTGTGTAGTAGTTTGGAGAAGAGTTTATCAAGTCTAGGAGCCACACGATGTCAGCGTCGACTCTCCCCTCCAGCTTGTGGTTCTCCAGCTGGGCCAGGGCTTTCCTCCGCAGGGCATCCCACTTCTCTTCGCGCGGGGCCGTCACTGTGTACCGCTAGTTAGCGCTTCTAGGGCTATTTGAACCATTCTGAGCTCGAGCTCTTCCCTCTGCTCAGTCAATTCCTCGCCTGAAGCCATGTTGTCTACAACCAGCGCTAGAGCCCCCGTCTTGAAGCCTCTATACCTGCCGAGAGCAAAGAGAGTTGCGGACTCCATCTCCAGGACGTCAATGCCCAACGAGCCCCACTCAGGGGCTCTCTTCTCGACAACGTGAAAAGCGTCGTGTGAAAGAGCGACTCCGCGAAGGTACTTTACTCCAAGCCTCTTGGCCGCTCTCTCCAGGCTCAAGACTAGCTCGGGAGTAGCGTACGCGGGAAAGGATACGCCCGGGAAGTATGATCCCAGCGTGCCTCCTGGAGTGTACGCTGAAGCTTCAATTATCACTATTGTTCCGGCGGCCGCCTCCCTTCTAAGGGCACCACACGTTCCGGCTCTAATGATCTCCCTTGCACCGAGCATGAATAACTCTTCAAACACAATGGCCGCGGATGGCGCGCCAATCCCATGCGTAGCTAGGGTTACTCTGACACCGTTGTATTCACCAGTGATTGTGAGGAAGCCTCTGTGCTTGTTGACTATGCGAGGGTTGTCGAGTAGCCTCGACGCCTTTTCGACGCGTTGGGGGTCGCCCGATACGACGACTTTCTCCGCTACGTCACCGGGTCTCGCCAGTATATGGTATGGCCTTTTGGAGAGAGGGTGGTAGTAGCCCATAATAGGTCTAGGAAAAGACTAATCTAAAACGTTTACCGTCATACAGTACGAAGCTGTTGGACGGCCTCCTCCAGTACGGCATGCGGGAGTGCCATGTTGCGCGCCAGGAGCCTGGATTACCAAGCCTCCTCTCGTGATCTAGCCCTGGAATATGCGTGTGCCCCATAAAGAGCCAGCTACTCCTGCCGCACAGTCTCTTCCTTGCCTGCTCCTCGAGGAAGAGGCTCTTTCCAAGAATAGCCATCGTTCTATTCACGAAGTATGCTATAGCGCCGTTCGGAACGACTATGTCACCGTGAGTCAAACAGACCTCTTCACCGCCAAGCCCAATGTTTATCACTCGGGCTACGTGAATGACCGTGCCGCCAAGATTAAACTCCGCCTCACCGAGTATGGGGTCGTGGGAGGATAAGCTCGGAGTGTACAGGACGTACCTTGGCGAATACGTGCTAAAACCCAGTCTAGCCATCTCTAGGGCGAGCGTGGCCGGGTCTACGTCTACGTGAAAATCGTCGAAGAGGTCTCCGAGAATAGCGATGCAGTCGACGTTTTCCTCCTTCGCCGCGCCAAGAACCTCTAAAACTGGGCTACACGGTCTGCCTCTTTTGCAGTGTGTATCGGAGAAGATTAAAGCCCTCCTACACGGCAACGCGAGTTCCTTCCCACCCATTCTACTCCACCTCTAGGAGGCCTTCACTTGTCGACCCCCGCTCCAATCTACTCTAGACAGCTAACCTATTTAACCGCTCGGGGTATAACTACAAAGGGCCTGCTATGAGGGCTGGTTCCGCGCGTCTCTTACCAGTGTCCCTAGCTCTGATTATCGTCTTGGGTACGGTTCTGGCCTCTAGCAGGGCTAGAGGCCAGAGCAACGTACAGGTTAAGGCATTTATAAACGTGGAAGAAAGCGGCAATGCAACAGTCACCCTGGTTTTTAAGTCGCAGGGCGAGGCTTCTCTTTCATTCACGTTACCGAAATTTGAGAAATACACTGTGTGTAACAGTTATGGCAACTTCCAAGTTAAGGACTTGCCATCCTATGCATACTTCTACTACAATTCAACCATAGTACTTACGCCTGGAGCCAATGGAACCTCAATGCTGTACATATGTTACAATTTCCCGTATGCAAGTCTACTCTCGGGTAATCAAGGGTGGTTCATGAGCCCCATGCTCGTCTCGAGTCCTCCCGTACAGGTAGAGGTCTATGTAAGGATACCTAACGTCGAGGTGATCACGCTCGAATTCCCTCGTGTACTTAGCCTCGACAGGAGCGGTTACAGGGTTTACTTACTCACGCCAGGAGAGCGCCAGCTCATACCGGGTAGGGTAGTGATAGAGTATAAAACCACTAAACAGGTACAAACTGTAAACTTCACGAAAATCCGGCTAGCCAAGTTCACGATAGAATCCCCCATATACTACCGCAGTTTATCCGAGAGAATCCTAGAAATCGCGGCCCGGGCTTACGAGCGGCTCCAGGCTATCTCGGGGGTTTCAATGGATCACGTACACTTCAAGCTATATCTCCCGATGGAAAGGCTTGGCGGCATCAGCGCCCTAGGTTTTGTGATGGGTGAAGACATCAACGCTGGCGGCAGGGGACCTATAATGCTAAACCTGGCCCTGATAAGGTACGCGCCCGGCTACCTGGAGACCACCGTGATACATGAAATGATCCACTCATTTCTCGGACGCGCCGGAGTGGAGGCTAATGATCAAACAAGGTGGTTCCACGAGGGGCTGGCACAATACATCTCTATCCTAGTAGCACAGGAGATAGGTATCAACGTCTCAGATTACGCCGGAGAACTATACAATGCTTCTACCGCGCTCTACAAGTACGTCTCCGGCAATTTCTCCTTCATACAGTCCTGGCCCTCAGACCCGAACCTCATCAGCAGCGCCTACCTAGCTAGTTTCTACATTGTGAACAATATTTCATCGACGTTCGACGGCGAGGAGTTCATTAGATCTCTCTTTAATGCCATAAAATCCTATGGGAAGGTAAGAACCAGCGACGACATCGTTAATGTCGTGAACATGGCTGCCGGCAGGAACCTAGCTCCGCTCTTCAGGGCATGGGGTTTTACCGGGGTACGCGACTGGCACGGGCAAGCCGACTCACCTACGACGCCACCTGGAAACAGTGCTCAACGCCAGGCAAAATTCTCGGTTGTCGTGCTCTTCATCGGAATACTCATCGCCTTGATTACCTATACTCTTAACAACCGCGTGCAGAGGGAGCTTGAAGTCGCTAGAAGTAGGAGCGTATTTAGGGAGAAAGAAAGCGACTTAGCTTTACTCGACTTTTGTCACGTGAATTATTGATACAGGGCAGGCTTCAGCCGCGCTCTTAATGCACTCCTCTAGCTCGCCGGGTACCTCGCCCTCTCCAGGGTTGTTGCCGACCCTGTATTTGGCAACAATCTGGCTCTTCCCGTCTTCTTCGTTCATCTCGAAAACTTCGGGGCATAGACTTACACAAGCCATGTCGCTAATGCACTGATCCCGGTCTATTGTTACCTTGAACTTGGGCATCGGCTGGCACCACCCTTTTCTCCATTAAGCTTAATATAAATTTAACTAATAATTGGTGATAGATAGCCGTGTCCGAGCTCCCTGAAAAGCCACTAATGGAACACGTATACGACTTGCTAGATACTGTTAGGAAGGTCTTAGCTATCAACATCGCCTTTATCGTGCTGCTATTAGTTCTACCCGCACCCCACCTCCTACCCGAGAAATACACTCCACTCACCTTCTACATAATGGAGTACATGCGTAAGGTTGTACTCCTCCACGAAGAAAACGTAGTTCTTAAGCCCATAGCCAAGGTGTTTGGAGTCAACTCTTCAAGGGTTATTCTCATTTCTCACGGGTGGTTCGACTCGCTCACAGCTGCAGTCATCACGTCGGCAATGGTGACAATCATAGCCCTTGGGCCAGTATCGCTGTACCTCATCTACAAGTTCGTGGAGCCAGGACTCTACCCGCACGAGAGAAGAATCTTAAAGAAATATCTCGTCGCAATAGCGGTACTTTTCACCGCAGGTGCACTTTACGGCTTCTACGTGGTCGTGCCGCTGACCTTCATGATAGCTCTGTGGATAGCTGATCTAAGCGGCGCCGCGCCGCTCTTCTCCATCCAGGACTTTTACCAGAACATTCTGCTCGGCTCCCTAGCAATAGGTGTATTCTTCATGTTCCCACTTCTCGTTCTCGCACTGGGCAAAATCGGAGTAGTAGACTATACCACTCTTAGGAACAACTGGAGGTACGTCTTGTTCCTAACTCTGGCCCTACTTGCTATCCTAACGCCAGACCCAACGCCTACAAGTGCACTCGCCCTAGGGCTTCCGTTCATAGGGCTCTACTTCCTGTCAATGTGGTTGCTGAGGAAAACAAATAAATAGCTAAGGCTCTCAATGAGTGCTTAGAGGGGTGGGTGAGATGCCCTGCCAAATTCAATAGCTGGTTATAGACCGGCGAGAGGCGCGCCCTTAACCTCGCTACCCAGTAGCCTTATATTAGAGCCCACCCCTGAGGTGGTTGTATGCCTGTAGTTAGACAACTCCCTCAAGAGTTTAACCCTAAGGAGTACGAGTTAGAAATACTCCAGTACTGGTACAGCAACAGGATTTACGACAGAATAAGAGAGAGCTCTAAGGGGAGGAGGAAGTTCTACTTCCTTGACGGCCCCCCGTACGCTTCCAGCGGCGTGCCTCACGTAGGTACGCTCTGGAACAAAGTCCTCAAGGACGCCGTGATAAGGTTCTACAGATCCATAGGCTACGACGCCCACGACCAGCCGGGCTACGACTGTCACGGGTTACCAATAGAGGTTCAGATAGAGAAGAGGCTCGGCTTCAAGTCCAAGAAGGACATCGAAGACTTCGGCGTCGATAGGTTCGTGGAGGAATGTAAGAAGTTCGTCTCAGAGAACATACAGTCCCTAAGCATGCACTTCAGGGATTTTGGCGTCTCCATGGACTGGGAGAGGCCATACAGGACTATGGACGACGAGTACATCGAGGGGGCCTGGTGGCTCGTTAAGAGGGCCCACGAGAAAGGTCTGCTCGACTACGGGTTGAAGGTTGTACACTGGTGCCCCAGGTGCGAGACAACACTGGCTGACTATGAGGTCACAGAGTACACGGAGCTCGAGGATCCGTCGATATACGTGAAGTTCCCGCTGAGTGGAGGCAGGAGGCGGTACATTCTCATATGGACTACCACGCCGTGGACCTTGCCCGCTAACGTTGCAGTAATGGTCAATCCGGACTTAGAGTACGCGTGGATCGACATTGGAGGCGAGGAGATTCTAGTAGCGAAAGAGAGAGTGGAGAAGGTGATGGAGGAAGCAGGAGTAAAAGAGTACAGAATAGTAGAGGTTGTAAGAGGGTCTGAGCTTGAGGGGTTAAAGTACGAACACCCTCTCAAGGACGAGGTCAGCGTCCAGCAGAGGCTCTCCGACGCCCACAAAGTTGTCCTCTCAAGGGAATTCGTAACAGCAGAAGAAGGTACAGGGCTAGTGCACGTGGCGCCTGGCCATGGAGAGGAAGACTTTATAGTCGGAGCGAGGTACTCACTACCCGTTGTCGTTCTCGTAGACGAGAAAGGCAGGCTCACAGAGGAAGCCGGCAGGTACGCCGGGATTTACGTCAGAGAGGCGAATAAGGTCATTATAGAGGACTTAGAGAGAAAGAACTTTTTGCTGCATGCTGGAACTCTGAAACACAGGTACCCCATATGCTGGCGCTGTAAAACGCCTCTTGTCCTCCGCGGGACGAAACAGTGGTTTATCCGCGTGACCCACCTCAAGGACAGAATGCTGGAGGAGACTGAGAGAGTAGACTGGATCCCGAAGTGGGCCGGGTATGCGAGGTTCAGAAACTGGCTCGCAGGGCTCAGAGACTGGATCATATCCAGGCAGAGGTACTGGGGCACGCCTGCGCCAATATGGGTTTGCGAGAACTGCGGCGAGAGGAGCGTTGTGGGATCGAAGGAGGAGCTCGAGGAACTGGCGGGCTCGAAGCTAGACCTCCCAGACTTGCACAGGCCGTGGATTGATGGCGTCACTCTAAAGTGCCCGAAGTGCGGCGGTACTATGAGGAGAGTCCCAGACGTCCTGGACGTGTGGCTCGACTCTGGGGTCGCTTTCTACGCGTCCCTGGGCTACCCTAAGAGCGAGGAGAAGTTCAAAGTCCTGTGGCCCGTGGACCTCGTGATAGAGGGGCATGACCAGATTGCTGGGTGGTTTTTCTCGCTTCTGCGGAGTGGCTTGATAGCATTTGATAGGTCTCCCTATCTGCGCGTGCTCATGCACGGGTTTGCGCTGGACGAGCAGGGAAGAGAGATGCATAAATCACTCGGGAACTACGTTGAGCCGCGACAAGTCCTCGAGTATAAGTACGGTAGCAGAGACGTCTTCCGCTGGTTTGTCTTAAAGAACACGACCTGGGAGGATCTAAGGTTTTCTTGGAGAGGGCTCGAAGAAGTATACTCCGACCTCAACATCTTGTGGAACGTCTACTACTTTGCAAGCCTGTACATGAGCATCGATAAGTTCGACCCCGAGATGTACCCAATAGACAGTCTATTGGACAGGCTCCAGGTAGAAGACCGCTGGCTCCTCTCCCGTTTTGAGAGGTTCCTCCGGGAAACTAGAAAAGCGTTCGAGGAGCTCAACATTTACAGGGCAGCAAGGCTACTAAGAGACTTCGTAGTCGAGGACCTGAGTCACTGGTACATACGCTTAATTAGGCCACGCGTGTGGATCGAGGAAGAGGCAGAGTCTAAGCTTGCTGCATACGCAACTCTAAGCTACGTGTTGAGAAGGCTGCTCGTCGCAGCATCCCCGATCCTCCCCTTCACTATGGAGAAAATATACCTTGAAGTGTTTAAATCCGAGAGAGACCCTCCAAGCATCCACATGTTTTCCTGGCCTGAGGGCCGCGAGGAGTTCATAGACGACAGGCTTGAAAAGCATATGGAAGTTGCCCGCGAGGTAGTCGAGAGAGCGCTCGCAGTGAGAATGCGCAGGGGTATAAAAGTGCGCCAGCCCCTACCAGCTATCTACGTGTTCACTGATGACCCTGAGGTCAGGGACGCCGTAAGCAGGATGGAGCACGTGATAGCCTCACAGGTTAACGTAAAGAAGGTGGCGGTTCACGACCTCTCGTCTCTGAAGAAGTACAAAGCGTTCAAGATTGAACCAGTCTACCGCGTGCTCGGCCCAGCCTTCAAGTCAGCCGCGAATGCTGTCGTTGATGAAGTCATGCGGAGAAGCGAGGAGGTGGCTGCAGCAATAATCGAGAGGGGCTTCGCCGACGTCGAGGTAGGCGGTAACACCTTCCGGGTTACACGTGACATGGTTAATATAGTCGAGACGTGGAGAGAGGGGTTTGACGGCGAGTCTCTCAGCTGGGGGAGCGTAGTGCTAGACCTCGCATTGAGCGAGAGGGAGCTGGCGGAAGGTTTCGCCCGGGACGTCCTTAGGAGAATACAGTTCATGAGGAAACAGCTCGGGCTCGCCGTAAGTGACTACATCGTCACGACAATCTATGCTCCACGCGAATACCTGAGGCTCCTAGGTGAATATGAGGATTTCCTAAGAACGGAATCTCGATCCTCGGCAGTAGTGTATGTGGCAGATGAGAACCAGGTCAGCGGGGATCTAGTACAGGAATGGGACATAGGCGACGTCAACGTTAAAATAGGCATCAGCAGAACATCTACCAGACACTCATAGAATATTTATCGAAGGACTTGAGAGAAACACTTGTAGCTATGAAGAGTGACCGCAGTCTCCGGGGGCTTGCTGTCAAACTGATAATTACCGGCTTCACGCTACTCGCAATCGGGGTAATCCTGGCAGGCAGTGTAAGCTACCAAACGTTGCCCCGCGAGAAGATACCGGTAACAGTGAGACTTCCACTTGACCGTAGCGAGGTTTACCCCCTCCCGAGCGGCCTTTCACAGAAAACGTACTTCAACCTGTCCTACAGGGGAGACAGGTTCGTTGACTTGACCCTAATCTTCTACGACGAAAACTTCCAAGAAGTCGGTAGGTTAATCATTAGAGACGCTGCGAAAAATAACTCGGGCGTACTTTACCTCAGCGCTAGACCCTCCTTCCTGGCCATAAACTCAAGTTGCGGAAAATGCAATTCTACTGTCCGACTCTCACTCTACTTCGCCAGGTACAACCAAGAGGCTGTTAACCTCCAAAGCATAGCCTCGACCCTGCTAGCCGTAGCCGGCTCTGTAACCCTAATAGCCGGGGGATACGTGTATGTTCTATCTGAGAAGAAAGGAGAGGCTAGTGCCCCGAAATCTTCCCAAGAAGAACCCGTGCAGCGACAATAACAGGATCCCAGACGGGGGCAAAGGGGGGCGCATAGGCTAGATCGCTAAAGAAAGCGTCTCTTACAGTGGCCCGCATTGCGACGAGTGTGGCTAAGGTGTTGATTCTCGCCAGAACACCTTCTCCTCCTATAATCTGGGCCCCGAGAAGCTGTCCCGTACTTCTGTCGGCGATGAGCTTCACCGTTATCTGCGACGCGCCGGGGTAGTAGCTAGCCCTAGAGTTAGCCGTTATTGTAACCGAGACAGGGTCAAAGCCCTCCTTCCGGGCCCTCTCCTCGGTTAGACCCGTCCTTGCGACCTCTAGACCGAAAACTTTCGTTATTGCTGTGCCCACAGCCCCGGGGAAGCTCTCCTCAAACCCGGCTAGAGAAGCCCCGGCTACGTACCCCATCTTATTCGCTACTGGTGCCAGCGGGAACCAGTCTGGCTTTCCCGTAACGAGGTTTAGCGCTTCCGCTACATCCCCCGCAGCAAAGACATTTTCATGGCTTGTTCTCATCGAGGCGTCTACGCTCACTGCCCCCGTGGCCCCCTTCTTTACCCCCAACATGTCCGCAAGCGTAGTTTCGGGCGCAACGCCTGTCGCCAAGAATACCGCATCGGCCCTGTACTCCGACTTATCGGTGACAATCTTTTCGACCTTCCCGCTGCCGGCGATCTCCCTTAAAGCCTCATTCAAGTGGAGTTCAACACCGTTCCGGACAAGCTCTTCCTCTACGACACTAGCCATGTCTGGATCTAAAGTTGGCATGACGTGTGGTAACATCTCTACTACGAGGACCTTCTTACCCCTCCTAGCGAGATTATCTGCCACTTCTAGCCCAATATACCCAGCTCCGACTATTGCTATCCTCTCAGCACCGTTCAAAACCTTCTCCGCCTCCTCGCCACTCTCAAGAGTCCTCAAAGTTAACACGCCCTCCAAGTCAGTGCCCGGGACACGCGGGACGCGAGGACGGGCACCCGTGGCTATCAGCAACTTATCCCACTCAAAGGTTTTCTCAGATCCGTCTTTGAAGCGAGCCCTGACGTACCCCTCTCCAGCCTCCACTACCTCGGTCTTAGTGTAGACCTCTAGACCTCTCTCCTCGGTGAAGACACGTAGGGGGTAGTGGACTAGCTCCTCTATGCTGTCTGCGTACCCGCCCAGGTAGTACGGGAGCCCACAGGGCGCGTAGCTAACGTACTTGCTCCTCTCGAAGACGACGACCCTCCAGTTACGCCTGAACCTCTTAACTCGCGAGGCCGCAGTCATTCCGGCAGGCCCTCCGCCCACGACTATAACGTCTGCTCTCTCTGCCATTTCGACCTAGCGATATACCTCTGTCATCTTTTAAACGTTTAGCCCTCCAGGGCTTTTCTCAGCCAGTCAAGAGATCCTGTAGATGCGTAGACTATTGGCGTTAAGGCGGCGTAGCCCTGCTTGACCGCACAAACGTCGCTCCCAGGAGTTGCGCAGCTGTACGCGCTGTCAAGCGTCCACCCGCTCATGTCGCAGAAACCACCACTACAGACGTAAACCTCGTGTTGAGGAGTTGTTTCTAGGACTGTTACCCTGACTCCCTTCAGAGCCCAGGACGGGACATTAAGGTTGAGTAGGTGGGCCTCCCACTTCTCACCTGCAAGCGCCTCGAGTATGCTTATGGCGAGCCTAGCGGCAGTGTAATACGCACTGTAACTTAGTCCTTGATACTCGAACCACTCGCGTGCAACTAGAGAGACGGCCATGCCCTTCAGGCCGCGCGTGACTCCCTCCAGGACAGCCCCCACTGTCCCCGAAGACAACACGTCCCACAGGCCCAGGTTCGGCCCGCTGTTGACACCGCTGACTATGAAGTCGAAGTCTTTCCTGACGGCATCTAGAGTGACCCCGACAGCTGTAGCTGGAGTCGAGTCTACTACTAAGGCTTCGTATCTGTCGAATAGCTCCGTGACAGTGTACCGGGCTTTGAAGGTTATGGACTTGCTGGCCCCGCTCGAGTGATTGCTCGTGGTAGCGATGAATACGTCATGGCCTCTCTCCGACGCGGCGTCGGCGAGAGCTTTCAGCCCAGCACTCACCCCGTCGTCGTTTGCTATTAGTAGTTTAAGCGGCACTCTAACCCCGCAAAGCTTAGACGCGTAACGTTAAAAGCTTTTAATATTAGTTTTTAGAAGATAGCAGGAATCCGAGCCCTGGAAGAGGCCTCTTTTCGCCGAGAAAATACAAACTTGAAAAGCTGCATTGTTCTTTAGAAGGATGTATGGAGGATGGCTTCGAGCTGGGGGACATTATTCTCGAGAGGCTGAGTAGAGCGTATAGAGTCGACCCAGGAGAGTTTGCTGCCTTGAAGGCCGCGCGGGAGGGCAATCCCTTTAAAGTAATAGTTGCGACGATAATTTCCCAGGATACAACGGAAAAGAATACGTTTAGAGCCCTCCAGAGGCTGGAGGAGACTATAGGCGTAGACCAATTTAAGCTCTCCAATGCGTCAGTTGAAGAGGTTGCTTCTGCGATATCTCCCGCAGGCCTCCAGCGGCAAAAGGCAGCAGCCATAGTGTCTGTCGCGAGGCTTCTGGTGGAGAAGTACGGGGGCAGGATGGAGGAGTTGCTAAAGAGAGGAGAAGAGTTTGCCCGGCGAGAACTTAAGAGTTTGAGAGGGGTGGGCGAAAAGACAGTGGATGTACTACTAGCTAACGCTGGTTTTCCGGTAGTTCCAGTAGACACCCACGTGAAGAGAGTGGCTCAGAGGCTCGGAATAACGGGATCCAGGAGCTACCTGGGGGTGAGGAGCGACCTCCACAGGGTCTTTCGGCCTGAGCGCAGGCTAGAGGCCCACCTACTCCTCATAAAACTCGGCAGAGAGGTCTGTAAGGCTAGGAAACCGCAGTGTGGTAGGTGTCCGCTTAGAGACATCTGCAAGTACAACCTAGAAAAAGAAAAACAAGAGATATAGAAATAGGCAACCCGTACATTTCACTGGTATGCTCTCTGGTGCAGAAATTAGAAGCCTTATAGAACGAGGGGAACTAGTGATCAAGCCATTTTCCGATGAGATTATAAGGGAGAATGGGGTTGACCTGCGCATAGGCGAGGAAGTCGCTGTTCTGCTCAACAACCCTGAGCCACTCGACCCCGACAGGCTCAGGGAAGTAAACCTAGCAGACTATTACAAAGTCTTTAGGACAGATAGTTTTATCCTGCAGCCGTACATGAAGGTTCTAGTCACGACTCTCGAGTACGTCAAAATGCCCGAGAACGTTGCAGGGCTCATAGGCGTGCGCAGTACCTTCGCTAGACTGGGGGTCTCTATACCCCCCACTCTTATCGACGCGGGTTTTGAGGGAGAACTTACTATCGAAATCCATGGCGGAGCCTTCCCGATAGTTCTCAGGAAGGGGATGAGGTTTGCACACGTAGCCTTCTTCAAAATCGAGGGGCCTCCCGTGGCTTACAGGGGCAAGTACCAGGGGCAACGGGGAGTGACTCTACCTAGGTAGCTATGCTCTTAGCAGGGGTAGACCTATCGGCTTCCTCTAGAAAACCCACTTATATCTCCCTGTTAGACGAAGACCTTAGAGCCGGTATCCTCTCTGCCTCGGAGGACTCTGAAATCATAGAGGTTCTCCGGGAGGCGAAGCCAAGTATAGTGGGGATAGACGCGCCGTTGAGCCTGCCGCTAAAGGGGGGAGTTAGGGGGTGTGAGAGGATTCTTGCGTCTCTGGGCGTGAGGTTCTTCCCGCCGATGATTCCCTCCATGGCTGCTCTAACGCGTAGAGGAATCAGGCTGCGCTCAGCCCTGGAGGCCCTCGGGTTCGTAGTAATAGAAGTTTACCCCGGTGGGAGCCAGGACTTGTTGTGCATCCCGAGGAAGAAGTCCCTGTCCAGACTAAGGGAGGGGCTTGAGGGCCTGGGTGTAAGGCTTCCCCCGGGGAGGTTGAGCGGCGATGCCTTAGACGCTGTTACTGCCGCTTACACTGTTTTCCTGTACTCGAGTGGTGATTACCTCAGGATTACGTCGGAGGACTGTTCGCTCGTTCTCCCTCTCCCGAGGTGTCTGCCTCGAAGCCCCACTCGTCGATACTAGACACTATGTCGTCCAGGACTTTCAGTGCTGTGTCGCGGGGCACTTTGAGGAAGAACTTCACCATGTGCTTGCAGAACCTCTTGCTCTCCAGCTGTTTCCTCCAGTCTTCGCAATTATGGTATATCCGCCTGTCCCTCATGTTAACCTCGATGACATATTCTTTAACGCGACCAACAATACTGTCCCCTAGCACCTCTACCGAGACGTCACGGTCACTTATCTCGAGCCCCCTTGCAAACCTTTTCTCGCCTGCGAGTGCTCTCAGTATCCCCTCCACGTCGCCCGAAATTACGGCCTTCTTGGCCTCCAGCAGTTTATCGCCGGGTACAGATGAGAAGTACTCGTCCATCCGCTTCAACACCTGCCTCTTTTCCCTGTCTAGCATCCCGAGGAACGCCAACATCTGCAGGGCGTTGTGTGGCGCAAACCCCCTGAAGTGGTTGTTGAAGTATCCGAGGACGAGCTTGACCTGTTCTGCCAGCCTCTGTATCCTGGGCGCCCACTCTCTCAGCTCTTCTGGGGTGTAGTGATAGTAGTACCACGGCCTTTCTCCGCGCCCGTGCCACCTCACGTAGGCGAAGTCGGAGGTCACCACGAGGTCTGGCGGTAGTAGCGGCTCGTCGACTATCGTGTAGGCAATGTTTAGCTCTGTGAGAATTTTAAAAGTGTTCTCGTTGAGCCAGCTTCTATCTCGGAACTCCACGGCGTAGCGGTACCCTTTAGGCAACAATTCGAGGAAGTCCCGGAACCATGGAATTTCTTTCGTGTCCACAGGCGGCAGCTGGATCAGGATTGCACCAAGCTTGCCTGTGCCGCGAACGGGTTCTAGGGACTTGAAGAACAGGTCGAGTTCTTGCTCCACTGCTTTTGGATTTAGAAGCTTCTTATGTGTAACCCCCCTGTACATCTTCAGGGAGAAAACGAAGCCGCTAGGAGCTACGCGGAACAGTTTTTCCATGAACTTGCCGGTGGGGAGCGTGTAGAACGTAGAGTTCACTTCGGCAGTGCTAAACACCCTGACGTACTGGCTGAAGAGGTTTGTTTCTCGCTCGTAAAACGGGCCAACCCAGTCTTCGTAGTCCCACCCGGACGTGCCGATGTAGATGCGCGTGAAAAGCATACCCTGAAGTAGGTTTAGCCACCTGACTAATAAAACCTTAACAGTTAAGGTTACAAATAATAGGTGCTTTTAGGAGGTAGTGTTGAAGAGTGGCGTGGAATTCCCGGCTGAAAGTGACACAGGGCCTGTAGAGTACAAGTCGGCACTCACCAGGGTAAACGATGAAAGAGTCGAGAAGCTCGCGTCTCAGATGAAGTACAGGCTCTTCGAGGGAGGTGGAGAGGCGATATACGTCCTAGGATTAAATGACGACGGCACGGTACGTGGCCTCTCAAAGGACGAGGAGGAGGAGAGCGTTAGGATCCTCGATACTGTAGCTAAGAGGATAGGTGCCTGTATAAGAGTTCTGGATAGGAGAGAAGTCTCGGGAAGGTACGTCGTTAGAGTGCTCGTGAGGCTCTCCAGAGAGGAGAACCCCCCATCGCAAGTCAACATAATAGTCGTTGGGAATGTCGACGCCGGCAAAAGCACGACAGTTGGCACACTCTGCACCGGTATGCTTGACGACGGGAGAGGCAGTAACATGCGTCGAGTAGCCAGGTATGCGCATGAAATCATTACTGGTAGAACCTCCTCAGTCGTAGTTAGAGTAGTCGGCTTCGACATGCTCGGGAGGCCCGTTAACTGGGGAGTTCCCAACCCCCTCGACGAGGCGCAAATCTACCTGTCCGCGAAAAAAGTAGTCTATCTCGTTGACGTGGGAGGGCACGAAAGGTACTTGAGGACGGCTCTGCGCGGCCTCATGTCGAAATTCCCGGACTACGCCATGCTCGTGGTTGCTAGCAATACAGGCCTGCAGGTGATGGGGCGGGAGCACCTCGGGGTCTGCGTGGCTCTCCAGATACCAGTCTTCGTAGTATTCACGAAGATAGACGCCGTCAGCCCAGAGGTGGGGAAACGCTACGTAGACGAGACGCTCGAGGTTCTGAGGAGACTTGGCAAGAAGCCGCTCGTCGTGAAAAGCTCCAGGGACGTCTACGACGTTGCCCCACTCATGGCTTCGGGGCGAGTAGCCCCAGTATTCCTGGTATCCAACACTACTGGTGCTGGCGTAGAGCTCCTCACAGAGTTCATGAACTTACTCCCTCCCAGGAAAAGGTGGAGTGAGCTCGAGAAAAAGCCCCTTCTCGCGTACGTCACCGACATATATAACGTTAGAGGTGTCGGGACAGTGTTAGCAGTAGCTGTCGAGAGGGGCATTATCCGCGAAAACTCCTCCTACTACCTTGGGCCCGTGCGCGACGGTACGTGGAGGAGGATAAAAGTGAAGTCCATACACATAAACCGTGTTCCGTCGTCACTGGCCAGAGCAGGGGAGGAGGCCACACTGGCCGTAGCAGACGTGGAGAGCGGCGACGTCGAGAAGGGCCTCGTGCTCGCTGAAACCCCGCTGTACGCGGTGAGGAGCATAATCGCAGACGTGCTCATCCTCAAGCATCCCACAACTATCCGAAACGGCTACCAGACTGTCCTCCACGTCCACTCGATAAGGACTCCAGTGGAGTTCTCGTGGATGGAGAAAGAGCCCATGCGCACCGGGGACAGGGGGCTCGTGAGGCTCACTTTTATGCTACGTCCATGGTACGTGGAGGAGGGGGAGAAGTTCATACTTAGAGACTCGCGGACGCGCGCTATCGGGACGGTCATAAAGGCGGAATACTGACCCAAGCCTCTTGTTTATCACGAAAGGGTAGCGAATATATACCTCTACGCCCAGTTTTAGGAGGTATGAAGACGTTACCCGCCGGTAAAAACCCTCCTGAAGACATCTACGTTGTCATTGAGATACCGATGCATAGCAACGTGAAGTACGAAGTCGACAAGGAGAGCGGCGTAGTGTTCGTCGACAGAGTTCTATTCACGTCGATGGTGTTCCCATTCAACTACGGGTTTATACCCTCGACGCTCGAGGAGGACGGGGATCCGGTAGACGTCGTACTCTTGAGCCACGATGCCTTCGTACCAGGGAGCGTCGTGCGCGCTAGGCCGATTGCACTGCTGGAAATGGAGGACGAGGCAGGCCCCGACAGCAAGGTCGTAGCCGTCCCGCACGAGAAGATAGACAACAGGTTTAGCAGGATAAGAGACATCGGAGACATCGATGAAGGGGTGAAGGATAGAATCAAGCACTTCTTCGAGCACTATAAAGAGCTAGAGCCCGGCAAGTGGGTCAAAGTTAAAACGTGGCATGGCAGGGAGAAGGCGCTCCAGGTAATAAGCAAGGCTATCGAGCGCTACAAGAGCAAGGTTTAGTGAAACAAGTTTTTATGCTTTATAGCTGTAGTTCTTCTTAGGTGTCGTACATAAAGCACGTAGTGCTGATGTTTGAAGTACACCAGCCCTACCGCCTGGAGAGGAGGGCCCTGAGGAAGCTCACCGATGCTATTCTCGTGCGTGGAAGGCTCGGCGTAGAGGATCTCGAGGGCATCTATTTTGACCACGAGCTCAACCGCGAGGTCTTCGAAAGAGTCGTCAAGAGGTGCTACCTCCCGGCTAACTCAGTCATACTACAGCAGATAGACTTCTTTAAAGACCACGGCAAGAAGTTCAAGGTCGCGTACAGCATGTCCGGCGTCCTCCTCGAGCAGTCTGAAAAGTGGGCCCCAGAGCTCGTAGAGAGCTTTAAACAGCTCGCGGATACGGGTTTAGTCGAGTTTCTGGATCAGACGTACTTCCACAGTCTAAGCTTCCTCGTGGCCGAGGAGGAGTTCGTCGACCAGATCAGAATGCACAGAGAGACTGTCAAAGCCCTCTTTGGCATGTACCCGACTTCTGTCGAGAACACGGAATTTATCTACAACAACTACGTCGGAAGGATATTCGACAGGCTCGGCTATAAAGTAGTTTTAACTGAGGGTGTTGAGCGAGTCCTAATGTGGAGAAGCCCTAACTATGTCTACAAGGCTAAGGGAGCCAGTATCCGAGTACTCATGCGGAACTATAGGCTCTCAGACGATATAGGCTTTAGGTTCGCGAGTGAGTGGTGGAGTGAGTACCCGCTTACGGCTGAAAAGTACTCTGCGTGGCTTGCAGCTACGCCAGGCGACGTGATTCTAGTAGCTATAGACTATGAGACATTTGGAGAGCATTTCCCAGCGGAAACGGGTATCCTTGAGTTCCTGCGCTGGCTACCAGGCGAAGTCCTAAAGTGGGAGAACTTGAGGTTCTCAACTCCAACCGAGGTCGCCGAAAGTGTCCCTCCACGTGACGAGATCGATGTCCCAGAGGGCGAGACTATCTCGTGGGCTGACCTCGAAAGAGACTTGAGCGCGTGGCTGGGTAATTTCATGCAGGACTACGCTTTCGAGAGGCTCAAGGATCTCTGGCTACAGATTAAAGCCCTACAGGACGGCCGGCTGTTGAGGCTTTGGAGGCTTCTTTCTATAAGTGACCACTTCTACTACATGTCTACTAAGGGTGGCGGGCCAGGAGACGTCCACTCCTACTTTAGCCCGTACAAGTCTCCTTTCCAGGCGTACATGTACTACTTGGATGTGCTTTCAGACCTTGAGGCACGGGTACGTTTTGCATTTGTGGAGAATCCAGAGGCAAGGTACAGGTACCTGTGGATGAGGCGTGTTAAAACGGGAGAGGAGTTTGTCTTTTTCTTGTCAGAGGGCAGGCCAACGGACATTGTAGCTTGGAATGTTTTCTCGTTTATAGAGGCTGTTGAGAGGGCCCCGGAAGAGAGCATACGTTTCCACCAGGAGAGGAATGACTTTGCCAAGTGGCTCGAGAGCAGTGTGGGCGAAAAAGTGCTGGCCGAGAGACTAAGCACAATAAAGCCGGAGGGGGCGCACGACTTGAGGGCGGCGATCCTAGGTGTCCTCTATGCGCGCAGGAGGGAGCTATTCGGCTTCTGACGACATAGAGGAGGAGTTTGCATCGCTCGTCCCGAGAAGATCCCAGGGATACCTAAGAGTTTTCGTCTTCTTCGTCAAGAAGTACCTAGAGGATCCTTCACAGGCCTTCAGCGCCTACGCTGTCGAGAAGGAGGTTGCAAGCGTTTCTAGAGCACGACCCATACTCGACTGGCTCGCCAGGAAGGGGTACCTCAAGGTGGTCGAGGCCGGCCCCGTGACCTACTACAGGCTCAACACTGAGAAGAGGATAGTGAGGCTGATACTAGACCTCTTCAAGCAGTCGTAGGCCTGTCAGTACGCGTGATACCTTGGAGGCAGGTATCAGAATGCTCAGGTAAGATACGGGTTGTAGCAGTAATATGAGCACTGGCAGGATGTCCATTGGAACCAGAGGCTGGAGGTCAGTTACAAGATGTAAGAGGATGAACAGTGCTGCGAACAAGTGCTCCCTCTCGCGGCGGCCAGGGCCTGCAATCCAGGAGAAGAGCATCAACAAGTCAAGCGTGACTATGCTCTGTGGAAACACTGCCAGGATAACTGAGTACACGTGAGGTTTTGCCAGAAGAAGTCCTCCAGCAATAACCAGTGCCCTTGATGCAAGCGCTAGAGCGATGTATACTACGGTTGCATAGGGGTGTGGCTGGAAGAGCCTTATAACGTCTGAGACTCCCAGTAACAGTACGCCGGAAGCCAGTAGAGTTGGGGGTAGAGACCCTACTTTCACCCCTAGGCGTAGGAGGCTTGTAAAATAGGCGAGCACGGGTAGTAGTGAGAAGAGCACGAAGTACGGGTAGAGGTGTTGGGCAACGTGGATAGATACTAAGTCGTAGTTCTCCACGCTTAACACCGTGAGCACTCCCAGCGAGATTGTGATCAACCCGGAGAGCGTCTCGTTGTGCCTTACGAAGAAGCTTCGCGAGAGCTTCTTGCCTACTTTCTCCGCGAAAAGCCCTATTAACAGGAAGGGTGTACTAGTGCCTGAAGCATAGACTAGCACTGTAGCCATAGCACTGTTCTGGCTATTCAGGGATCCTAACCACACAAGCGAGAACGCCGCCACGAGAAAAGTTGCGGCACAAGGTGCTGCCACGAGGGAGAAGGTGAAGCCTAGCACGAATGCATTCACGAGAGAAGTCTTCTTGAAACGGGGCTGTACTGAAGGTATGGTAGAGAATAGGACTCTCGCAGGGCTCAGGACAACGACTCCTATACTGATTAAAAGGAGCCCCAGTCCCGTCGCTATACTCGGCAGGCTTGCTACTAGGAAAGACCGCAGGATACCACTACTGTACGTTGCGAGCAACCCATAGAGCACGAAGCTCGCAGTTACCCCAGCCGCGAAGAACAGGCTCGAGAGGAAAACTCTACCCTTGCTAGACCTGGCTACAAAGTTGAGGAAGATTGGTAGAATCGGGAGGAAGCACGGCGTAAAAGCCGTCTCAATACCTAGCAGATACAGCAACACAAGCTGGGCTACATCCATTTACACGTCCCCTAAGCGAACCTCTTCTTGCCGTAGAAGACCAGGAGAAAGCTCACTAGGACGAGCGAACCCATCAGGACTAGAAAACTTACGCTTGTCTCATAGCGGATCCAGACTACAAGCACTCGAGTCGACGAGACTCCATCAGCTTCCACGGTCACCTGGATGTTATAGGCTCCCTCGTGTGCGTCACTGGGAACAAAAACCTGGACGTCAAAGTAGCCGGACTCTCCTGGGAGTAACGACAATTTGTCCGGCTGGATGAAGAGCTTGAAGTTCTGGGGGGCGTAGTCTACTCTTAAAGTCACGGAGTTTAGAGGGTAAGTGCCAGAGTTATTCACGCGAATCTTGTAGAGCGCAATAGAGCCAGGAGCTGTTGCCACCAGGAAATTGTAATTCGCAACTTCCAGGCGTCGAATCCCGGTTATGCTCACTAGTAGAGTCTTCTCAGCTGTACTTGTAGTCCCATTCGCGTATACCTTTACTTCGTAAGTCCCAGGAGTAATATAAGGTGAAGCCTCCACGAGCAGGTTAACCTGCCGGGTCTCGCCCGGCAAAAGGTACAGCGAGCCGGCCGGCTGGCCCGACACCGAGAAGGTTAGTCTGAGTTCTGGCGTGTTCGGTACTGCTCTAAGCAGGATTACTGTGGGCATGTTTCCGTCATTCCGTATGATCACAGGGATACTGCTCGACGATCCTCCTGTAATGTTGAGCCTCGCCGAAGTCAAGGTCATGTTGAGCAAGTCAAATCTGCTCTCAACGGAGATGTCAAGCCTAGCCGTATAGCGGTTTCCCTCATAGTCTGCATAAACGAATACGGGGTAAACTCCTGTCCTAGTTCTCGGAGGTATATAGAGTATCAGGAAGAGCTGCCTGCTTGTACGCGGTTTTAAAGCTACAGTCCCTACGCCGAGGTTATTTGCGTCAACTATCGCGGACACCCACCCCTGGGGGGTGTCTGCCGAGAGCCGGAACTCCGAGTCTACAGGGAACGGGTTAGTTATCTGCATCGGTACCTTGAGTTGGGCTCCAGGGTAGGCCTTTAGGCTCGTGGCAGGGAAGTCAACAATATTCCACTTCCTTGGCTGGACTACAAAGACATAGGTGATTTTTTTAGAAAGGTTGCTCCAGCTTGCTACGACGTTAACTCTTGCATCGCCCGTAGCATTTAGTGGGACGCGAATGTTTAGGAAAACAGTCCGCTCTGAGCCCGCTTCGATAACAATATTTCCCACCTGAAGCCCTCCGGGCAACGCAAAGTACCCAGTCCAGCCTCCCGGCATTTCGAGCGAAAGGCGCACTGTTAGCGGGTCCAGCCCTTTGTTTGTAAGCTTGAGCGTTAAATTTAGGAAATCACCTTGATACATGGAGAACTGTGTTGTCTCGGTGTAGAGGGAAATTGCCGGTTCAAGGACTATTGTACCCAGGCTACCCGCCCTCTCCTGCGTCGCGACTAGCAGGATCTGTTGCGGCGCGTACCCCTTCAGGTAAGCTCTCAGTACGTACGTCCCAGGTGGGATTCTCAGGTTGAAACTACCGTCCTTGTCGGTGGTAGCTAGTGCCACCAGTAGATTGCCGCTGTACACGGCGATTTCAGCCCCCTGTAGGGGGTTCATCTGGGTGTCAGTCACTCTGCCGAAGAAGAGCAGGGACTGGCCGTAGCCCACCTGTGCCGTGAGCACTACTGCTATGAGCGTTGCCTGGAGTAGGCCGCTCAGCGTTTTCCCTGAGAGCCGCATGCCCCTCACATAGTTTACCCCCTTAAACATAATTAACCGTTACTAGCCTGAATAGTGAAAGCTTGAAATATGCGTAATGGTTCTTTTAGCACAGATCCGCTTGAAGCTCTACGTCGGGTCGTCGGGATGGGTCTACAGCTGGAATCCTGACGGGCTCGAATGGTACGCCAGGGAGTCTGGCTTCAACGCCGTGGAGCTTAACATGAGTTTCTACAGCTTCCCGAGGCAGAGCACCGTCGTTAAGTGGCTGGAGGAATCGGGTGGGCTACGCTGGGCCGTGAAAGTCCACAGGAGCATCACGCACATTAGGAGGCTCAACGAGAGAGCTGTGCCTTTGTGGGAGAAGTTCCGTAAGGTATTCGCCCCTTTGGAGGAGAGGATAGACTTCTACCTCTTCCAGCTCCCGCCGAGCGCCACGTTTACGGGCGAGATGAAAGATAGGCTTAGGGCTTTCGCCAGGCTATGCGACAAGATCGCCGTCGAGCCTAGACACGCCTCGTGGTTTCGCGAAGAAGTAGTGGCTTTCTTCCAGGAAAACAGTATTTATTTCGTGACGCCTGACTCTCCTCTATTCGAGGGCCTCCCGAAATTAGGCGCTGTGAACGTTAATGGAGTAGTGTATGTTAGGATGCACGGGCGGCTTGTATGGTACAATTACGGCTACCTGGACGAGGAGCTAGAGGAGGTTGCCAGAAAAGTCGTCGAGGCGGGGCCGGAGAGAGCGTACATCTTCTTTAACAACAACCATGACATGCTGGGCGATGGCAGAAGGATAATTGAGATATTCTCGGAGAAATACGGCGTAAAGCTTGCTTAGGCCAGCCCAGCATAAAGCCAGCACTTAACGAAGTGACCAGGCTCGACTTCAAACTCTGGAGGTACTTCGCGCCTACACCTCTCAGTTGCAAACGGGCATCTGGGTGCGAACCGGCAGCCGGGAGGCGGGTTGATGAGGCTTGGGGGCTCTCCAGCTGGCACTTCTCGGAAGCGCTTCCTGTTCTCGGGGTCAGGGTCTGGAATTGCTGCGAGTAAAGCGCGAGTGTATGGGTGCAGCGGATTCCTCAGGAGGGCCTTTGTGGATCCGCGCTCGATGAGGTGCCCCGCGTACATTATGAATATCTTCTCGCTGAAGTATCTTGTGGTGGAGAGGTCGTGAGTTATATAGATGAAGCTAATCTTCCTCTTCTCTTGTAGCTCTCTCATCAACGTGAGAATCTCGACTCTGACAGAGGCGTCTAGCATCGAGACAGGCTCGTCTGCGACGACGAGGCTAGGCTTGAGTATCAACGCCCTCGCAATAGCGACTCTCTGCAGCTGGCCACCGCTGAGCATGTGAGGGTACTTGAAGGCAAAGTCCTCCACAGGCGTGAGCTTGACTTCTTCGAGGGCCTTGAAGACCATCTCCTGCCTTTCCTCGTTGTCACCGACTTTATGGATTATTAGGGGTTCTTCGAGTATTCTAGAGATGGTCATGAAAGACGGCATGGCACCGTATGGGTCTTGCTGTACAAGCCCTGTCTCCCTCTTGTACCACATGAGATCCTTCTCGTCGAGGTCTGTGATGTCGCGCCCCTTAAACAGTAGCTTACCTCCGGTTGGCTTGTAGAGGCGCAGAATAGTCTTGCCGAGTGTTGTCTTGCCGCTCCCGGACTCGCCAACAACCGATACTGCCTCGCCTACGTCCAAGTCGAAAGTTACGCCGTCGACGGCCTTGAGCGGTATTGGCTCTGCGAACAGTCCTCGACGTATCTCGAACCACATCCTCAGATCCTGAACTCTCAACAAGGTTCTATTCTCGCTCACATAGCTCACCTCTTGCCCTCAACGTAAAGCCAGCACTTAACGAAAGACGCCCCCTTAATATTGTATTGCGGGGGCTCCTCGCGGAGACACCTCTCGTATGCGAAGGGGCACCTCGGGTGGAAGCGGCAACCGGGAGGCGGGTTGATGAGGCTTGGCGGTGCACCCGGTATGAACTCGAGCTTCTTGTCAGTGCGTAGAGTCGGGACACTGGCCATGAGCTTCTCGGAGTACGGGTGCTTGGGTGAGGTGTAGAAGTCATCGGCGTCGGCTAGCTCTACTATCTGGCCGGCGTACATCACTGCTACCCTGTCGGCCAGCTCGCTAGTCAGCGGCACGTCGTGCGTTATGAAGATGTAGCTAATGTTCATTTCCTGCTTAATCCTCTTGAGGAGGTTCATTATGTTCGCCTGTGTTATAACGTCTAGCGCAGAAGTGGGCTCGTCGAGGATGACTACGTCCGGGTGTGTTATGAGCGCCATGGCGATCACGGCCCTCTGCCTCATGCCACCGCTGAGCTCAAACGGGTACCTGTCGAGGAAGCTCTCGTGTATGCCGACTAGCCGTAAGTACTTTTTAGCCTCGGCGAGGGCCTCCTCCCGGCTAAGGCCTTTGTGGACTATGAGGGGCTCTGCGATCTGGAAGCCCACCTTGAGCACGGGGTTCAGGGCGTTCTGCGAGCCCTGGAACACGTAAGATATTTTCTGCCACCTTACTCTCTTCCTGAACTCCTCCTCGCTGAGCCTCATCACGTCCGTCCCGTTGAGCATCACTGTACCCTCAAACTTCTCGACGTTCCTGGGCAGTAGCCTGATTATCGCCCTTGCGAGTGAAGTTTTGCCGCAGCCTGACTCGCCTACAATCGCCAGCGTCTCGCCTTTCCTCAGTTCGAAGCCGACTCCATCAACCGCTTTTACGGTGCCTTTCCTGGTCTTAAAGTAGAGCTTTAAGTCTTTTACACTTAAAACAGTGCCAGCCATCCCCACCACCTACATTTCACGCAACCTCGGGTTAACTATACGGTCTAACGCGAAGCCTAGCAGGGCGAATGCGAGGCCTGTAAGGACGAGGAAAGCAGAGGGCTCGAGTACCCAGTAGAAATAGCCCTTGTAGAGGGCGCCCTGCTCGAAGGCGTCGTTTATGACTTTACCCCACGTTGGGAGTGAGGGGTCGCCTAGCCCCAGGAACGCTAGCGCCGCCTCTAGGAATACATAGCCCGGTACAGCCGAGATTAGTCCTGGGATAACCGGCGGGAGGATCTTCGGTATTATGTACAGGAAAATTATCCTTGTGTTGGACGCGCCGTATACCTTTGCAGCCTCTACGTATGGGTACTCCTTTATTTGCATGACGAGCGCTCTAGTCGACTTAATTCCTGGACCGAATATACTCAGGACTATTACTACGGCCAGGAGAGTCCATATGTTTATCCCGTAGAAGACAGATATGAGGATCAAGAACGGGAGGAAGGGTAGAACCATGTAGATTTCGGTTACCCTCTGGATTATGTTGTCTAGAATGCCGCCGTAATACCCGCTAATAGTTGCGATTATCAGTCCGACGAACGTCGTAACAAGAGACGCTGTAAGGCCAAAGGCGAGGGCTACCGGCGCGCCCCACAGTAGGGCTATTTCAAGTGGCCGTCTTAAGTGGTCTGTACCTGCAATCCCGTAGACAGTGCCGTAGACGACCATCTTACAGTCAATGTCTGATTCCTGGCCGAACAGCGTGGCGTCTATAATTGCCCTGTAAGTACCCTTCTCTACCTCCATTTTCCCAGTTTTCAGGGACTCACGCGTGAACTTCCCGAACAGGAACATCATGTTCGTTATAGCGTCGCTAGGGTCAACCCCGTACTGTTGCCTAACGTAGGAGACAAGAGCTCTCGTGATAGGTTCTGTGACGAAGTAGAGGTTGTATTTCTCGCCGGTAACCGTGAACTCCCCGAGGTCTATACGCTCTCCATTAGGCTTAACCCATATTATTTTCACTATAGGCGCGCCCTGCTCGCGTGTGAAGTTGCTCGTGAAGAACATGTTGAGCTCTGAAGGGAAGTCATCGTACTGGTAGTCGAAGGTGAACTCAATCCTTACTTTCTTCATGTTTGTTCCAACGACTGGGGCTGAGGACTTGGCAACATTTAGTCCTATTTTCCTGGAGTCAAACACCATTGTTTTAGGCAGGTTCTTCCCGACGAAAAACTGTATCCACTCAGGAGGGGCTACCCTAGGATTATCGAGCCACATGCTCTCCCCGCTCCTCCACATCATGATAGCCTTGTCCACCGGTATCGTGGTAACCGTATAGATTGATAGTGCCACTAGGAAGCCGAGTAGGATTATGCCTAGTATGCCGGACTTATAGGTTAAGAGTTCTCTGAGGACACTTCCTACCCTCCCACCAAACCCCCTGGAACTCATGGGCTAGTCACCTGAACTGGACTTTTATCCTGGGGTCAAGCCACCCGTAGATGATGTCCAGTATTAGAACCGTGAACATGAGCAAGTACGCGTAGATTACCGTTATGCCGACTATGACTGGCGTGTCGAAGGAAGAGATGGCGTTGAACGTGACAAGGCCCAGGCCCGGCCACTCGAACACAGTCTCGGTTATTATGGCGCCACCCCACGAGCCTATGAGGGACAAGGCGAAGCTCGTAACTATCGGGGGTAGCGTGGGCCTCAGTATATACCTCGTCTCGATTACTCGTGGCGGCAAGCCCTTAGCCTTTGCGGCCTCGACGTAGTCCTCGGTGGAGAATATCAGGAAGAACGTCCTGTTCCCGTACACCCCCAGGAAGAAGCCAGAGATAATCCATGAGAGCATCGGGAGTATCATGTGCTTCATGACGCTCAACGCGTAGTCCACGGGGTTCTCCGGCGGCGGGACGTCGACGAGGCCTCCAGGTGGCAGTACGTGTAGCCAGGAGTAGAAGATCAGGATCAGGAATATCCCGTAGAACCACCCCGGTATCACGGACGTTGGTGCAAGTGCAACAGTAATCTTGTCTAGAGGGCTACCGTAGTGCCGGGAGAGGTAGAGCCCGATGAACAGGTGCAGGAAGAAGTTTATCACGGTTACCGTCGTAAAGAGCATTACGGTGTTCGGTAGCCTCTCGAGGATGATGTTCTTGACGTACATTGAACCGGAGTCGCTCCTCAGGACGAGGGCGCGGCCGAGGTCTAGAGTTAGCGCGTCCTTCAAGTACACGAGGCTCCTGATCATGAATGGCGTGTCGAGCCCACGCCTCTTTATCTCGAGCTCTACGAGCTGGTCAATG